>JAQBQJ010000444.1 GCA_028287065.1 Labilithrix sp. | reverse complement strand
TCGGGCGGCGAGAGCGCACGGAGATGCGCCGCGTCGTACGCCGCGAGGCCGGCGAGCGGACCGCCTTCGGCGGCGAGCGCTTCGAGCGCCTCGGTGTGGCGCAGATCGAGCGCCGCGGGCGTGGGCGCGCGCATCATCTCGGCGGCGCCGTTCGGTCCCTGCGCGAGCGCGAGTGACAGCGCGAGGGTCAGACGATCCTCGGGCTTTTTGCTTCCCTTCGCGCCATGTGCCGCCTCGACGAAGTCGACGCGCCGCCAGTACACGCGGCCCATGTCGAAGCGCGTGCGAGCGTAGGCGGAGCGCACCTCCGGCGCCGCGGAGTCCGGGTTCGTGGCGAATCGCTTGCGCATCTGCCGCGTCACGCCTCGAGTCAGGATCCGCGGTTCCTCGGGATTGATGATCTCCGGGTTCTCGAGCCACGTGGACGGCACGTTCGCGATCGCGAGCTCCTTCGTGGTCATCGGCGGCGTGACGACGACGACAGGGACCAGGAGCCCGTCGAGCGCGTCGATGCGGCGCCCTCCGTACAGCTTCGACAAGAGCGTGCGAGCGCGATCGACCCGCGAATCCCGAAAGATGCCTTCGCGTGCGAAGTCGCTCATCCCAACGAGCGCCGCGTCGCGTCCGCGCTTCTTGCGTGGCTCGAGCGCCTCGTCGAGAGCTGCTTCGTAGATCGCCTTGAGCTCGGGATCCCACGTCGCGGGCACGGGCGCGCTCCGCATCTTGTCGACGAGGCGCAGCTCGGCGATGCCTGCCTCGATCGCGGCAACCCCGCGCGCGTAACCGGTCAGTCCAGCGGCGCCGGAGGACAGCACCTCGATCGCCGTCGACTGCTCGACGAGCCACGTCTTCAGCGGCCCACCGATGAAGGCTTTCACCTTCTCCTTGTCGCGGATCGCGCCCATCGCCGGCGGAGCAGTTGCGGTGCGCGAGAGCTTCGCCGCGAGAGAGAACCCAACGAGCGTCTGCAGCCTGGACGGCGTCTCGGTGCTCGACGCCGGCGAGTACGCTTGCAGGAACGGATCGATGATCGCGTCCGCACATTCGATCGGCGCGAGCTCCGCACGGATCATCAGAGTCCAAGCGCCAGCCAACATGGCCGCCGTCTTCGAGATCGCCACGAGCCGAGCGTCGCGCTTCGCGGGATCCTTCTCGGCGAACGCCTCGATGAGGCCGGTGTGCTCCTTGCCCGGTGCGCGGTTCGCGTAGGCCGCGCACGACGGCGGCGGCGCAGACACGCCCTTCGCGGTCTTCGCCCTCTTCCACGGCTCGAGATCGAGCGGCGGCTCTTCCGGCGCGGTCGCCGCGTCCTCGTCGCGCGGAGACGCCGGGGCCGCGAAGGGATCGGCCGCGGGCGGCGGGATCGCGAGCGCGGTCGTGGTTCCACTCGGAGCGGAAACGGGAGGAGCTGCCGGCGCGACCGGGCCCGGCGCCGGGCTCCCTCCGCACGCCGCCCCGAGAGAGGAGAGAACAGAGAGGAGGAGCACCGCCCGAAGCCGGCGAGCGCCGTGGCCGAGAGTTTGTGGAGAAATATTTACCGAATCAATTCGCATGGTTTTGCCGACCCCATGACAATCAATGTCGCCTGCGCGAGCCCGAAGTTCCCGGATCCAGGAGAAGGTGAAATATCCGCCGGTATCGCCCTTGACCATACACGGTTCCGGAGCTAGACCGCCGCGTCCATTGATCCGGCCGAGCTCGCGACGTCCTCCGGGACGGCGCCGGACATCGGCCCCCGGAGGAGGAAGCCGGGACGGGTCGATAGGGCGGGGTCAGGGTCGCGGAGGGTCTTGGATAATGTCGTCTCGTTTTTCGCGTGTTTCGCGTGTTTCTCGTTTCGCCGGTGGTTTCATCGTCGTCGGTGTCGTGGGCGCGCTCAGCGCGTTGACCGGCTGCTCCAGCTCCGAAGCGGCGTCGAAAGAGAATGTCGACAGCTACGAGAGCGAGCTCCGCCTCGCCTCGCCGAAGTACCTCGGTCAGATCGCCAACGGCGAGACCAAGTCCACGTACTACAACGACCCGCCGCGCTACCGCGCCTACGGCTTCTCCGCCAAGGGCGGCGACGAGATCACGGTCGACGTGAAGTCCGTCTACGGCGATGCCATGGGCTGGATCACGACCTCGGCGTTCGACGTCGTCGCGGCCAACGACGACGCATCGAGCGCCACGCTCGACTCGAAGGTCGTCTACAAGGTCCCCGCCGGCACCGCGTCGCGCGCGTACCGCGCCGTGTTCCGCGACTACGATCTCCTCGACGCCACCTTCACGGTGAAGCTCACGATCAAGTCGCAGGCGGCGGTCACCTGCAGCTACGACGGCGACACGTACAGCCCCGGCGCGAGCTTCCCGTCGACCGACGGCTGCAACACGTGCTCGTGCGGCACGACCGGCAGCGTCGCGTGCACCAAGAAGGCATGCCTGGCGTGCGACCCGGACAACGAGTGGTGGCGCAACTACATCGGCACGCCGACGACGTGCCAGACCATCCGCTACGTGTGCGCGTCGAACCAGCGCAGCTTCCAGAACACGTGCGGTTGCGGCTGCGAAGCTCTCTCGCACTGATTTCGCGCGTCGTTTTCCGGGAAGCACGGCGCCCATCGCGGTGTCATGCTTTCCGGAACGCATGATCGAGCTCGTCGTGATCGGTGCAACGCTGGCGCTCGCCGCCGGAGCATCGGGCGCGCAGATGCGACGTCGCATCCACGCGTCGCGCACGCTCGAGCGCTACGCGCATTGGCGCTCGCATCTCTACGTGCCTGCCGCGCGCAGCAAGGAGAGCCCGCGCGTCGAGGGAACGAAGAGCGACGTCGCGTTCACGATCGACCTCGTGAAGATCTCCGGCAACCTGAAGACCCGCGTGCGCGCCCCCGTCACGAAAGGACCGACCGCGAAGGTCGCCGTCGTGCAGCGCGGGTCGATCGGTCGCGCGCTTCGGCTCCGCGCAAAAGACGAGCACCTCGTGGGCCTCGACGCCTTCGATCAGGCGTACCACTTCCACGGCATGGCCGCCGACGAGGCACGCGCGTGGCTCGAGACCTCGATGGAGGACCTCGTGTGCCTCGACGAACGACACGACGTGTGGCTGGGCAGCGACGGTGCGACGGTGACGCTGACCTGGTCCGGCGTGGAGATGAACCCCCTCCTCCTCGACTCGGCGCGCGACGTCGTCGTCAGCCTCGCGAGCTGGCATCGCCCTGAATTTCCCTATCGCTGAAGGTTTCTAGTGGGGGCGCCCAAGGCGTCGCGACCGGAGCGTGTCGGAACGCGCGAGGTACGCATGACCGGTGGTCCCGAGCGACGAGACGAGAGCGTCAACTTCTCCCTGAAGGAGCTGATGAAGCTCGAAGACGATCGTATCCGTCATGAGCGCGAGGCCCGCGAGGCCCGCGAGCATGCGGAGGTCGCCGCGCGCCGCGAAGCGGAGCTCCGCGAGCGCGCCGAGCTCGAAGCGCGCGAGCGCGCGACCGCCGAAGAACGCGAGCGCACCCGCTTCCGCGAGATGGAAGAGGAGGCACGACGCGAGGCGATGCAGCGTGCCACCGTCGAACAGGCTCGCATCACCGTCGAGGCGCGCACCCGCGCGGAAGAGGCCGAGCGCGAACGCCGCCACGAGCTCGAGCTCCAACGGCTGCGCGCCGAGACGGTGAAGAGGCCGGGGCCCGGCGCGTTCGTCGCGAGCGGCCTCGCCGGCGCTGCCGTGTGTCTCGCGATGTGTCTCGTGCTGTTCTTCGCGGTCTCGAAGCCCGCATCGGACAAGCGGATCGCGGAGCTCGATCGTTCGACGGCGAGCGCCGAAGCCCGCGCGGACGAGCTCGGACGGCGCGTCGACGATCAGAAGGCACGCATCGCGGAGCTCGAGAAGGCGACCGCGGACCTGCAGAGCGATCTCGCGGCTGTCCGGAAGCCTCCGGCGGTGGTCGTGAAGCCCCCCGCCACGGGACCGATCGTGCCGAGGGGTCCGCGGGACTCGTCCCACCCGAAGGGCCTGAACGACGGGCCGCCCTGCAACGACCACGACCCGCTCTGCGGTCATATCGGGCACTGAGCGGCGGCCCGCGCTATACAAAGGATATGTCCGACGCGCCCGCGAAGGATAAAGCCGCGACAGACGTGGTCGTCCTCGGTCCGCCGACCTCCGACGGGGGCGGCGTGCACGTGCTGCGCGCGCGGGACGAGAAGCTCGAGACCGGCGAGCTCCGCGCCCTGCAGGAAGGACGTCCCATCACCGGCGAGGTCGTGACGCTCTCGCCGCGCAAGGACAACCCTCGCGTGTGCGACGTCACCGACAGCTATCGCCCGCCCGCGCTGACGAAGGGTCCCGCGAACGTCGCGACCGATGCGTACCGCGAGGGCTGGGACGAGGTCTTCGGGAAGAAGAAGCCCTCGTCGGCGCCGCCCGCCGCCAATTGACGCGCGCCCGCTAGAACGCCGCGCGCTCGTCGAGGAAGCGCCGCATCGCGGGGATCACGACCTCGGGACGCTCGAGCATCGAGAAGTGGCTCGAACGCCAGAGGCGGATGTACTCCGCGTGCGGCATGCGTCGCGCCATCTGCGCGGACTGATACGGCGGCGTGAGCACGTCGAGCATGCCGGCGATGATGAGCGTGGGCGCGTCGATGTGACGGAGCAGGTGATAGGTCGAGTGCGCGTCGAGCTCCTGGAACAGGCGCAGGTAGTTCGTGAAGCTCGGGCCTAGGACGTCGTCCATGTAGCGCGCGAGCAACGGCGTGAGCTCGCTCGCGCGTGCGCCCGCCGTGAGCCGCATCCCGAGCCACATGGGGATCTCGGCGAGACGCGTGGCACGCGCGATGTGTTGCGCGACCTCTTCGTGGTCCTGCAGCCATTCGAGCAGCGCGTGGAGACGTCGCGGCAGGAACGGAATCGAGACGAACGGCTGGAATCCCGTCGACAGGACGTGACCGTGCGTGCCGTTGAGGAGCACGAGCCCCGCGATCTTGTCGGGAAAGCTTGCGGCGACATCGAGCGAGATCTGCACGCCCATGCTCCATCCGCAGAACACCGCGCGCTCGACCTTCTCGGCGGCGAGGATGGCCATGATGTCGTCGACGTGGTTCGCGACCGACAGCTTCCGCTTGGACTTCGGCGACTCGGACGCGAACAGACCACGATAGTCCCACGTGATGATCCGGTAGTCGGACCAGAAGGCCTCGATCGCGGGGGTCCACGCGTAGAGCCGTCCGCCGAGACCGTTCGACAGAACGATCGTCTTGTCGCCTCTCCCGAGGACCTCGTACGCGATGCCGGTGCCGTCGGCGGCGACGATGCGGCGCGACTCGTGGGTCGCTTCCCAGCCGAGCCGTTGGTCGCTTTCGCGGGACGAGCCGTTGGTCGATGACGTGAGCGGCAATGGATCTCCCTCGATTGTACCATCCGGTCGCGCCGCGTAGGATCCGCGCATGCTCGCCCTTCGCTGCCGTGTGTTGCTGCTCAGCGTGGTCACTGTTGCGGTCGCCGGTGTCGTCGTCGCACGCGAGGCTCGAGCGCAAGAGGAGTGTCCGCTCGGCTCGACGCAGAAGTCGGAGAACGGCCAGACGTGGTGCGAGCCGACGGTCTGCGAGACGGACACGAACTGCCCGACGGGCTCGATCTGCCGCCCGGTTCCGCTCTGCGTCGAGATCGGCGCGCTCGACCAGGCGCCAGGAACGAAGACCGATGCCGGTCAGCGGCTCCTCGTCCGGCAGCGCTGCGGCGCCGGCAAGTCGTGCCCGCAGCGAACGACGTGCTCGGAGAAGAGCCGGTGCATCACGCGGGCACAGGCGGACAAGGCCGGGCTGCTCACGCCGAGCGCTGCGGCGAGCAACGGCGCAGGCACCGCACCGAAGGATGAGACCGAAGCGCCGAAGAAGGCATGCGGCTGCAGCATTCCGGGCGCAGCGCGGGTTGACCTCGCCGGCGCAGCGCTGGCGATGCTCGGTGCGGTCGTGGTCGTCGGACGTCGCAGGACGCGAACGCGCCGCCGCTAAAAGCCGCCCCACGGCTGCGCGTGAGCGCCGCTCGTTGCGATCCGCGGGGGTAGGGCACGCACCATGCTTGGTTGGGCCGCATGACGGTCCTGGTCACGGGCGGTGCTGGTTACATCGGCTCGCACACGGTCCATCGCCTGCGCGAGCAGGGTCGCGCCGTCGTCGTGCTGGATGATCTGTCGAGTGGGCGCCGCGAAGCCGTGCCCTCCGGAGCGCCGCTCGTGGTCGGCGACGTCGCGGATCGCGACGTCACTGCGCGACTCATCCACACGCACGATGTCACGGCGATCGTGCACTTTGCAGCTCGCATCCAGGTCGGCGAGTCGGTCGTCGATCCGCGGCGCTACTGGATGGGCAACGTCGTCGCGACGGCGTCGCTGCTCGAGAGCGCGCTCGACGCGGGCGTGCGCCACTTCATCCTGTCGTCGACGGCCGCGGTGTACGGAACGCCGGCGCGCGTCCCGTTGACGGAGACCGACGCCGCGACCCCGATCAATCCGTACGGCGAGACCAAGCTCGCGATCGAGAAGATGCTCGCGACGTACGCGCAGGCGTACGGTCTTCGTTACGCGGCGCTGCGCTACTTCAATGCTGCAGGAGCGCTTCCCGATGCCGGGCTGGGCGAGCTCCACGATCCGGAGACCCATCTCGTTCCGATCGTGCTGGACGCCGCCTCCGGAGAGCGTCCGAACATCACCGTCTATGGGCGCGATTACGACACGCCGGACGGCACGTGCATCCGCGACTACATCCACGTCGTCGATCTCGCGGACGCCCACATCGCCGCGCTCTCGTACCTCGAAGGAAACGGAGCGAGCGGCGCGTTCAACCTGGGAACGGGCCAGGGACACTCCGTCGCCGAGGTGATCGACGTGTGCCGCGCCGTGACCGGCCGCGAGATCCCCGTCGTGTACGGGCCGCGACGCGAAGGCGACCCGCCAGCGCTGGTCGCGAGCCCGCATCGCGCCGAGGAGCGCTTCGGATGGCGGGCACAGCGCTCCTCGCTCGAGAGGATCGTCCGCGATGCATGGGCGTGGCACGAGCGGGCACGAACCATGGCTCGTGGTGACGGGAATGCGAACCCAACGCCGCAAGCGCGGCGCAAACAGGAGCACGCGAATGGCCGGTGATCTCTTGTGTCTCTCGCATCTGCGCTGGGGCTTCGTGTACCAGCGCCCGAATCACCTGATGAGCCGGTGGGCTCGCGAGAGACGCGTCTTCTTCGTCGAAGAACCGGTGTTCGACTCCGACACGCCTCGGCTCTCGTTCGACGAGGTCGAACCGAACCTGAAGGTGGTCGTTCCTCATCTCCAGGGCGGCCGTCCTCACGAAGACACGGAGCGGCCGCTTCGCACACTCCTCGACGAGCTCGTGACCGACGCGCGCGTGCGCGACCCGATCCTGTGGATGTACACGCCGATGGCGCTGGGGTTCTCTCGGCATCTCCGGCGGTCCGTCACGGTCTACGACTGCATGGACGAGCTGACCGGGTTCCGCGGCGCGCCCCCGATCCTCCGGGAGCTCGAACACGAGCTGTTCCGGACCGCGGACCTCGTGTTCACCGGCGGGCACAGCCTCTACGAAGCGAAGCGCCCGTATCACGCCAGCGTTCATGCGTTTCCCAGCAGCGTCGACGCCGCGCACTTCGCGAAGGCTCGCCGGCGCGACCCCCGGGAGGACCCCGCCGATCAACGCGACATCCCGCATCCTCGACTCGGCTTTTACGGCGTCATCGACGAGCGCATGGACGTCGAGCTCCTCCAAGGCATCGCGGAGCGCCGGCCGCAGCACCATTACGTGGTGCTCGGGCCGGTCGCGAAGGTGGACCCGGCGCAATTACCGCAGCTGCCGAACCTGCACTTCCTCGGGAAGAAGAGCTACGAGCAGCTGCCACGATACCTCGCAGGCTGGGACGTGGCGATCATGCCGTTCGCCCTCAACGAGGCAACGCGGTACATCAGCCCGACCAAGACACTCGAGTATCTCGCCGCAGGCAAGCCGGTCGTATCGACGCCCATCCACGACGTGGTGAGGCCATACGGCGAGCAAGGGCTAGTTCGAATTGCGCGGGACGCCGATGAGTTCGTCGAGAGCGTCGACGCCGCGCTCGCCGAGCTCGGCACTTCGAAGTTTGCGACACGGCGCGCGTCTTGCGACGACTTCGTCGCGCAGACCTCGTGGGAGCGGACGTGGGCAGAGATGCATTCTCTCGTAGGGCACGTGCTGGAGCTCCGAACGAAGCCCGAAGCGCAGGAGAATCCATGTTCGATTATCTCATCGTAGGAGCTGGATTCGCCGGGAGCGTGTGTGCGGAGCGGCTGGCGTCGCTCGGCCGCAGCGTCGTCCTGTGCGACCAGCGCCCTCACATCGGGGGGAATGCCTACGATCACTACGACGACGCAGGCGTCCTCGTTCACAGGTACGGCCCGCACATCTTCCACACGGCAGCAAAGCGCATCTACGACTATCTCTCGCAGTTCACCGAGTGGCGACCGTACGAGCATCATGTCCTCGCGCACGTCGACGGCAAGCTCCTTCCGTTTCCGATCAACATCGACACGGTGAACCGGCTCTACGGGCTCGAGCTCGACGCCGGCAGCATCGAGGCGTTCTTCGCCAGCCGCGCGGAGCCGATTTCGCATCCGCGTACGAGCGAGGAGGCGGTCGTGAGCAAGGTCGGGCGCGACCTGTACGAGAAGTTCTTTGCCAATTACACGCGGAAGCAGTGGGGCCTCGATCCGTCGGACCTCGACGCGTCGGTCGCAGCACGCGTCCCGGCTCGCACGAACCACGACGACCGGTATTTCACCGACGAATTCCAGGTCATGCCGCTCCACGGCTACACGCGTCTGTTCGAGCGCATGCTCGATCACAGGAACATCCGTGTCGTCCTGAATACCGATTATCGCGACGTCGTGAACGAGCTGCGTTTTCGCTCCATGATCTATTCGGGGCCGGTCGACGCGTTCTTCGATTATCGATACGGAAAGCTCCCTTATCGATCCATCGATTTCAGGTTCGAGACGCACGACGAGGAGGTGTTCCAGCGGGGACCTGTCATCAATTATCCGAACGAGCACGAATATACGCGCATCACCGAGTTCAAGTACCTGACCGGCCAAGCGCATGCGAAGACGAGCATCGTCTACGAGCTGCCGACGGGCGAAGGCGACCCGTATTACCCGGTCCCGCGTCCTGCGAATGCCGAGCTGTATCGACGCTACAAGCTGCTCGCCGATGCCACGCCGGGTGTCCACTTCGTGGGCCGCCTCGCGACGTACAAGTATTACAACATGGATCAGGTGGTCGCTCAGGCGCTGTCGCTCGTCGATCAGATCGAAGGCGTCCGCAAGCCGGCGGCGACCGGTACGCGCGCGGCGTGAGGTGCGGTCATGCCGTCGCGCCGTCATCTCGCCAAGCTCGGTCTCGCGCACGGCAACATCGCGAGGTCGCACGAGCACGCGCACGCGTATCCGCGGCCGATGCTCCGGCGCAAGGACTGGACGAGCCTCGACGGCCCGTGGGAGTTCGCGCTCGATCCCGAGGCGACGCACCACGATGCGCGGACGGTGATCTTCGACGCGACGATCGAGGTCCCGTTCTCGGTCGAGACCGAACGCAGCGGCATCGGCAACACCGGGCTCTACAAGGCGTGCTGGTACCGGCGCACGGTCGACCTCGACGAGCTCGTGAACGGCGAAAGGCTGATCCTCAATTTCGGCGCCGTGGACTACGAGGCGACGGTCTGGTTCGACGGCACGCTCGCTGCGCGCCACGAGGGCGGGTACACGCCGTTCGCGATCGACGTCACACGTCTCATGGCAAAGGGCCGAACCCACGAGATCGTCGTGCGCGCCGAGGACGATCCCTCCGACCTCGCCAAACCCCGCGGAAAGCAGGACTGGCAGCTCGAGCCGCACTCGATCTGGTATCCGCGCACGACGGGGATCTGGCAGACCGTATGGCTCGAGCGGGTCGGCTCCGCGCGCGTCGCCGAGCTGAAATGGACGCCGAACATGGTCCGGTGGGAGATCGGGATGGACGGCACCATCGTCGGTCCCGCGGAGAAGCGCTACTGGCTCACGCTGCGCCTTTCCGGAGGCGACGTGCTCCTCGCCGAGGACCGCTATTCGGTCGTCGCCGGCGAGGTCCATCGGACCGTCGCTCTCAGCGACCCGGGCATCGACGACTTCCGCAACGAGCTCCTGTGGAGCCCTTCGCGCCCGACGCTCATCGAGGCGGAGCTGCAGCTCGTCGACGAGAACGGCGCCGTCGTCGATGCCGTCTCCAGCTACACCGCGCTGCGCTCGTTCGGCATCGAGGGCACGCGCTTCGTCCTCAACGGTCGTCCCTATCCGCTGCGCATGGTGCTCGATCAGGGCTACTGGCCGGAGACGGGGCTCACCGCGCCCGACGACGACGCGCTCCGCCGCGACGTCGAGCTCACGAAGGCGATGGGCTTCAACGGCGCGCGCAAGCATCAGAAGGTCGAAGATCCTCGCTACCTGTACTGGGCCGACCGCCTCGGGCTGCTCGTGTGGGCCGAGATGCCGAGCGCGTATCGCTTCACGCGCCAGACGATCGAGCGCCTCACGCGGCAGTGGATGGAGGTCATCAAGCGCGACGTGAGCCATCCGTGCATCGTCGCGTGGGTGCCGCTGAACGAGTCGTGGGGCGTCCCGAACCTGCCCGAGAGCCAGACCGAACGGCACCTCGTCGAGAGCTTGTATCACCTGACGAAGACGCTCGATCCCACGCGGCCGGTCGTGGGCAACGACGGATGGGAGAGCGTGGCGACCGACATCCTCGGCATCCACGACTACGACGCGAACCCGGAGCGCATCGCGCAGCGCTACGCGACCGTCGACCTCCTGCCGAAGATCCTGAAGCACGAACGCCCCGGCGGACGTGCGCTCGTCGTCGGAGGTCGTCGGAGGAGCGATCAGAGCCATCCCGTCGTGCTCTCCGAGTTCGGCGGGATCGCCCTCGCGGACGGCGCAGAGACCTGGGGCTACTCGGTCTCGCGGAACGAGGGCGAGCTCGCCGAACGGTACGCGACGTTGCTCGGCACCGTGCGCTCGCTCCAGCTGCTCGCGGGCTTCTGCTACACGCAGCTCGCGGACACGTACCAGGAGGCGAACGGCCTCTTGCGTGCCGATCGGACCCCGAAATTCAGCCTCCGCATGATGGCCGAGGCAACGAGCGGCCGCGTGGCGCCGGCCGCGGGTGACGAGAAGGTCGACGTCGTGCCGCCTCAATCGCTCGCGGAGATCGCGATCACGGAGCGAGGAGGGGCGCCCCGATGATCGCTCACGCGCGAGCCACGAGCCCGATGTACTCCCGCCGGCTCACGAAGCCGGACGGTCGCAAGCTGTGGCTCTACGGCCGCGCGCCGATCGCGCCCGACATCGTGGCGCCGGCGCCCGAGGGCATGACCGTGCCGCCCAATCCGCACCTGCGCTGGCATCCGCTTCGCGGCGAGTGGGTCACGTACGCGGGGCACAGGCAGGACCGGACGTTCCTTCCTCCGCCCGACTACGATCCGCTCGCGCCGACGACCGATCCGTCGAGCCCGACCGAGGTCCCCGCCGGCGAATGGGACGTCGCGGTGTTCGAGAATCGATTCCCGACGCTCCACGCGGCTGCGCACACGCCGCCGGCGTCGTACGTCGCCACGCTTCCTGCGACGGGCCAGTGCGAAGTGGTCGTGTACACGCAGGCCGCGCAGGGAGCGCTGGGTGCGCTGCCGCTCTGGCACGTCGAGATGGTCGTGCGCGTGTGGACCGAGCGCACGCGGGCGCTGAGCGCACGCAACGACATCGAGTACGTGATGCCGTTCGAGAACCGAGGCGTCGAGGTCGGCGTGACGCTGCCGCATCCTCACGGCCAGCTCTACGGATATCCGTTCGTGCCGCCGATCCCCGCGCGGGAGCTGCTCATCCAGCGACGACACTACGAGCGCGCCGGGCGTGGCCTCGTCGAGGCGATCGTTCGCGACGAGCATCGTGAAGGCTCGCGCATCGTCCATACGGAGCGCCATGCCGTCGCGTTCGTGCCGGCGTTCGCGCGCTGGGCCTACGAGGTGTGGGTCCTGCCCGTGCGGGCGTGCCCTTCGCTGCTCGACCTCGACGACCTCGAGCTCCACGATTTCGCGCGGACGCTCAAGGTGGTCCTCATGAAGCTCGACGCGCTGTGGGATCAGCCGATGCCGTACGTGATGGCCGTCCATCAGGCGCCGGTCGACGGAGGCAAGCATCCCGAGGCCCACCTCCACATCGAGATCTATCCGGCGCTGAGGATGAAGAAACGGCTGAAGTACCTCGCCGGCAGCGAGCTCGGCGCGGGCGCCTTCACGGCCGACACGTCGCCCGAGGAGAAGGCCGCCGAGCTGCGCGGGATCGAGGTGCGCGTTGAGTGACTTCGCGGAGGCCTTCGGTCGCTCGCCGGACGTCGTGGCTCACGCGCCGGGGCGCGTGAACCTGATCGGCGAGCACACGGACTACAGCGGCGGCTTCGTGCTGCCGATGGCGATACCGCAGCGCACGACCGTGAGCCTCGCGCATCGCAACGACGGCCGGGTACGAGCGATGAGCATGAACGTGGCGCAGCGAGAGCCGATCACGTTCGAGCTCGGGCACGAGCGCAAGCAGGGCTCGTGGATCGACTACGTGCAAGGCACGATCGTGGCGCTGCGCGCCGCCGGCCACCTCACGGCCGGGTTCGACGCGCTGATCGAATCGGCCGTCCCGGTCGGCAGCGGGCTGTCGTCGAGCGCGGCGCTCGAGGTCGGTCTTCTCCGCGCCCTGCGACAGGCCTTCGTGCTCGATCTCGCGGACGTCGCGCTCGCCAAGATCGGACGGGCCGCAGAGACGGACTTCGTCGGCGCGCCGGTGGGGATCATGGACCAGATGGCGTCGAGCCTGGCCGACGCGAAGAACGCGCTCTTCATCGACACCCGCTCGCTCGCCTACGAACGTGTGCCTCTCCCGACCGACGTCGAGATCGCGGTGCTCGACTCCGGAATCGCCCACGATCATGCGGCGGGCGACTACCGGACGAGGCGGAAGGAGTGCGAGCGTGCGGCCGAGCTGCTCGGCGTGCGCGAGCTCCGCGACGTCGACGACGTGGGGCGTACCGCATCGTTGCCTGCGCCGCTCGATCGCCGCGCCAGGCACGTCGTCACCGAGAATGCGCGCGTGCTCGAGGCGGTGCTCGCGATGCGCGAGAACGATCCGTTGCGGGTCGGTCGCCTCTTCGATGCCTCGCATGCCTCGCTACGCGACGACTTCGAGGTCTCGGTGCCGGGGGTCGATCGTCTCGTGGCGCTCGCCCAGGCGCACCCCGACGTCCTCGGCGCGCGCATGACGGGCGGCGGGTTCGGCGGCGCGATCGTCGCGCTCGTGCGTCAGGGACGCGCCGGCGAAGCGGCGCACGACATCGCGCGCGCGTACTCGTCGCGGCATCGGGGACACGCGCGCATCCTCGTTCCGGAGGGAAAAGCATGACGGAGATCCGTGAGCTTTCGATGTGGGCGGGCATCGAGTGCAGCGTCGTGCGCATCGGAGATGCGTACGTCGATCAGGTCGTCGCGACGGGGCACGAGTCGCGGCCCGAGGACCTCGACCTCATCGCGGGGCTCGGCGTCGAAGCCGTTCGTTATCCCGTGTTGTGGGAGCGGACCGCGCCGGACGGCCTCGCGAGCGCAGACTGGTCGTTCGCGGACGCGCGGCTCGCACGTCTTCGCGAGCTCGGCGTGCGGCCCATCGTCGGTCTCGTCCACCACGGAAGCGGGCCGCGGCGCACGAGCCTGCTCGACGACTCGTTCGTGAGCGGTCTCGCCGCATTCGCGCGCGCGGTCGCGGAGCGTTACCCGTGGCTCGAGGACTTCACGCCGATCAACGAGCCGCTGACGACCGCACGCTTCAGTGCGCTCTACGGGCACTGGTATCCCCACGCGAGGAGCGACGCTGCGTTCGTTCGCGCACTCCTCGTGGAGTGCAGCGCGACTCGCGCGGCGATGCGCGCGATCCGCGAGGTCGTCCCAGGCGCGCGGCTCGTACAGACCGAGGACTTCGCGACGATCTTCAGCACGCCGCGCCTCGCGTATCAGGCCGCGTTCGAGAACGAGCGTCGCTTCGCGAGCCTCGATCTGTTGACCGGGCGATTCGGCCGCGATCATGCGTTGCGCGGGTTCTTCGTCGGGTGCGGCGCGAGGGAAGACGAGCTCGACTCGTTCGTCGAGGATCCCTGTCCGCCCGACGTCGTCGGCATCAACTACTACGTGACGAGCGATCGTTTCCTCGACGAGCACGTCCACAAGTACCCGCCGGTCGTACGAGGCGGAAATGGCATCGAGAGCTACGCCGACGTCGAGGCGGTGCGCGTGCGGGGCGAGGGCATCGTCGGTCATCGCGGCGTCCTCGACCAGATGTGGGATCGCTATCGGCTGCCGCTGGCGTTCACCGAGGTGCACATCGGCTGCAGCCCGGAAGAGCAGATCCGATGGCTCGCAGACGCGTGGGTCGCCGCCGAAGCGGCGCGCGCGGACGGCATCGACGTGCACGCGGTCACGGCGTGGTCGGTGTTCGGGGCGTGTGACTGGGACAGCTTGCTCGTGCAGCAGCGCGGTCACTACGAGCCCGGTCTCTTCGACGTTCGCGGGAGCTGCGTGCGTCCCACCGCTCTCGCCCATGTCGCGGAGGAGCTCGCGCGCACGGGTTCGAGCACGCACCCGATGATCGACGCACGGGGATGGTGGACGAGCGAAGGCCGTCTTCTCTATCCGCCCGCGAGCACGCCTGGACGCACCGCGTGCCCGCGCAGCATCGGCCCTGCAAAGACGCTGCCGCCGGTGATGATCGCGGGCGCAGCCGGTACGCTCGGCCGCGCGTTCGCGCGCATCTGTGCCGACCGCGGGATGCCGGTCGTCGCGATGTCACGCGCTGACCTCGACGCCGCCGACGGCGAGGCCGCGGAGGCTGCGATCCGAGCGGTCCGTCCGTGGGCGGTGGTGAACGCCGCAGGGTATGTGCGGGTCGACGCGGCCGAGCGCGACCGCGACCGCTGCTTCCGGGAGAACGGGCTCGTCGTCGCCGCGCTCGCGCGCGCATGCAGCGCGTATGGAGCGCGTTTCGCGACGTTCTCGTCGGACCTCGTCTTCGACGGGGTGAAGGGGGCGCCGTACGTGGAGAGCGATCCCGTCGCTCCACTCGGCGTGTACGGCATGTCGAAGGCGCTCGCGGAGCGGATCGTCGCGCAGCTCCATCCGCGCGCCCTCGTCGTCCGAACGAGCGCGTTCTTCGGACCGTGGGACGAGTGGAACTTCGTGCGCACCGCGCTGGCGAAGCTCCGCGATCGGCGGACGGTGCTCGCGCCGACGGATCAGGTGGTGTCGCCGACGTACGTCCCCGATCTGGCGCATGCCGTCATGACGCTTCTCGTCGACGACGCGTCTGGGCTCTGGCACGTCGCCAACGGCGGCGCCGTGTCGTGGGCGGACCTCGCGGGGCGCGCCGCCGAAGCCGCAGGCGTTTCGATCGATACCCTGGTCGCCTGCACGACCGCAGACCTCGCGCTCGAGGCTCCGCGTCCGGCGTATAGCGCGCTGTCGAGCGAGCGCGGCATCGTCCTGCCTTCGCTCGACGATGCACTGCGCCGCTTCGTCGAGAGCTCGGAGAACGACGTGGGCGGCGATCTGCTGGAGACCGCATGACGTCGTCCGGCCACTACGCGCGCGCGACGAGCGGACCGAGCACGTGCGTCGCCTGCTCGTCGTCGTCGGGAACCGAGACGCCCTGCGCGAGCTGCCAGGTCTCCTCGTGCGTCGCCGTCTCGCCGGGAGCGAGCCGCGTCTCGGCGCCGAGGGTCTCGAGCTCGAGGAACTGCGCGTTCGTGAACGTCTCGACGTTGCATCCGAGATCGACGAGCGGCATCTGCGACGTCGCCGGTGTGTAACGCTTCACGAACAGGACGTCGCCGAGCGCATAGGCCGCCCACCCGTGCTCCTCGTCGAGCAGCCCGAGCTTCTGCGGGGTCGACGCGCCCGGATCCTGCCGCAGGCGCGTGTAGACTGCACCGAATCGAAAGCGAGCGTCGGACAGCCGCGTGTAGGGCCAGAGGACGAGGCGACTCGCGGGCAAGAGGCCCTCCGGGAACGGCACGAACGTGGGGTTCGGGAAGATCGCCTGGCCACCCGCGGCCATGACGCTGAGCGCCCAGACCGCGAGCCGTACGCTCTCGGCGCTCGTGTTGGTGATGCGATGCTCGACGCGCACGGCGCTTCCCTCCTGCGCGAGCGTGAGGCGGAGCTCCTTCACGAGCGACGTGACGCGCTCGACGGGCTGCGAGAGCACGAGCGTCGTCTCGTCGAACGTGGCTTCGATCGGGCCGTTGTCCGGGATGTAGCTCCGCACGGGATCCTCCGGTGCGTGCCACAAGCGATGCCCGCCATAGATGTGCCAAGGCTCACCGAAGGGCGTCGACTTCGCTTGCTCCCTCGGACCGAGGAAGCCGAACACGTTGGCCAGGCCGCGTTGACGATACGCGAGCACGCGCGGTCCGTAGCTCGTCGAGGCGATCAGCTCGACCTCGTCGTTGGAGAGACAGACCGCATGCGGATCGCCGAAGGCGTCGATTTCGCGCTCGAGTCGGACCGCGTTCTTGCGTCGCGCCATGCGGTCGCGAGCTGCAAGCGACACACCAGGATTTTTTACACGAAAGCTCGGAAGCTCGGAGGAGAAGGATTTCTTGTCTGCGACCTGCCGCGTCCACGCGAGACTTCGGAGGTCTCGGACCGAGGCCGCAGGTCGGAGACCTGAACATCTCTCCGAGCTTCCGAGCTTCCGTGTAAATCTCTTGCGCGCTCCGCCAGGTGGATCGACCACGATCCAAGCGCGCGCCGGCGCCCTCCCCTCGCCTCTCGGCCGGCGCGGTCGCGAGGCTTGATTCTAGGGGTCTTGCGAGGAGGACGACCTTTGCCTACATCGGTGTACCTCTTGCAGCGGAGCTCCTCGATGCTCGCTCGCAAGGTCCTCTTCGCGCTGCTCGCGGCGTCTACGATCTCGCTCGGCGCGTGCGCCACGGAGGCGACGGACGGCGACGAGGAGCCGGTCGCCGGGGACGAGAACGAGGTCAAGGTGGACACCCGCACGCCCGCCGCTCGGAGGCAGTACGACGCGAACGTCGCCTTCGCCACGAGCTACACGCCGCGCTGCACGCCCGCATCGCCGGCGAGCACACGTCCGCGCGTCTTGCTCACCGGCTTCGGTCGGTTCATGAGCATCAACGACAACGCGACGGGTCGCATCGTCAGCACGGTCGTCCCCGCCGCTCGTTATCCCGAGACGGTGTCGCCGCCCGCCGGCGCGGTCGACGCTCCGGCACCGCAGCTCAGCGTCGCGACCAGCACCATCATCCTGCCGGGCGCAGGCGCGGTCGACGTGTGCGCGATGATCCTCCCCGTGTACTGGGACCTCGCGGCAATCCTGATCGCGAAGGAGATGGATGCGTTCGCGCCGAGCTTCGTCATGATGAACGGCGTCGCGGGCGCGAGGCAGCCGCTATGGGTGGAGCTCGGCGCGACGAACCGCGCCGCGCCGCTCGACGACGGCTCGAACCAGCTCCGTCCCGCCGTCTCCGGCACCGATGCGTACGCGAAGATCGTCGAGACCGCGCCGCGCGAGGAAGACGCGCGTGCCAATCTGCTGTCGTGGCGCGCCGTCGAGAGCGCGGCCAGAACGACGATCGCGCGGCACGCGGCCGACATGGATCAGGACACGCGCCTCGGCGATCTGCTCGAAGGCGTGAAGCTCGCGGGCTTTCCGCGAAACAGCAACACGTACCTGTGCAACAACGTCACGTACGTCACCGGTTACCTCATGAGCCACCCGCGAAAGCAGGTGCGGCTCTTGAAGGCGAGCCCCGCAGTCCGTGGCGCGATCAACGAGGTGAAGATCGCGATGAACGCCGATCTCCGCGCCGTGCCGCGCGTGTTCGTCCACTGGCCGTCCGAGATGGCGACGAAGCACCACGCCGCGGGCGCCGAGGTGATGCGAGCGATCCTCGACGCGCAGCTCACCGCCATGGCCCATGGCGACGCGCCGACGCCGGGCGACAACACGCTCGCCGATCCGCTCCTCCAAGGCGGCGCCTTCTTCTGATCGCTATTTCGCGGTGCTCGGGCCCATGCCGTTGCGCAGCAGATTTCCGCGTGAATTCGGCCACGGCGTGCACGCCTTGCCCGAGCCGGGCACCGTGAACACGTCGATGCCGTGCTCGAACGTCTGCACGAGGATGTCGAGCTGGCCGTCGCCGTCGAGGTCGGCGATGGTCGGTGCCGAGGGCACGCCGATGCCGTTGCCGTTCATGCCTTGATTGGGCAATGCCACGTCGAACAGCAGCTTGCCGGTGTTCGCGAGCACCACGATGTGACCGCCGTTCGTCTCGAGGGAGTACGTGCCGAAGACGAGCTCCGGCGCGCCGTCCTTGTTGAGGTCCGCGACGACGACCTCGGACGCGAACGTCTTCGCCCTGCCCTGCGCGAAGTCGTAGCGCCATAGCCGCGCGCCGTCGGGACCGATCGCATAGATGTAGCCGTCGTTGATCGGCGCGACGATCTCCGGGCGCGCATCGCCGACGATGTTCACGGTGGTCGGCGCGGGGATGCCGCTCGGCGGGTAGTAATCGTCGTCCGCGCGGACCGCGGGCTTGTCGCTCATCGGCAACGTCTCGAAGCCCGCCTTCCGTCGCGCGGACCGCGAGCCGTCGCCGTGCGCGCCTTCGAGCACGACGAACGCGTAGGCCTGCGTCTCGTAGGGCTCCTTCATCTCGGCGTTCGGGATCGCGACGACCTCGTTCTTTCCGTCGCCGTCGATGTCGACGATGTTCGGCGGCGAGGCCGTGAACTGGAGCCACATGGTCTGCTTCACGTCGGGGAAGTCGCCGGCGTGCAGGTGGTAGTGATCCTCGTCGACCTTGAAGTCGGCCCAGCGGATGAACTGACCCCAGCCCATACGCTGGCCGAGGAACGCGTTCTGCGGGTTCGTGTACCAGCTCGAGGCGAGCACCGAGGTGCCGTCCGGCTTGAACGCGTTGATCTGGTGGTTGTCGTACGTGACGAGGATCTCGAGCTGCTTGTCGTCGTCGATGTTGCCGATGCCGACGTTCTCGCCGTAGCAGCCGTAGCCGTGATTCCCGTAGCCGTTGAAGTCCTTGTCGCCGCCAGGGCCCGTCGCGCCGTTGTAACGAGGCCACGCGTTCGCGTTGCCGCCGGGCGCGAACAGCTTGCCGTCCGCGGAGAACACGAACACCTGCGAGCCGGTGGGTGACGTGTTCGTGGTGGTGACGACGACCTCGAGCTTGCCGTCGCCGTCGAGATCGGCAGCAGCCATGCCGCGCGCCTCGGGCATCTGACCGCCGCTCGCCGTGCTCGCCGGCCAGCCTGCCTTGACTGCGAGCGCGCCGCCTTTCCACTCGTACGCGGCAACGGTGCCGGCGTTTCCGCCGACGACGATCTCCATCGTGCCGTCGGCATCGAGATCGGCGACGACGTGCGGCGCATACACGCGCCCGTTCGTGGCGGTCCCCTTGGCTCCGAGCTGCTTGCCCTGCGCGTCGAAGACGAACGTGCTGTAGAGCGCCGCGACGATCTCCATCTTGCCGTCGCCGTCGAGGTCGACGACCGCGGGCGCGGCATACCAGCCGGTCTCGCCGGTCTTCACGTTGCGCACGAAGGTGGGCTGCTGCACGGCGGCCGTGCCGCTCTCGCCCTTGCACGCGGGTGTCTCGGCAACGGCGCCGTCCTCGAGCACGGTCCCACCCTCGTTCCCGCCGTTCCCGCCGGACGATCCGTCGTTGCCGGAGCTCGCGCCATCTCCGGCAGCGTCGTCGCTCCCTCCGCACGCGAGGAACGCACCCGCTCCAATCATCACGGTGGCAGCGATCGGAAGCGCCCAAGCAGATGCGTGCATCTTCCCCATGGTGCGATCATAGCCGGTCCCGAGAAGTCCGAGAAAAGCGCGAAAGCGCGGAGAGATCTCCATGAAATCCCCCCTCCGCGCTTTCGCGCTTCTCTTCGACTTCTCGCTCTCGCTCTCGCTCAGCGACGCGCCATCTCCAGCGTCACGATGTGCACCGTGACGGCGATCGCGATCGCCACCGCCGTCATCGCGTGCGAGCGGCGCGTATTCGCGCGCGTCCTCAGCTTCTCGTCGCGGAGCTGGAGGCCGAGCCCCGCATGCGCCACGAGCAGGAAGAACGCCAGGCCGGCCGGGAAGATCGCGAGCGGCCCCGCGCCGGTCGCCGCCGGCGAGCCGAGCGCCGGGATCACGAGGATCGTATGGATGAACGCGAACGCCGACGTGATCAGGCCGAGCATCACGTGCGTTCGAATCGCCGCCGACGTCGGCGCGGCGCGCTTGCCGATGCGGAGTCGCGTGCCGAGCGGGATCGTCGCGGCGATCACGATCGCGATTGCCGCCAGCCATCCGCTCCAGAGCGCCATCGTGATCGGCCTCAGCGCTTCCGCGGCGTGTCGAACACCGGCCGCGCAGTGAGGTAGTAGTCCGCCGCGAGCGTGAACGCCCGCGTGAGCTCGTTGCCGTCGACGAAGACGTCTTCGGAGACATCGACGTTGTCGTCGGACATGAAACGAAGGTGGTACACGTCGTCGCTCTCGCGTCCGACGTACAGCCACCGACCGCGGGCGGTCTTTGCGCCTCGTGCGATGCGCGCGAGCGAGCCCGCGTGGACTTCACGCTCCTCGCTGTCGAGGAACGTCTCCTCCACGAGCATCAACACGGTCTGCGGCTCGAGCTTGTCCATGTGCTCGCCGAGGCCAATCGAGCGGCCTTCGGGGCTCGCGGGGATCTGCTCGTCGACGCCGTTCTTGCCGTAGTACGTGGCGTATCGCGGCTGCGCCGTGCCGTTGTAGTGCGGCACCTCGTAGCGCCACGTGCCTTCGCCGAGCTTCTCGAACCACTCGAAGCCGGGCGTCTTCCCCTTCCGCGAACGCTGCCACACGCGCTTGCCGTGCAGCTTGCCGCCGGCATACGTGGTGCGCTCGCGGAGATCGCCGCTCTTGTTCTTGTGGAACCACTCGGCGACGCCGTCGCGGACGCCGTTCACGTAGGTCGCGGAGCCCGCGAGGCCGCCGTCGGCCCAGTGGAACGTCCAGCGTCCCGTGCGCTTGCCGTCTTCGCCGAGCGCGCCCACGCCCCACGTCTCTTCGTGAGCGTTCCACGTCGCATCCTCGGGGATGCCCTCCGCACGTTCGGGCGGAAGCTTCGGTGCAGGCTTCCGTTTCCCGGACGCCATCGCCGCGATCAATCTCGCGAGGAGCCGAGGACGTAGCCGACGAAGAACGGCCCCATCTTCTCGATGAACTCGCTCGTCTGACGCGTCTTGCGCATCGCTTGAACGAGGTGCGAGAGCGGATGGAGATCCTTGCCCATGAGGCCGATCACGAACTCGTTGTCGCCCGCATCGATGCCATGACACGCGAGGCGAATGTCGGTCGCGAGCTCCTGCGCGCCGTAGGCGATGCCGAGCGCCGCGTGCTCTCGCAGCGTGTGACTCTGCTCGATCGGCTCGAGCTTCGCGAACGCGCCCTTCCGGCGCAGCGGATACCAGACGTGCCAGCGCGTGACCTCGTTGGTCGCGTTCTCGATCGGGCGCTTCAGCAGCGTCCACTCCAGCTCGGGCTCGTGCCCCGTGCTGTACGAACGACCGAGCATCGCGAAGTCGTCGCGGAGCTCGACGTCGGCGAGCGGCGCCTCCGTGAAGAGCGGGCGCACGTTCTTGACGAAGTGCGTCGGGTCCTCGCTCCACGTGAGGAGGCCGAGGCTGCGCGGGTCCATCGTGTCGGCGTAGACCACGCCGGCGATCTTCCGCTCCTTCAGGATGCCGAGGAGCTCGGCGCCGACCGCGTCGGGCGCGCTGCTCTTGCCCCCGCTGATCGGCTGCGTGCCGCGCGGTACGCGGAACACGAGGAGCTGCATGAAGAGCCGCCGGTTGATCGACTGCTTCACGCCCTCCTTCTTGCCGCCGTACTCGTTGACGTCGATGACCGCCAGGCCCTTGGCTTCGGGAGAGCCCGGTGCGTTCGCCTCGCTCATGCCTGCGAATTTAGCACAAGAGCGCGGTGATTTAGTCCGCGTCGGTCGCCGCGAGGACGGCGACCGATGCGCCGCCGGGACGGAGCGCAAGCGTCCCGATGTCCCAGGCCACGTCGTTCCACCAGCCTCCGCCGCTCGCGCCGAAGACGAGGAACTGGCTCGACGGGGCGACGGCATCGACCTCCGCAGCCGTGGCGGTCGCGGGCGCGTCGACGAGCGCCGCGAGCGAGGTCCACGCCGCGCGCCTTCCATAGGCGCCGCCGAGGCCCGACGAATACGCGCCGCCGTTCGCCGCCGCCGCGAAGAGCGCGCCCCACACCGCGTCGGGACCGCTGCGCTCGGCATGGAGCAGAGCCTGCGCACCCTCGATGCACTCGAGCGAGAGCGCGCGCAGCAGCCATCGACCCGGCGATGCGCTCGCGATCGCGGGCTCGATGCGGAACACCTTCGCTTCCGCCTTGCCGTTCGAGCCCGTCGTCCACGGCCCGACCGCCTCGCGCAGGCGAGCCTCGAGCGCGGGGTCCTCGATGCGCGACGTGCGGGGCGCATCGTGCTCGCCGGGCGGCGGGATGGTGCGCGTCGACGTGGGACCGCTCTCGAGACGAGCGACGGCCTTCGAGATCGCGTTCGCGCCGTACATGGGCATGTACGTGGGGGCCTCGCTCTCGGACTCGAGCAGCGTGAGCGGCAGCTCGCCGAGCGGGTGCTTCTCCGCGGCGAGGCGCGCATGGAACGCAGCGATGGCAGGCTCGCGATCGAGCGCGGTGCCACGCAGCACCGTCTCGTGCATCCAGCACGCGAGGACCTCGACGTTCTCCTTCTTGTCGCCGAGGCGCGCGATCGTCGCGTCCAGCGCGGCCTTCGTCTGGCCGTGACCGAGCCGCGATGCGAACGCGCGAACGCGCATCTCCGGAGGGCGCGGGCGCTGCATGCTGCGGACGCGATCGCGCGCGAGCAGCGTGAAGAGCGCGTCGATGTGATCGGGGCCGGCGGTGAGCGCGAGGACCTCCTCGACGTGATCGGCGACGGCCTCGTACGGGAACTTCGCAGCGCCGGTGACGTCGCACGCCTTCTCGATCGCCGCCGCCAGCTCCAGCAGATCGGCGGTCCGCGACTCGCGGTTCCATCGATCCACGACGGCGTAGGCCTGGTTCACGTCCTCGGCGCCTCGCAGGCCCGCCACGATCCCTTCGATCTCGTTCGGCATGATTCGCTCGCCCCGTTCTAGCCGTGTCGACTCCCTCAGACCAGCGTCGTCAACGCGCCACGCAAGAAGTCGCGCGCGACGACCACGTCGTGCACCTCGTCCGGACCGTCCGCGATGCGCGCCGAGCGCGCGAATCGGTACCAGGTCGCGAACGGCATGTCCTCGCTGTAGCCGAGCGAGCCGTGCATCTGGATCGCGTCGTCCATCACCTGACAGAGCACACGAGCGACGTGGTTCTTCGCCATCGACGAATAAGGACGCGCCTCCTTGTCGAGGCCCTTCTCGAGCATCGATGCGCAATGCAACGTCATCAGGTTGCCCGCGTGGATGCCGGCGACCGCGTTCGCGATCATGACCTGGATCATCTGATGGTGCGCGAGCGTCTTGCCGAAGCTCTCGCGCGTGACCACGTACGCCTTGCACATCTCGAGCGCGCGATCGGCCCAGCCGAGCCAGCGCATGCAGTGCGTGAGCCGTGCGGGAACCAGGCGCGCCTGCGCGAGACGGAAGCCGTCGCCCACGTCGCCGAGGATCGCGTCCTTGCCGACCTTCACGCCGTGGAAGCGCAGCTCGGCCTCGCGGTGCTGCAGGATCGGCGGGCTCATCACGGGCACGTCGCGGACGTGCTCGACGCCCTCGGCGTTGCGATCGACCACGAACATCGTCGCGCCGCGCGCGCGGTCCTCGGACGTGCGCGCCATCACGATCAGGAACGACGCGTCGCCGCCGCCCGTCGTGTACCACTTGTGCCCGTCGATCACCCACGCGCCTTCGTCCTCGCGCGCGCGCGTCTTCAGGTTCGAAGGATCGGCGCCGGCGCCCGGCGCGGGCTCCGTCATCGAGAAGCCGCTCGTGATCTCGCCGCGCGCGAGCGGGCCGAGCCACTTCTCACGCACCGAGGCCGAGGCCGAACGGAGCAAGAGGTCCATGTTGCCCTGGTCCGGCGCGTCGCAGTTGAAGCACGCGGCGCCGATCGGCGAGCGCCCCATCTCGCGGAACAAGGCGCACATCCCCATGATGCCGAGCCCGAGACCGCCGTGCTCCTTCGGCAAGTGAGGCACGAAGAGCCCCTCGGCCTTCGTCTGCTTGCGCAGCCGGTTCAGCGTGTCGCGCTTCTTCGTCTTGTCCTCTTCGAGGATGTTCGCCTCGTTCGGGATGACGTGCTCGTCGACGAAGGAGCGGACACGAAGGCGCAGATCCGCGAGCTCGGGAGGAAGGTCGAAGCTGATCACGGCGGGCAGGATAGCGCGCGAATCGAAGGCCGGCGCGTGTTGTCGCGTGGTACCGTTCGTCGTCGATGGCGCTCACCGCACCGCCTCAGACCCGCGCTCCCGAGAAGACGGCCGAGGCGCACAAGATCGACGCTGCAGCGCTCGCCCGCTGGCTCGGCGAGAACGTCGAAGGTTGCCGAGGAGGCACTGCGATCGTCCGCCAGTTCAAGGGCGGACAGTCGAATCCCACGTACTGGGTCGGCGTCGAGGGTCCCGAACGAGAGCTCGAGCTCGTCGTCCGCAAGAAGCCGCCCGGCGACCTGCTCCCGTCCGCGCACGCGGTGGAGCGCGAGTACCGCATCATGCGCGCGCTCGACGGCACCGGCGTGCCGGTCCCGAAGGCGCTCGGCCTCTGCGAGGACGCGAGCGTCGTCGGCACGCCGTTCTTCGTGATGACGTTCGTGCCCGGACGGATCTTCTGGGACCCCACCGTCCCCGAGGTCGGCACGAACGAAGCACGCGCCGCGATCTATCGCGAGTACGTCGACGCGCTCGCCGCCCTCCACACCGTCGACTTCGCGAAGATCGGCCTCGGCGACTACGGAAAGGCCTCTGGCTACGTCGGTCGTCAGGTGGATCGCTGGTCGAAGCAGTACGAGTCCTCGCGCACGAGCGACATCCCCGCCATGGAGGCCCTCATGGCCTTCGTCCGCGGGAAGACGCCCGCGAGCGACGAGACCACGCTCATCCACGGCGACTACCGAATCGACAACTTGATGTACTCGCACGACGCAGAGCCGCGTGCGATCGCGATCATCGACTGGGAGCTCTCCACGCTCGGGCATCCCGCGAGCGACCTCGCGTACGCGTGCATGGGTTATCACCTCAACCTGCCCGGCCGCGGCGGTCTGGCCGGCGTCGACGTCGCAGCGCTCGGGATCCCGAACGAGCAGGAGATGGTCGACGCGTACGCTGCGAAGACCGGTCGCGGTGCGATCGCGGATTGGCCTTATTTCATGGCGTTCGGCATCTTCCGCCTCGCGGCGATCGCGCAGGGCGTCTACAAGCGGAGCCTGCAGGGCAACGCGAGCTCCGACACCGCCAGCAGCTATGGCGCGGCCGTGACGATGCTCGCCGAGCTCGGCTGCTCGATCGCAGGCATACGGACACAATCATGAGCGACGACTTCCACGCGTTCCGGCCGGTCCCCAAGACGGGCGTCATCTACGTCACGAGCGAGGCGACGAAGCTCGGCTTCTCGACCACCAACCCCGAGTGGTGCAACCTCGGTCAGGGCATGCCGGAGACCGGCGACCTGCCGGGCGCTCCGTCGCGCATCCACGACGTCACGATCGCCGCCGACGATCAGGAGTACGCGCCGGTCGCCGGCCTTTGGGAGCTGCGCGAGGCGGTAGCTGCACTCTACAACAACCTGTATCGCAAGGGCCTCCCCTCGCAGTACACCGCCGAGAACGTCTGCGTCTCCGGCGGCGGCCGAGCGGCGCTCACGCGCGCCGCCGCGAGCCTCGGCAGCATCAACCTCGGCCACTTCCTGCCGGACTACACGGCATACGAGGAGCTGCTCGACATCTTCAAGGCGTTCACGAGCATCCCGATCCTGCTCGAGGGCGACAAGGGCTACAGCTTCACCTCCGAGGATCTGAAGCGCGAGATCCTGGGACGCGGTCTCTCCGCGCTGCTCATGTCGAACCCGTGCAACCCGACGGGAAAGCTCGTCGCCGGCGAAGAGCTCGAGCGATGGGTGCATATTGCACGCGATCTCGACTGCACGCTGCTGCTCGACGAGTTCTATTCGCACTACATCTATCGAGGCCGCCCCGGCGGTCTGCCGATCGAGAGCGCCGCGCGTTACGTGAAGGACGTCGACAAGGATCCCATCGTGATCTTCGACGGCTTCACCAAGAACTGGCGCTATCCCGGCTGGCGCATCACGTGGGCGCTCGCGCCGAAGAGCGTGGTCGAGCGCTTCGCCAGCGCCGGGTCGTTCCTCGACGGCGGCGGCTCGAAGCCGCTCCAGCGCGCCGCGATCCCGCTCTTCGACGAGGACTACGTCACCAAGGAGACGATGGCGATCCAGAACGTCTTCCGTGAGAAGCGCGATCGCATGCTGTCGCGTCTCGAGCGGATGGGCGTGCGGTTCGACCGCGTTCCGGACGGGACGTTCTACGCTTGGGGCAACGTCGCGAGCCTCCCCGCCCCACTGAACGACGGGATGGGGCTGTTCCGCGCGGCGCTCTCCAAGAAGGTCATCACCGTGCCCGGCGAGTTCTTCGACGTGAACCCGGGCAAGCGCAGGCATGGCCGCGCGTCGCGCTTTCGCGACTACGTCCGCTTCTCGTTCGGTCCGTCGCTCGACACCGTCGAGCGCGCGATGACGCGGCTCGAGGAGCTCGTCGCCGCGCCCACGGCCTGAGCGCGAGCAGTCGCTCGTGCGGCACGAGGTTCGCAAGCCGGCGGACCATGGACCACCGCTGGGACGAGATGCTTCAGGCCGAGCACAGGCGCCGCGTCGAGCAGAGCCGCTACGCGAATGCACGCGGCCCGATCGAGCGCGACGAGGACGTCGAGCGTCGTGATCAGCTCGAATACGCGCGCCGGCGCGTGAACAAGAGCCCGTGGGAGATCGGCGCTTCGCACTGGGATCAGCGCGACCTGTACACGCGCAACAACCACACGGACGACTCGGGTTATGCGCGCGGTCCCAGCGTCCATCCCGAGGTCGGCAGCTACGCGTATCACCGCGACGACATCGCGCCAGAGCGCCATCGCGTCGGCGCGGGCGGCCCGAGCCTCTACGAGCGCGAGGCCTGGCCGTGGCTCAACTACGAGCGCGTGCAGCCGATCCCGGAAGAGGGAGAGGGCATCTGGGGACGCGTGAAGCACGAGGCGTCGCGTGTCGTCGGCGCGATCACCGGGCACCCGCACCAGCACAAGGGTCCGAAGGGCTGGCGCCGCGCCGACGACGCGATCCGCGAGGACGTGTGCGAGGCGCTCGCGTACCACCACGAGCTCGACGCGAGCGACATCGAGGTCGAGGTGAAGGACGCCGAAGTCACGCTGAAGGGCACCGTCCGCGATCGCGCGTCGAAGCGCACGGCCGAATTCCTCGCCGAGCACGTCCGCGGCGTGAGGGACGTCCACAATCGTCTGACCATCCGCAAGGACGACGACGAACTGGCGTTCACCGCGCCGATCCCGGCGTTCTAGCTACTTCAGCTTCGATTCGCACAAGGCGACGCACATGCGGTCGCCTTGTTTCTCGCAGATCGTCTTGAGCATGCGGATCTCCTCGCGCGACGCCTTGCCGTCGAGGACCTTCGGCTCGAGGGATTTGCGCGCGGGGTCGTACTGCATCTTCAAGACGAGATCGCGCACGCGGGCGAGGTCCGTGTCGGGCTCCGTGTGCTGCTGACCGGCCACGGCCGACGCGGATGCGCGCGGCGCGGCGCCTCCGTCGAGCTTGATCTTGCGACCGAGCTTCGTCGAGCACGCCTCGACGCATGCGAGATCGTTCTGCTGCATGCAGATCTTCGCGAGCAGCTCGGTCTCGTCCTTCGTCGCGTCCGAGCCGAGCGCCTTGCGCTCGAGCACGAGCCTCGCCATCCAGAGCTGGCCGTTCGCCTCGTACACGGTCGCCTGCTCGAACGGGGGCTGCCCGTCGAGGTTGCCGGCGTCCGCGTACTGCGCGACAGGCGTCGCGTTGAACGGCGCAGCGGGGGGCACGACCTCGCGCGCCGACACGACCGGCGCAGTGCGCGTCTCGGTGCCGTCGCCTGTGGTGTCCTTCGGCTTGCACGACGGTGCCACCAGCACGAGCAAGACCCCGAGCGCGGGCATCGAGAGCGAGTCAGCGTTTCTCGTCATTGCGGCTTCTTGATCCAGAGCTCGACGTTCCGGTCGTCGGCCTTGCCAGTTCCGTCGTCCGGCAGCCAGCCCGACGTGAGATCCACGGTCCCGCGGCGGCGGCCCTCCATCGCGACGGCGTCGCCGTCCACGCTGAAGTCCACGGCGGTCGCGCGCATCATGATCCAGCCGTTGTCCTGATCGAAGATCTCGACCAGCCGGAACTGGTGCGGATAGTCCGCGATCGCCGCGGTCATGACCTCCCACCAGGCGTGTCCGCTCACGGGCGTGACCGAGCGCACGCGGTTCTGGTGCGAGTGACCGACCATGCTGAAGACGACGTTCGGGTACCCGCCGACGAACGTGGCCCACTGCTCGGGCGTGAGCGCGTCGTCTTCCATTTTTCCGAACGCACCGCCGCCGGGCGTGAGGCTCGTGGTCGCGTGGTGCGAAGCGAGGATGACCCACTTCTTGTCGGTCTGCGCCTTGTCGAGCATCGGCTTGATCGTGCTCGTGACGTACGACTGCTTGATGACGCCCTCGGAGCCGCCCGTCTCGTGCGCGGTGTCGATGACGAGGAACCGGAACGGCGTGCCCTCGGCGTCGAACGTGTACGTCGCGCGCCCGCTCGCCTTCTGCTCTTCGCCGAGGCCGTGGCCGTCCTTGTCGGCACTGACCTTCGCCATCAGATCGGTGCGCGTGAGCAGCGCGCGCTTCGGATCCGGGACGATGGGCTCCTGGCTGATCGCGCCGCCGATGCGGTAGTCGCGCGTGCCGCCGTTCGGCGTGTCCGCGACGACCGCGGCCTCGTTGCCGTCCGTGACCTGGAGGTTGCCCTGGATGAGGACGTCGTGATTGCCCGTGTTCCACTTCCACGGCATCGCGAGGCCTTCGGCGACGAACGGATCCTTGCCGTCGTTGTTCGCACCGGGCACGGGGTCGTCGACGTCGCCCGAGTCGCACTGCACGAGCGGCGAGCCTCCGAGGATCTGGAGGACCCAGTCGACCTCGTTCGACTGCGCGCTGTCGCTGTTGTCACCGCCCATGAGCGTGAACGCGATCGGATCCTTGCGGTGGAACGCGTTGATCGTGCGGACGGCCGCGTTCGTCATCCGGCAGATGTATGCGTCCTGCGGGCGCAGCGCCGACGACGTGATGTCGGCCGAGTCGTAGATGCCGAGGCGCGTCGGCGATTCGTCGTCCGAGAGCTGGAGGTCGGCGAGGTGAGCGAACCGCAAGATGCGCTTCGCGTTCGCACCGGCCGCGGGCGGCGTGGACGCGTCGATGACGCGCGTGATGTACGGCTGTCCGGCCGACGACGTGAGCTCACCGAAGCCGCGGTCGAGGTAGCTCGCGAGGTCCTGCGGGAGCACCGAGGGGTTCGGTCCGTCCTTGTACGATTGGCGCGCCTTCGAAGGCGTGAACGTCGCGTCGACGGTCGTGACCGCCGATGCGAGGGCGGGCATCGCCGTCGGCGCGTCCTTCACGATCTTCTGCGGAGGCGTCGGCTCCGGCGTCGCGGGCGGTCCCGGATCGTCCGGCGACGAGGAGCATGCGGCGGCAAATGCGAGGGGTAAGAGGGCGAAACCAAGCCGGCGGAGCATCACCGGCAGTGTACCATTCGCGGGCCCACATGCTGTCCCGCCGCGATTTCCTCGGGTCCGGCCTCGCCGGTCTTGCCACCCTCGCCGGGTGCGCGCGGTCGAAGGCCGTCGCGTGGCCGCGCCGCACGAAATACGAGGGGGTCGATTTCATCGAGCTGTTTCCTGCCGATGCCGACGAGACCGCGCCGCTCGTCGTTGCCGTGCACGGCATGGGTGACAAGCCGGACAACTGGATCGAGTCGTGGCGCACCTTCCCGGCGAAGGCGCAGATCGTCCTCCCGAAAGCGTTCACGAAATACGGCGAAGGCTTCTCGTGGTTCGAGCTCCGCGACGGCATGACCGATGCGGAGCTCGGCGCCGAGGTGGGCGCCGCCGAAGAGAAGCTCTGGAAGGGGATCGCGAAGCTCGCAGGCGCGCGGCGCGTGATCGTAACGGGCTTCTCGCAGGGCGGCATCCTCTCGTTCGCGATGGCCGCACGTCATCCGGAAAGAATCGCCTACGCATTCCCGGTGTCGGGCTCGTGCCCGGGACCGATCCTCCCGAAGGACAAGGCACGCGCAGCGCCGCTGATCGCGTTCCACGGCACGAGCGACAACGTTCTCGCGTTCAAGTGGGGACAGGGCGCGGTCAATGCCTTCAAGGAGCAGGGCAACGAGGCGACCCTGAAGGCGTACCCGGGCGTCGGCCACATGATCACGCCGGAGATGCGCGCGGATCTCTGGGCGGAGATCCAGAAGGCGCTGCCGCTCGTCCGTTGAGCGTCAGCGCACGGCCTTGCCGTAGCCCCGCAGGCGGTAGATCGCGCGTCCGCTGAGCTCGCGCAAGACCGCGGCGCTCTCGGCGAGGCTCTGTGCACGCGGAAGCCATCGTTCGAAGCCGATGTTGGCGTGCTCGCGCGCGCGATAGTCGACACTCAGCGTGTCTACCTTCATGTCGACCGCGGCGAAGCACTCGACTGCGCGCGCCATGTGGAATGCGCTCGTCACGATCAGGACGCGCTCGAAGCCCCGTGCGCGTGCGATCTCCTTCGCGTAGACCGCGTTCTCGCGCGTGTTGAGCGCCTTGTCCTCGATGATGATGCGATCCTTCGCGATGCCCCAGTCCTCGAGCTGGCGTCCGAGGACTACCGCTTCGCCGAAGGCGGCGAGCTTGGGATCGAGCGTGGCGCCGGAGACGATCGCGTTGCGCGCCTTGCCGTCGCGGAGGAGTCGATGCGTCATGATCACGCGCTCGACGTTGTCGTTGTACGAAGGTTGTCCCGACTCGGCGGTGACCTCCTCGTCGACCACGCCGCCGAGGAGCACGACGGCGTCGTACGTCACGTCGTCGCGATACGTAGGCGTCGTCGCGTGCTCGAGCCGCCAGAGCATCGTGTTGGCGACCGGCGACGATGAAAACGTCACGAGCATCACGAGCGCGGCGATCCCGAAGGCACGGCGGCGACGCCAGCGCCGAGCCGCGCGCATGCGCCAAGGCACGACTGCCGCGAGAAATACGAGGCCCCAGGTATGAGGGCTGAAGAAGAGGTCGAGGATCTTCGACAGGTAGAAGAACACGACGCGCACTCTACCCGAGTGCGCCGCCTCTCTGCGGTCTTGGGCCTCTCCGTTCAGTTGCGGATGAGCGAGATGAACTGCGCAGCGATCAGCGCGAACACGACCATGAGCGCGACGGCGAGCGCCCACTCCTTCGCAGGCGAGACGGGCTCGGCGGGGGCAGCGGGCGCGGTCGCCTCCGGCACCACCGCCGCGGTCTCGGGCTCGGCGGCCGTCGCCGCCGGCTCGGCCGCGGGCTTCGCCTCGGCGTCGGGCGGGGATTCGTTCGGGGCGTCCGGCTCCATTCCCGCAGCGTTACGGCCTTTCGCGGACCTGTCCAGGACTGGCGGACTTTCGACCTGGATACGGGCACTTGCGCGATTTCGCGCGGGTCCTGAAATTTTCGCTGCCCTTCGATCGACCAGCACGTAGGACGATGCTCACGGCGCTCATGACTACGGCGCTGCTCGCCGCCCCGCATACCCCGTCGCTACGGCAGCAGGCGGCCGAGCTCCGGCCGCTCGTGCGTGCGGTCGTTGCGTGCGTGCTGCGCGAGCCGCCCGATCACGCCGACGTCGAGGACTGCACGAGCGAGGCGCTCCGTCGCGCGCTCGAGGAGAAAGCCGAGATCCGCGGCCCGGTGCGCCCGTGGGTGCTCGGCATCGCGCGCCATGTCGCGCTCGATACGTTGCGCGCACGACAGAAGCAGCGCGCACGCAACGTCGAGGTCACGACCGCCGAGGCTCCGAGCTCGACGAACCTCGTGATGGATCGACTCATCGATCCCGCGGCCGGTGCGGACGAGCAGATCGAGGTCGCGGAGCGCGCCGCGCGCGTGCGCCGGGTGCTGCAGCTCCTCCCCGAAGGACCGCGCCAGGCGCTCTCGCTCTTCCACATGGAAGGGCTCTCGTATCAGGAAATTTCTTCGCGTCTCGGCGTGCCGCTCGGCACGGTCGCGACGTGGGTCACACGCGGGCGCAAGGCAATGGCCGAAGCGCTCGAGGACGACGTGCACGGGACGGCGAGCGTCGCTGGAGGGAAGTCATGACGAAGGGAACGAAGGAGGATTTCCTCCCGGACGACCTGCTGTGGGCGGCGGGTGGTCACGCGAGCGACGTCGTGCTCACGGCGATGGCCGACGGGCAGGTCGACATCGTGCCGCCGATCGTCCTCGCGCACGTCGACAAGTGTCGCTCTTGCACGACGCATCTCGGCAACGCGGCGCTCCTCTCTCTCCACACCGGACGCGAGATCGCGATGGTCGCGCGTGAAGCGGACGCGGCGGCACGTGCGCCGATGCCGCGCCTCGCGATCTTCCTCGGCCTCGCGTTCGCGGTGCTCGGCCTGCTGCCGACGCTGCTCGATGCGCCGTCCGAGCTCGGCGGCGCGAGGAGCTTCGCGACGCACGACGTGCCGATGTTCGTGAACGGCCTCGGCACGCTCGCCCGGAAGATCCTCGAGCCGGGCAGCGCGCTCGGCCTCGGCCTCACCTACGGCGCCGCTGTCCTCCTCGTGATCATGGCTTTTGCGCTCGTGCGACTGCTCCCGAAGAAAGAAGTATCCCGATGAACCCGCTGTCCCGCCTTGCTCGTGTCGCTCGCGTCGCCTCCGTCGTCACGCTCGTGCTGGCCATTCCCCTCGTCGCGGACGCCGCCGTTCGCCGCGAAGGCGCATGGCCCGCGTCGGACAAGAAGGTGAGCTTCGACTTCGACGGCAAGCCGAGCGACGGGCTCAAGAAGCTCGCCGACGAGGCGGGCTGGAGCCTCGTCGTCTCGAAGGGCATCGCGGTCGGTGAGCACGACGTGAAGATCGACGTCGAGGATCAGCCCGCGGACGCGGTGCTCGAAGCGCTGTTCGCCGAGTCCGACGTGGTGGCGCGAAGGAACGGCACGCTGATCACGATCACGAAGGCGCATCCGGGCGATGCGGCGACGACCGCGACCGCGCCGGCGCCGGCGCTGCCACCGACGCCGCCGACGCCGCCCGCGCCTCCTTCGGGAGCCGACGCGGTGCCCGCCGTTCCCGCCGTTCCGCCGGTGCCGACCGTTCGCGGTGAGGACCGCAACGTCCTCGGCGCAAGTGTCGTGGTCGAGAAGGACGAGATCGTCCACACCGTCACGGTCACGGGCGGCGCTGCGAAGATCTACGGCACGGTCACGGGCGATCTCGTCGTTGCCGGTGGTTCGGCGAAGATCGAGCGCGGCGGGCGCGTGGTCGGCAACGCGACGGTCTTCGGCGGCTCGCTGAAGGTCGAGAGCGGCGCGCGCGTGGACGGCGACGTCGGCATCGTCGGCGGTGCGCTGAAGCGCGAAGAGGGCGCGGTCATCGGCGGCAAGGTCGTCGACAATGCCGAGGACAAGCACGGCAAGGTGATGGTCCACGTGAACGACGACGGCGTCTCGACCGAGGTGGGCGGCGGCAAGAAGCGCACATCGGGCCGCGCGCGCCTCTCCGAGGCGGTGCACTCGTTCGGCCAGTCGATCACGAACATGTCGCTCTTGTTCGTGTTCGGCTGCGTGCTCCTCGCGCTCGCCACGCGCAAGATGGAGACGCTCCGCCTCGAAGCCGCGGCGCGTCCGATGAAGTCCTTCGCCCTCGGAATCGTGGGCTCGCTCTGCGCGCTCATCGCCGTCACCGCGATGTGCATCACGGTCGTGGGCATTCCGTTCGCCGCGTTGGCGGTGCTGCTCGCCGTCTTCGGGGTGTACGCAGCGATCGCCGCCGTGTTGACGACCGTGGGCGCTGCCGTCGCAGGGCACCGGTCGAACAACCCGTACGTCCACCTGCTCGTCGGCTGCGTGCTCTTCCTGCTCGCGGGGGTCGTGCCCTACGTCGGCGGAATGGTGACCGCCGCGGTGGTCCTCATCGCGATCGGAACGCTGGTCTCGACGCGCCTGGCAGGCGTCGTCGTGCGCTCCACCCGCAAGCCCGACCTCGTCTGAGTTTGATGTAGGCTGGCGGGATGTTCGAGTCCGCCGAGCTCGGTCACAGGATCGACGACGCCACCTACGCGAAGCAGGTCAAGAAGCTCCGGCCGGAGCTGCTCGAGGCGCAGTACCGGCTCCTCGCCGAAGGCTCTTTCCCCGTCCTCGTGCTCGTGAACGGCGTCGACGGCGCCGGTAAAGGCGAGACGGTGAACCTGCTCAACGAGTGGCTCGACCCGCGCCACATCCGGAGCACCGCGTTCGGTCCGCCCACCGAGGAGGAGTGGAGCCGCCCGCCGATGTGGCGCTTCTGGCGCGCGTTGCCCGCGAAGGGGAAGATCGGCGTGCTGTTCGGCAACTGGTACACCGATCCGATCAACGGTCGCGTGACGCACAAGCTCCCTTCGTCCGAGCTGCCCGCTGCGATCGAGCGCGTTCGTAGGCTCGAGCGACTGCTCACCGACGACGGCGTGCTCATCGTGAAGCTCTGGTTCCATCTCTCGAAGAAGGGAATGAAGAAGCGCCTCGAAGAGCTCGCGCACAACGAGCTCACGAGCTGGCGCGTGACGAAGGCGGACTGGAAGAACTTCGACCGCTTCGATGCCTTCGCCAAGGTGAGCGAGCGCGTCCTGCGCGAGACGAGCACCGGCGACGCGCCGTGGGTCGTGATCGACGGCTCGGACCCGAACTACCGCGCGGTCACCGCGGCAAAGACGCTCCTCCATGCGATCGACGGCAGGCTCGCGGAGGCGCGCGCGAAGAGCACGGCGGAGAGGCGCAGCGCGAAGCGCGCGAGGACCGGCACCGCCGATCCTTCGACGGAGGCCGCGCCGGTGTTCGAGACCGTCGACACCTCGCTCATCCTCCGCCATTTGAAGTTCGAGGAGCGCCTCTCGAAGGAGAAGTACGAGACGAAGGTCGTGAAGGCGCAGGGCATGGTCGCGAAGCTCTCGCGCAACTCGAAGATCAAGAAGCACTCGGTCGTCATCGTCTTCGAAGGGATGGATGCCGCCGGCAAAGGCGGCGCGATCCGGCGCGTCACGCAGGCGCTCGACGCGCGCCAGTACGACGTCATCCCGATCGCCGCGCCCACCGACGAGGAGCGCGCGCACCCGTACCTGTGGCGCTTCTGGAAGAGCGTGCCGCGCCATGGCCGCTTCACGATCTTCGACCGCTCGTGGTACGGGCGCGTGCTCGTCGAGCGCGTCGAAGGGTTCGCCTCGCAGGCCGCGTGGACGCGCGGGTACGCGGAGATCAACGACTTCGAGGAGCAGCTCACCGAGGGCGGCGCGGTCGTCGTGAAGCTCTGGCTCGCCATCACGAAGGACGAGCAGCTCCGGCGCTTCCAGGAGCGCGAGGACACGAAGTTCAAGCAGTACAAGATCACGCCGGACGACTGGCGGAACCGAAAGAAGTGGGACGATTACATCGTCGCGGGCGGCGACATGATCGATCGCACGAGCACGTCGTTCGCGCCGTGGCACGTCATCGAAGCGAACGACAAGCACCTCGCGCGCGTCCGCGTGCTCGAGGCCATCCATGATCGGATGAAGGCGGCGTTCGACGGGCGACGCTGATCCTCCGCAACGACGAAGGCCGCATCGCTCGAGAGCAACGCGGCCTTCGTCCGTCTCAGCGCGTGGGGCGATTAGTAACCGCCGCCGCCGCGTCCGCCGCCACGCCCACCGCCGCCACGACCCCCGCCGCCGCGACCACCGCCGCCGCCGCCGTAGCCACCGCCGCCG
>JAQBQJ010000436.1 GCA_028287065.1 Labilithrix sp. | reverse complement strand
CGAGGTGGCGGCCACGATCCGCGCCGTCGATCGCAGCGGCTCCTGGCTGCCCACCCGCTCGAAGGTGCTCTCCTGGAGCACGCGCAGGAGCTTGGTCTGCAGGGCCGGATCGAGATCGCCGATCTCGTCGAGGAAGAGCGTGCCGCCCGCCGCCGCCTCGAAGCGGCCCTCGCGCCGCGCGGCGGCGCCGGTGAACGCGCCCTTCTCGTGGCCGAAGAGCTCGCTCTCCACCAGCGTTGACGGGAGTGCTGCGATGTTGACGGCGATGAACGGGCCGGCCTTGCGCGCGCTGTGCTCGTGGACGGCGCGGGCCACGAGCTCCTTGCCGGTGCCGCTCTCGCCGGTGACGAGCACGGTCGCGTCCGTGTCGGCGACGCGCGAGATGGTCTCGTGGACCTTGCGCATCGCGGGGCTCTCGCCGAGGAGCTCGGACGTGGGCTTCGCGCGGGCGACCTCCTCGCGAAGGCGCTTCACCTCCTCACGGAGGCGGCGGTTCTGGATCGCACGCTCGACGCCGACGACGAGCTGGTCGATCTCGAAGGGCTTCGTGATGAAGTCGTACGCGCCGGCGCGGAGCACCGCGGTCGCCGTCTCGATCGACCCGAACGCGGTGATCACGATGACCGGGATGTCGTGACGGTTCCTGGCGATACGCTCCGTGAGCTCGACGCCGTTCATGCCGCGCATGTTGATGTCGGTGACGACCACGTCGAAGTCTTCCCGCTCGAGCAGGTCCCACGCGCCGTCGGCGCTGTGCTGCTGCGTCGCGACGTAACCTCGGCGCACGAGGGCTTGCTCGATGACGGTCGCCATCTCCGGCTCGTCGTCGACGATGAGGATACGGTGGCGGACCTCGGCAGGGGCGGGGGCGGCGGAAGCTGTAGCGGACGCAGTCATGCGCGAAGTGTACTTCTCCTCTCTCTCGATCGCGACGCGTCAGACCGGAACGTAGAGAGTGAACGTGCTCCCCTTTCCGATCTCGCTCGTCGCTGTCATCCAACCTTCGTGGTCCTCGATGATTCCGTGCGTGACGCTGAGACCGAGCCCCGTCCCTTCGCCGACGCCCTTCGTCGTGAAAAAAGGCTCGAAAATACGGCCTAGATGCTCCTCGGAGATCCCCGCGCCCTCGTCTCGTATCTCGATGACGGCGCAGTCGCGCTCCATCTCGGGCGTCGACGGCGGAGCAGCGCGAGTGTTGCGTGTTGCAACAGTGACGGTCCCGCCGTTCGGCATCGCATGCACGGCGTTGATGACGAGGTTGGTCACCGCCTGCTCGATCTGAGCGGCATCGACGTTCGCCCGCACCGGCGCGCTGTTGGGATCGACGACGACGTTCGCGTTCGACTTCTTCGCAAGAGTAGAGAGGAGGCTCGCCGCTCTCTCGGTGAGCTCACGTAACTCGACCTCGGCTCGCTTCGGCACGCGACGTCGGGCGAAGTCGAGGAGCTGCCGGACGATCGATGTCACGCGGTCCGCCTGCGCTGCGATGATCTTGCAGCCCTCGGGCGCCTCCTCTCTCGGGACCTCGCCGGATGCGATCATTTTTGCGCGCATGGCGATCACAGCGAGCGGGGTGCCGAGCTCGTGCGCGATTCCGGAGGCGAGAGTGCCGACGGTACGGAGTCGGTCCGCGTGCCTCAGCTGCTCGAGTGCGGCGAGACGCTTCTCGGCTTCGAGGTCGGCGCGCGTTCGCGCATCGCGAAGCTGATCGCACATTGCATTGAGATCGTGGACGAGAGAGGAGACCTCGTCCGAGCCTTTCGTGGGCAAGCGCCGCGACAGATCGCCCGCTCCGATGCGGCGGGCCTGCTCGGCGAGCTCGGCGAGCGGCCGCGAAACGATCCACGACGTGAGCACCACGGCGAGGAACGTCGCGAACGCAGCGACCACCGTCGACGCGACGAGCTGCTCGCGGACCTCCGTCCAGAAGACGTGGGAGCGCGCGACCAGAGGTCGCGACAGCTCCAGTGCCGCGGGACGCTGACCTTCCCGAAGTAGAGGAAGATACGCATAAACGACGCGTGCGCCGTTGGGGCGGACCGCGACCCACGTGCGCACCTTCCCGTTGCGGACCGCGTTCGTGATCTCGGTGCCGGCGCGCGGAGCGAGCGCGCTGGTGGCGTCGACATCGAGCCAGACCCATCGCGCTTCGATGCGTTCGTCGCGATCGGTGTACCGGACCAGCTCGAGGGCGCGGCTCTCTCCGTTTCGTTCCCAGACGGCGAGGACGGCGCCGCTGAGCGTGTGGCCGAGTGACGCGAGGTCTTCGGCCACGGTCTCCTCCATACTCTGAGCTTCGCGGGTTGCCGCGACCGAGGAGTACACGAGGACGCTCAAGATGCCGCAGGCCAGAAAGGCGAGCGCGAATTTCGTCGCTACTTTCATGTGGATACCCTACTCCAGCACCCTGCCGCAGCGGAGCCTTCGTCGCAGACGAGCTTTTGCAAACTGCGGCATTGTGTCAACTCGCCCCAAGGGGGTGCGGCAACGGGGCGATCGGCCACACGTGCGAGTGAGCACGCTTCACGAAATTCTGGAGCTTTTTGCCGCGAGGTCACGTGGCACGTGCGGTGCTGAAGGCCGGGCACGCCTCGCTTGGCTGGACTGAACCGGCCGCCGGAGGAGATAGGAGTGGTACCGACCGTGAACATCGCCAGCGCGATCCCTTCGGCTCGTTTCAATGCTGTGCTCGTCGAAGGTGACAAGGGTCTGGGTCTCGAAGCAACGCTACGTGAGCAGGGCTGTCAGGTCCGCCGCGTTTCGACACGTGGGGCAGCGCAAGAGGCGCTCGAGAGCGCCGATGTCGTCGTCATCTCCGCCGCCGGCTTCGCCGACGACGAGGTCCTCGAGCTCGTCGGGCGCGCTGCGCTCGGAGCAAGCATCCTCGTGCAGACGGATAGCACCGATCTCGCCGTCAAGGCCGCGCGCCTCGGTGCGAGCACGGTCCTCGGGACGTCGCTCGATCTCGTCTCCGCGCAGATCGGCCAGCTGCTTGCCGTCGTCGACTTGAAGCGTCGCGTGGCTCGCCATACGCCGTCGTCGGTGTCGCCGAACAGCGGCGTCGTCCAGCGCCGCTCCACGCCGCTTCCGAAGGAAGCGACCCCCGAAGCGCTCGACGCGCTCATCGAAGCCGCCGAGGGCCTCGTACCGATGCACCGCTTCCAGCGCGTGTACGTCGACTACGCGCTGCGTCGCTTCGGCGGAAACAAGGTCCACACGGCAGCCGCGCTCGGCATCGACCGCAGGACGATCCAGCGCTGGGCCCGCGCGCGCGCGGAGCAGCCGGCGACGTCGTCGCGCGACGAGCTCCGCTCTTCGTAAAGTACACGGAAGCTCGGAAGCTCGGAGTCGAAACGGAGAAAGGGAATCGCCCAAGGGCGATTCCCTTTCTGCGTTTCGAGCCTCCGAGCTTCCGTGTTCGTCTCGCGCTTCAGCGGGCAGGGACGAGCTGCTGGCGTTGCGAGCGGTAGCGGAGAATGGCGGTGCGCTCCGCGTCCGTCTTCGAGCGCGTGCGTACGAAGGCCGGCGTGGAGTGCGTCGAGACCAGCCCGTCGACCAGCGGCTGCGCGACGATCTCCGGCGCTGCGATGAGGAACTGACCGCCGCCCGTTCCCGTGTGTACGACGAAGAAGCCGCCATATCCGAGGCCCTTCGTGATCTCCGCGCGGAGGAGCGTCCACGTGCGTCCCCCGGAGACGCGCGTCGCGCTCTCCACCGGCGTGAGATCGAACGCTTCGCCGTCGGGCGTCTCGTCCGTGATGCTCGCGCGCATTCCCTTCGCGCCGATCGTGAGCGTAGCGGGCGCGCCCGCGACCGTGCTCCTCGAGACCCAGACCTTCGCGTGGAACGGTCCGGCGCCGCCCTGAAAGCTGGTGAGCACCATGATCGGCGTGGACGCGCGATCCGTCGCGCCGTCGGCGAGCACGTGCGCGACCGCGCCTCCGAAGCCCGCCGGCGATCGACTCTCGACCGTGGTCGTCAGCGTGAGCTGCGTGAAGGAGTCGTCGAACGCGAGGAACGAACCGAAGCCCGCTTGCTGTCCGGCGCCCACGAGGCCGAAGCCGGGATCGGCGATCAGGTTCACGGGCGACGTCGGCAGTGCGTTCCCGGTGACCATCGTTCGTGGCGGCGGTGCGGCGGGCGGCGGTTGCGCCGTCGCCAGATCCGCGGGCGCCGGAGGCCGACGGAGCTTGCCGTCGTCGTCGTTTCCGCACGCGACGGAGAGGGCCGAGAGCGACGCGATCGATACGGCGACGAGAGAGAGCTTCATGGCATCCTCACGGGTTTGCAGTCCGTCACGGGTTCCCGCTCGCGAGCCACGCGGTGGCCGCCTCGACGATGGTGTCGACGCCTGCGAGCGCGTCGGAGAGCTTCTCCACGACGAGCACGTCAGGCTCGACGCCGTGACCGCTCTCCCAGCGCGCGCTCGATGCGCCCGCGAGGTCGGATGCGAAACGTGCATCCTGCACCTGTAGGCTGCCGCCGGACCAGCCGGTCCACAGCGCAGGAAGCGAGCTGATCGCACCGAACGCGCCGCTGGTCGGATGCGGCGCGAAGATCTTGATGCCGGTGCGGCCCTTCAGCAGCCTCGGCATGAAGTCGTTGGCCGAGACGTCGTAGGTATTCAGCCACGCGATGCGTGTCGCAGCGCCTGGCGGGCTCGCTTCCTTCGCGAAGAAGCCGTTCGCATTCCCCTGGAAGCAGCTCCACATGTCGCCGCGCGCGTCGCTGCAGGTGCCGAATCGCTGCAGCAGCCACGGCGGGTCGGCGAGATCGTACGTCCCGCGGCCCATCGACACGACGCCGATCGGCTCGCTCTTGCCGCGGAGCAAGTGGAAGAGGTGCTCGACGGTCGTGTAGTAGCCGCCATGTCCCATGCGTGCGTCCATGAGCACCCGCGCGGGGCCGCTGCCGAAGATGCCCGTCATCGACGCCTGCCAGCTCTTCTCGCCGACGAAGCCGTCGAACTGCACCCGAGTCTCGCCGGCCGAGCCCGGCATCGTGGTGACGGGATCCTCGCCGTTGTCGGCCTGCGGCGCGACGGTGACCGAGTCGAGGAAGCGCTGGCTGCAGTAGAACGAAGGGCTCGTCTTCGCGGGAACGCCGCCGGTGATGAGCTGGTACGCCGCGGATGCGACGTCGATCGTGATCGAGGTGCGCGACGCTCCGGTGCAGCTCGTCCCAGGAGCGCAGCGGACGAAGGTGACGGCGCTCGCGCGCGTCGTGATGAGCCGCGACAACGAGTTCGCCGACGGGCCCCAATCGGATGCGGGATCGTTGGGCAGCGTCGACGCGACCTGCGGCCAGACCTCGTCGACCCATTCCTTCGGATCGCGTCCGTCGATGGCGAAGAGCACGTCGCCGCGCTTCAAGGGAACGCCGGTCGCGGGCACGTCGGTCGCGCGGAACACCGCATAGGCGAGCCCGCCGCCGAGGAGGTCCTTGTCGACGACACCAAAGCACGCGCCGAGGACGCTCGATGCGCCCTCGTGCACCTGCGGCGCGAAGCTCGTGTAGTTCGCCGGAGAGCCGAACGACGTGTGATTGTCGCGGAGCAGGTTCACGAGGCGGTTCAGGCCGCCGAAGAACTGACGCGACGACGTCGCCGTCTCCGCGAGCATGCGCGCACCGGGCTTGAGCAGCTTCTCGCCGTGCTGCGACGCATTGCGATCGCCGATCAGGCGCGTTCCGAACTGGATCCAGCGCTCGGCGATCTCGCGGCGCTGCGAGAGGCTCGGCAGCACGCCCCACGTCACCGTCGAGGGCACGCAGTGGCCGTACATGCAGTCGCCGTCCGCTCCGCAGACTGCGAGCGCGGTCTGCTCCGTACATGCGAGCGGCGCGACGGGAGCTCCTTCGGCCTTCCGGATCTCCAGCGCGTCGAGCAGGAACGACTGCTCACCCTCCGCGTAGTACGACGGCAGCACGACGATGCCGCGAACGGGGACGCCCCACACGAGGCCGTCGAGTGGTCCCGTCGAGTACTCCGCCCAGCCGTCGCTCGTCTCGCGTCCGGTGCGAACGCCGCGCACCGACGCGAACTGCGCCGACGCGCCGAACACGTTCTCGGGATCGCGATCGTAGAGGACGGAGAGCTGCGGGGCGGTGCCGTCGGCGCGAGCCCAGAGCGTGACCTCGAACCGTCCGCCCGCGAGCTCCGCGAAGAGCGATGCGTCGACGATCGCGAGGCCCGCGCCGTCCTTGCCGAGGCGGATCGCATGACTACCCTCGACCGCGTCCTCGCCGCCGCCGGTGAGCAGCGGCGCGACGTCCGCCGCGTTCACGATCGGCGTGCGCTCGACCTGCGGAAAGCTCGCGGACTTGAGCCACGCTGCGCGCTGCAGGCCGACGACGCTCTCGGCGCGCTCGAAGTCGTAGGTCCGCACCGAGTCCTTCGAAAGGCGAAGGCCGTTCGTCCCAGGATCGAGCTCGCCGCGCGCCTGCGCACGAGGAGAGAGAGCGAGTGCTGCAAGCAGGCCGCTGGCCACGCCGAGTCGCTTCATACGCGCGCACAAGCAAGTCGCGTACCTTGTCTTACGCCAGCAGAATGCTTGGAGATTTCGATCCGCTCACGGGACCGTGCGCGACGCGGACGGCGGCTCGTCAGGGAACCGACGCACGCGACCGTCAGCGCGAAGCGGCATCCTGCTGTATGTCGCCCTCACGCCAGCACTCGCGCACGGGCGTCGTACAGAGATAGACGGCGGTGCGCCCGCAGCCGGTGACCTGCCAGCGCGCGGACTTTTCGCCGGGCACGGGGGCGATCTGCTCGACCTGCGTCGCCTCGGTCGTGCAGCCGAGGTCCTTCGCGACGCGCGAGCGAGGGGTCGTGACCTGCGTCGTGGCGCAGGCGCCGAGCAGGCCGAGAGCGAGGAGGAGACAGGTCGAAGCGATGACGCGAGTCACGACGAGGGTCGAGCAAACCTCGTGCGCGCTGCGCGACGCGCGCAGACCCGGGAATTTCCCGGACTTCGCACGTCGATGGAGCCGTTCGTTCACGTCGCGATCGTCAGCACGAGCACGGCGCGATCCGCGCCTTGCTGTCGGTGAGCGTGCGCTTCGCATCGACGCAGCGCGTGTCCTCGTCGCCGGTCATCCGGCAGAGCGCGGTGACCGCACGACGCATCGAAGCGAGCGCGCGACAGGGGCTCCCGCAGCGATCGGCGGCATCGGCATTCGCCTTCGGTGCCGCGCTCGGCCGTTGCGCGGACGAGTCCGTGGAGCTCGGACGCGACGGCTCGGACGCGGGCGGCGGAGGCGGAGCGGCGGCCGGCGGCTCGGGCGCGAAGCGACTCGATTCGCTCGCGCTCGCGCCGGCGAGCTCCGCGCGTGCGGCGGCGATCTGCTGCTGCGCCTCTTCGATCGTCGACGGCGCCGAATCCGCGGGCGGCGCGGCGCCCGGCGACTTGGAGGCCGGCATGCCTCCTTCGGCAGCGCCACCACAGGCCGCGACACCCGCGAGCACCGATGCGAGCGCGATCGGCGTGAGAGGCGTGAGGATCGACCGAAACCGGATCATGCGTGGTCTCCGAGGGCTGCGGAAAGCGAGGCTCCGTTCACGACGCCGCGCGGCCGGACGTCGAGGAATGCCGCGACGAGAGCGCGCCCCGAGGACGTGCCGATCGACTCGGGATGGAACTGGACGCCAAAGACGGGGTGATGCCGATGACGAACGCCCATCACCGTGCCGTCCTTACACCATGCCGTCACGGTCAGGCATGCCGGGATGGTCGACGGTTCGGCGACGAGCGAGTGGTAACGCATGGCTTCGAAGGGGCGCGGCAGGCCGGCGAGGATGCCGTCGCCCTCGTGATGGACGGAGCTGGTCTTGCCGTGCATCACTTCGGGCGCACGAATCACGCGGCCGCCATATTCGTGGACGATCAGCTGGTGTCCGAGGCACACGCCGAGGACCGGGACGTGACGGCCGAGCTCGGTCACGACCGCGCGGCACACGCCGACGCGCGAAGGGTCCGCGGGATGCCCCGGGCCTGGGGAGAGGATGATGCGCGACGGTGCGAGCTCGCGGATCCGTGCGATGTCGATCGCGTCGTTGCGGAAGACGACCGGGCGCTCGCCGAGCGCGCCGACGAGCTGCACGAGGTTCCACGTGAACGAGTCGTAGTTGTCGATGACGAGCGTGGTCACGGCGCGACCTCACCGGCGAACGCGGCCAGCGCTGCGACCGGAGCGCGCGCCTTGTGCATCGTCTCGTCGTGCTCGGCGATCGCATCGGAGTCCGCGACGATCGCTCCGCCGACGTGGAGGTGCGCGCGGCCGTCCTTCACGACGATGGTGCGGATCACGACGCTGAGATCGACCGTGCCCGAGAAGTCGAGCCATCCGAGCGCGCCCGAGTACACGCCGCGTTCGGTCGGCTCGAGCTGCTCGAGGATCGTCATCGCTTCGATCTTCGGCGCCCCGGTCATCGATCCCGGGGGAAAACAGGCGCGGATCGCGTCCATCGCGTCGCGACCGTCGTCGAGCTGGCCGCGGACCGTCGAGACGAGCTGATGGACCGTCGCATACGGCTCGACGGCAAAGAGCTGCGGCACCTCGACGGAGCCGAAGCGACAGACGCGTCCGAGATCGTTTCGCACGAGGTCGACGATCATCGCGTTCTCCGCGCGGTCCTTCGTCGACGTCGCGAGATCGGAGGCGAGCCGTTCGTCGTCTTCGGGGGTCGTGCCGCGCGGTCGCGTGCCCTTGATCGGGCGGCTCTCGACGGTGCGCGTCGCGTCGATCGAGAGGAAGCGCTCGGGGGACGACGAGACGATCGCGCCTTCCGGCAGATCGAGGAACGCGGCGAACGGCGAGGGGCTGGTGCGGCGGAGCTCCTGCCAGAGCGCGAACGGATCCCCCGCGAACGGCGCGTCGAGCGGGTGGGTGAGGCAGATCTCGAACGCGTCGCCCTGCTCGATGTGGTGTTTCGCGATCGCGATCTTCGAGAGATACGCGTCCCGCGGCACGACCGGCGCGCATCGCGACGCCGCGAGGAGCACGGAGACGGGATCGCCGATCGGGACGCGCGGTCGCGACGCGGGCCGCTCCGAGAGGAACCTGCGCTGCTGTTCGAACGATGCGAGGACCGAGAGCACGCGATCGCGCGTGCGCTCGGCGTCGGTGCGCGCCTGCGCCGTGGTCCGGCCGCGCCCGAGGACGGAGAGGAACGTGCGGCTCGTGCGCCGGCACTGCCCGAGGATCCAGTCGTGGAAGAAGAACGCGATGTCGGGCATGCCGAGCCCGGGGCGCTCGATGCAGGGGAGGCGCTCGAGCATCTGCCCGGCCTCGTACGCGATGTAGCCGACCGCGCCGGCGAGCAGCGGAAGCGGACGTGCCGAGAAAATGGAGGGATCGACGGCGTGCTCGCGCAAGAGAGCGCGCAGCGCTTCGAGGGGGTCGTCGACCTCGGCTCGTATCGTGGCGCCGCGCTCTTCGACGATCAGGCGCGCGCCGAGGGCACCGGACGCGATGCGATGATCCGTGCGGAATGCACGGAACGCGAGGAACGGCTCGCCGCCCAGCAGCGCATGATCGCCGCCGTCGAGGACGAAGCCGCCGCGGCCCGAAGGAAAGGCGTCGCGGTAGCGATCGAGCGGGAGCGCGAGCTCCACCGGCTCGAGCAGGTGCGCATGCGCTCGCGGCTTCATGCGATGCCCCGCCGCTCGGACATCGTGGCTGCGGTCGTCTCGTCGCTGACGACGCCGCGCAGCGCCGCACGCAGCGCGGCGGTGCGGGGATGACGAGGGCCCTCGGTCGGCGTGGTTCGCTCGCGTCCGACGGCGCGTCCACCGACGGACGCAATCGGCAGGCACTCGACACGCGAGCTCGTGAAGAACGCCTCGTCGGCGTCGAACAGAGCGGAGGGATCGAGCATCTCCTCGCGTGCGGTGAGGCCGACGCGTGCCGCCAGCTCGAGCACGAGCTCGCGCGTGACGCCGCCGCGGCAGCCGCTCGCGGTCGGCGGCGTGAGCAGCATGTCGCCCTTCACGAGGAAGAGGTTCGCCATCGTGCCGCACGCGAGCGAGCCGTCCACCGCGAGCATGATGCCTTCACCGGCACCGATCCCGAGCGCCACCGCCTGGCGCCGTGCGATGACCTGCGGCGCGTAGCTGGTCGTCTTGACCGTGGGGTCCATGCAGGCCGGAGGCACGCGACGCGTCGCGACGATCGCCGACGCGACGCCGTGCACGTAGGCCTCGTCGCCGGGCGCGTCGAGCGGCCGGGAGATGACCGTGAGCGCGGGGCGGTCGGGATCTCCGCTGCGCGCGAGCGTGACACGGACGTAAGCATCGCGGACGCGCGTGCGCGACGCTGCCTCGTCGGCGATGGCCATCACGCGATCGACGCCGACCGGCAGCGCAAGCCCGAAGGTCGCGGCGCCCCGCACGAGCGTCGCCAGATGTCGTTCCGCGCGGAAGCAGACGCCGTCGTAGCCGCGCATCGTAGCGAACACGCCTTCGCCGAGCAGGTACCCGGGGTCGGTGAGGGGCACGCGGGCCTCGTCGCCGTGGGGCGGCACGAAGCGACCCGCAAGCGAGGAATAGACGGCGCTGTACGGCGCGACGGTCAAGGCGGCGCACCATGGCAAGGCCTCGTGCGGCGCGCAAGCGTCCCCTCCGAGACGCCGATCAGTCCACGTTTTACGGGCCGATGGACTAGGATGCGCCCCGTGCGCATTGCTGTGCTCATGCCGGCGTTCAACGAGGAGGGCCGCCTTGCGCGGACGCTCGCGGAGCTCGGGGCGTTCGTCCGCGGCGAGGGCTCGTCCCAGGTCTCGGTGTTCCTCGTCGACGACGGGAGCTCGCCTCCCATCGACGACGTCGCCGTGCGGAACGCGTCCGAGGGGATGCGCGTCGTCGTCGCGCGACATGCCGTGAACCTCGGTCAGGGCGCGGCCCTCGAGACGGCGCGCCGACTCGCGCTCGAGCCGCGCTGGCAGCTCGACGACGGACCGTTCGAAGCGTTCGTCACGATGGACTCCGACGGCCAGCACCAGCCGAGCGACGTGCTCGCGCTCGCACGCGCGATCGCCGAGGGCGCGGACGTCGCGCTGGGCGATCGATTCGCCGGCGGCTCGGCCGTGCCGGCCTCGCGGCGCGTGCTGCTCGGGCTCGCTCGCGCGTTCGAACGTGCAACGACCGGGCTCTCGCTGTCCGACGTCCACAACGGGCTCCGCGCCTTCGGTCCGCGAGCGATCGCGCGCATGCGCATCCGGCAGAACCGCATGGCGCATGCGACGGAGATCTCGCACAGCATCTCGCGTGCGTCGGCGGAGCGCGCCAAGGACGATCAGCTCCGCGTCGTCGAGGTGCCCGTTTCCGTGCGCTACACCGGCGAGTCGCTCGCGAAGGGCCAGCGCGCGTCGGGTGCCGTCGCGATCGTCGTCGATCTGTTCCACGGCTTCCTGTTCAACCCGCACGAGCCGCGAGGGCCGCGATGATGCAAGCCGAGGTCACTCCCGCAGCAATCGCGCTCGTAGGCCTTCTCGCCGCGCTTTTCCTGCACGATTTCGTGACGCTGCAGCGCAACCGGCGGCTCCTCCTCCTGCAGCTCGTCGTGTTCGCGATCGGCGGCTGGCTCATCGTGTATCCCGAGGTCGCGCGCCGGCTCGCGCACTTCGTCGGCATCGGTCGCGGCGTCGACTTCGTCTTGTACCCGCTCGTGATCTGGCTCGTTCGCGAGTCGCTGCTCTCGCGCCGGCGCCGTCACGAGGAGCAAGAGCGTGTGACGGAGCTCGTGCGCGCCATGGCTGCGTCGGGCGCGCACGACGTGTCGTCGCTCGCCGGCGCCTGCGGTCACTCGAGCAGGCGCGCGCCCGCGCATTCGTCCGGCGTCTCCGCCTCCTGAACGGAGTAGCGGCGCTCCGGGTGGAACGGCGGCGCGTAGAGGAACGTCCACGGCTGCCGGCTGATGCACACGCGCTCGCCGGGCGCGATGCGGTCGAGCGCGGCGCGATCGACCTTCGCTGCCACGAGCGTCGCGAACGAATCTCCGGACGCATAGAGGTACCCGCCTCCGGTCGACCACGCGACGATCACGAGCGCGACGGCGGCGACGAGCCCGGTCGTGAGTCGTCGTTCGCGTGACCACACGACGAGGTTCAGCATGACCAGCAAGAGCATCCAGAACAGGTAATAACGGAGCTCGTGCGACTGCGGGAGCACGCTCGCGACGACCGTAGCGCCGCCCGCGAAGACCGCAGCAACCTTGGCCTCGCGCGTGCGACGTACGAAGACGCCGGCGAGGAGAGCGAGGACGTTGACGAGCACGTACGCGCCGAAGAATCCGCCCATGCGATAGCCGGGCTCGCTCGGCGGCGTCCATTGATCGATCGACCATCGCTCGTGGCTCGCGATCGGACGGAGGCCGACCTCGAGGACCGACGCGCCCCATCGCACCGCACGCGGCACGCCTTCGAGCCACACCGGGCTCGAGGAATACGCGCGCTCCTGGTGCGGCAGCGACTTGCCGAGCAGATGGATCTCGACGGGCCACACGGGGTTGCCGTGACGGAGCGCGTTCTTGATCGGCGTGGCGAAGACCAGCGGCAGCGCGAGCGCGATGACGGCGAGCCTCATGCGTCGCTTCGCAGGATTGCCGTGGGCTCGGAGCGCCGTCGCGACGAGCACAAGCGCGGCGGCGATCACGACCGGGACGAGCTGGAACTTCGTGTTCGCCGCGGCGATCGCCAGCGCGCTCGCAGAGACGAGCACGCGCGGTGTGGGCGGCTCGTGCCGCACGACTTGCCGGTACGCGAGGAGCGCGAGCATCGTGACGCAGGCGTTCGCCGGCAGGTCGACGTAGCAGCCCGTCGCGTGGATCTGCACGAGCGGGATCGCGAGCAGCGCGAGCAACGTGAGGTGCGGCGGCACGTCGAACGTGCGCTTGCCGAACCACGCGAGACCCGGCAGCGCCGCCAGCGCGACGAAGGTCGCGCACTCCGGTCTGCCGGTGATCTTCCAGAGGATGCCCTGGAGCAGCTCGCCGAAGAGCGGGAAGCCGTCGAATCGAGCCTGGTTGGCGCGACCGAACGTGAACGCGCCGGCGTCGACGATACCCACGATTCGCCCTGCAAACGGCAGATGGTAGTACCAGACGTCCCACGCCTTCGAAGCGTCGTGCCATGCCGCGACGACGAGCGAGGCCATGAGGACCGCTGCGCCGACACGCAGCGCGACGTCGAAGGCGCGGGCGAAGCTCTGAGGTACGCGGACGCGTTCCACGACGCGCGCTCATACCGCGATCCTGCTCGCGCTGTCGTGGGGTTCCTGGTCCTATCCGGTCCCGCTCCGGAGCGCCCTGAAGGGGCTCGACGACGCGCTCGCGCGGAGCGTCTTGCCGGAAGAATCTCCGAATGCCGCGGCGTTGGAGGCGTGGCTCGTGGACACGAGGCGCTCGCGTCTCAAGTGAGTCCGCGGGCCCGAGCAGGCCAAGCAGGCGTTGCGCCTTGGCTTTTCGAGCGTCAAACTCCGCGTCACTCATGAGTGCGTTACGCGGAGCCTCGGTCGTGATCGCGTGCAGCGTCGTCCTCGCCGGCGTCGCCGGAGGATGCGGGGCGTCGTCGGCGCCGGAGTCGAAGGAGCCCTCCGCGCCGGAGGTGCCCGGACCTCCGGGCGCGACCGCGAGCGCGCCGGGTCCGGGCGCGCCGGCTCCGATCGCGACGCCTCCGAGCGGCAAGCACATGGGAGCGACGCCCTACGAGGGCGGCGTCGAGTTCCGGGTATGGGCACCGAATGCGCGCGCCGTGGCGGTCGTCGGTGAAGCTGCGGGCGCGGGTGCGGCGGCGACCGGTCGTGACCTCGCCGCCGAGCCGGGCACGGGCATGTTCGCCGCGCGCATCGACGGCGCGCATGCCGGACAGCGTTACCACTATGCGATCACGAAGAGCGACGGCTCCGAGATCACGCGCGTCGATCCCCGTGCGCGCATGATCGACGGAAGCGATTCGGTCGTCGTCGATCCGCGCGCGTACGCGTGGAAGACGAAGCCGTTCACGCCGCCGTCGCGCGAGGGCTCCGTCGTCTACGAGATGCACGTCGGCAGCTTCCATGCGCCGGGCGGGACGAACAGCGGCACGTTCACGACGGCAATCGACAAGCTCGATGCGCTCGCGGACCTCGGAGTGAGCACGATCGAGCTCATGCCCGTGAACGGCCATGGCGGGCATGGCTGGGGGTACGGCCCGCAGCAGTGGTTCGCGCCGCATCCCGCGTACGGCAGCCCCGACGAGATGCGTCGCTTCGTCGACGAGGCGCATGCCCGAGGGATCTCCGTGGTGCTCGACGTCGTGTTCAATCACTACGACGGCTACGCGCAGGCGCCGCTCCGCTGCTTCGACGGCACGTGCCCGGGTACGAGCGCGGGGATCTACTTCTTCGAAGAGGAGCCCTACCGGAAGACGCCGTGGGGACCGCGCCCGGACTTCGCGAAGAAGGAAGTGGCGGACTTCTTCGCCGACAACGTCTTCGCGTGGACGACGGAGTATCGCGTCGACGGCTTCCGGCACGACTCGGTGTCGAACATCCGCGCGCTCGACGGGCAGGGGAGCGTGCCCGGCGGAGTCGAGCTCTTGAAGCGCATGAACGAGGTGACGCTCGCGGCTAGCCCCGGCGCACTGCTCGTGGCCGAGGACCTGAAAGGGCAGGCGAGCATCACGGCGCCGCGCACGTCGGGCGGTCTCGGCTTCGCGACGCAATGGGACGGCGGGTTCCAGTGGGCGGTGAGCAACGCCGCGACGCAGGCGACCGACGAGGCGCGCAACATCGGCGCGGTGCGCGATGCGCTGCTGGGTACGTACAACGGCGATGCGATGCAGCGGCTCCTCTACGTGGAGAGCCACGACACGGCGGGAAACGACGGCGCACGACTGCCGGTGAAGATCGATGCCGCGAATCCGACGAGCTACGCGGCACGCAAGCGCGCGATGCTCGCGGCGGGCGTGCTCTTCACGGCGCCGGGCGTGCCGATGCTCTTCATGGGGCAGGAGATGCTCGAGGACACCAAGTTCGTCCCGCAACCTGCGCCGCTCGACTGGGCGAAGGCGACGAGCAACGCGCCGGTGCGTGCATTCTACAAGGACATGATCCGGCTGCGGCGCGACCTCGACGGCGTGTCGAGCGGGCTCCGCGGCAAGGACATCGCGGTCACGCAAGTGAACGACAGCCCGGGCAACAAGGTCCTCGTGTACCGGCGGTGGAGCAAGCCGGGCGACGACGTCATGGTGGTCGTGAACTTCGGCGCGAAGAAATACACGCGCTACGACATCGGCGTCCCGAGCGCGTCACCGTGGGTCGCCCGCGTCGACTCCGACGCGACGAAATACGGCGCCGACTTCGGCAGCGCGGCCCCCACCGCGGTCACCGTAAGCCCGACGCCGCGCGACAACCTCCCGGCCACCGCCGCCATCACCCTGGGCCCGTACTCGATAGTGGTCCTGACGCACTGACCCCGGTTCGTTCTCGAGGGCCCGCACCCCGAACGGGGGCTGGGCGCCCCTACCGGAACTAAGGACAGGCTCCGGAACTAAGGACGGGGGGTCAGCCGACGTCGTCGGCGTGGACCATCGGGACGAAGCGGACGGCGCCCAGGTCTTCGCGGACCAGGCGGCCGTCGCGCTTCTTGTGCTTTTCGAGGCGTTGGTCGCTCGTTTGGGGGCCGACCGGGACGACCAGCAGGCCGCCCTCGGCGAGCTGATCGACCAGCGCCTCCGGGAGATGATCCGGCGCGGCGGTCACGACGATTCGGTCGAACGGCGCCAGCGCAGGCAGCCCCGCCCATCCGTCGCCGACATGCACGTCGACGTTCGACGCGCCCACCTCGCGGAGCGCCCGCATGGCGCGCTCCGCGAGCTCCGGGACCACCTCGATCGTGTCGACGTGCCCCGCGAGCCGGCTCAGCACCGCCGCCTGGTATCCCGACCCCGTGCCCACCTCGAGGATCCGCTGCGTGCCGTCGAGCTCGAGCGCCTCACTCATCATCCCCACGACTGTGGGCTGCGAGATCGTCGCGCCGTGACCGATCGGTAGCGGATGATCCGCGTACGCATCGCCGAGCGGGTGCTCCGGCACGAACGCGTGTCGCGGCATCGCGCGCATCACGTCGAGCACGCGCGCGGAGCGGACTTCCTGCGCGACGATCTCGACGAGCGCTGCTCGGAGCCCGGATTCGCTCGGCATCGTGCTCGCAACTTCGCAAGCCCCGCGCCAGATCGCAACCGCTGCCGCTGCCACCGGAGCGGAAAGCCGCTAAGCTCGCGGTCCCGAAGGAGCTCACGGCATGGCGATCACGTTCTACTGCGGTTCAGGATCACCTTTTGCGTGGAAGGTCTGGCTCGCGCTCGAGCACAAGAAGCTCGCCTACGACCTGAAGGTCCTCAGCTTCGATGCCGGGGACGTGAAGAAGCCGGAGTTCCTCGTCATCAATCCTCGCGGCAAGGTCCCCGCGCTCGTCGACGACGGGGTGTCTCTCTACGAGTCGAGCGCCATCCTCGAGTACCTCGAGGAGAAGTATCCCGAGCCGTCCATTCTTCCCGGCGGTGCGGCCGCACGCGCGCTCGCACGTCGCATCGCGGCAGAATCGGATACGTACCTGGTCGCCGCCCTCCGCACGCTCTTCGTGCAGACGCTCGGAAAGCGGAACGGCGACGGCGACCCCGACGCGATCGCGGCGGCAAAGAAGCTCGTTGCCGCGGAGCTCGCCGTCTTCGAGGTTTACGCCGAGCGCGAGTTCCTCGCGGGCAATGCCATCTCCGTGGCCGACTTCGCAGCCTATCCTCAGATCGCGCTCCTGAAGCGCGTCGCCGAGAAGCAGCCCGCGAACGCAGCTCCGATCCCCGCGCGGCTCACGGCGTGGTCGCAACGCATCGAGGCGCTCCCGTACTTCGGACGCACCGTACCGCCTCACTGGAAGACGGCCTGAGAGCTCCATCATGCAACGTTTCTCGACGCTGACGTACGAACGCACCGGCCGCATCGCGCGCGTCACGCTCGATCGCCCCGAGCGCGGCAACGGCATCACGCTCGACATGCCGCGCGAGCTCGCCGCGTGCGTCGAACAGGCGAACCTCGATCCCGAGGTGCACGTCATCGCGCTCGCCGGAAACGGGAAGGGCTTCTGCGGCGGCTACGACCTCGTCAGCAGCGCCGAGGCGCGCATGGTCGAAGGCACGAGCGCGCCGGCCGGCTCGCCGATCGATCCGAAGGTGCAGTTCGAGAACCACGATCCCGAAGGCACGTGGGATCCGATGATCGACTTCCAGATGATGAGCCGCAACGTGCGCGGCTTCATGAGCCTGTTCCATTCCGACAAGCCGGTCGTGTGTAAAGTGCACGGGTTCTGCGTCGCCGGCGGCACCGACATGGCGCTCTGCTCGGACCTTCTCGTGATCGAGGACGTCGCGAAGATCGGCTATCCGCCCGCGCGCGTATGGGGCGTGCCCACGACGGCGGTGTGGGCCTATCGCATCGGACCGGAGAAGGCCAAGCGCCTCCTCTTCACCGGCGACTGCCTCTCCGGGACCGAGGCGGTGACGTGGGGCCTCGCGACCGAGGCGGCGCCGCGCGCGCAGCTCGACGAGCGCTTCGAGTCGCTCCTCGGTCGCATCGCGCGCGTGCCGATCAACCAGCTCGTGATGCACAAGCTCCTGATCAACCAGACGGTCATGGCCGCAGGCCTGCACACGACGCAGATCCTCGGAACGGTCTTCGACGGCATCAGCCGTCACACGCCCGAGGGCTATGCGTTCCAGAAGCGCGCCGCAGAGGCCGGATTCAAGCAGGCGGTCCGCGACCGCGACGAGCCGTTCGGCGACTTCGGCCCATCCACGTTCAAGGGCTAGGCTTTCGGCGCCGGCGTCTGCCGCGCGGGCTCGTTGAGCACGAGCCAGTACATGCCGAGGCTCTTCGCGGCCTCGAGGAACTTGTCGAACTCCACGGGCTTTCGCACGTAGCTGTTCGCGCCGAGCTGGTAGCTCTTGAGCACGTCCTCGTCCTGCTTCGACGACGTCATGACGACGATGGGCAAGAGCGCGGTCCGCTCGTCGGCGCGAATGCGCCGTAGGACCTCGAGCCCGTCGAGCCGCGGCAGCTTGAGATCGAGGAGGATCAGCTGCGGCATCACGCTCGCGTCGCGCGCGCTGTGCTCGCCGCTCGCGAACAGCCACTCGAGCGCCTCGACGCCGTCCCGCACGACGACGATCGTGTTCGCGACGTTGCTCTTCTTGAACGCGCGCAGCGTGAGCAGCTCGTCGTCGGCGTTGTCTTCGACGAGAAGGATGATGGGAGACGTCATTTGTCCTTGTTCTCCGAGGCCTCGAAAGTGAAGTAGAACGTCGCGCCCGCGTCCGGTGAGCTCTCCGCCCAGATCCGTCCGCCGTGACGTGTCACGATGCGTTCGGCCGTTGCGAGGCCGATGCCGGAGCCCTCGTACTCGGTGGGCCGATGATACCGCTGGAACGCGGTGAAGAGCTTCTTCGCCGACGCGAGGTCGAAGCCAGCTCCGTTGTCGCGCACGAAGAAGGCGTCACGTCCGTTCGCGACGGTCTTGCCGACCTCGACGCGCGCGTGCTCGCGTTTGTTCGAGAACTTGAAGGCGTTCGCCATCAGGTTCTCGAGCAGGACGCGTACGAGCTTCGGGTCCGCGTTCGTGGTCAGGCCTTCGGCTACGACCAGCTCCGCGTTCGGGTTGCGATCTCGCTTCGCGATCTCGCCGACCTCGCGCGCCAGCGCGGACAGGTCGATCGCACCGCGCGCGAGCTCGCTGCGGCTGACGCGGGCGAGCGCGAGGAGATCGTCGATCAGCTCCGCCATGCGCCGCGCCGCGTTGCGCACGCGATTCAGGTAGCTCTTTCCCTGGTCGTCGAGCTGGTCGGCGTAGTCGTCGAGCAGGGCCTGGCTGAAGCCGTCGATGCTCCGCAGCGGCGCGCGCAGGTCGTGAGCGACGGAGTAGCTGAAGGCCTCGAGCTCGCGATGTGCCAGCTCCGTTGCGTCCTTCGAAGCGCGGAGGACGATCTCGGCGAGGCGCCGCTCGGTGATGTCCGCGGAGATGCCGAGCAGGTATTCGGGATCGCCGCGCTCGTCGAGCACCGGTACCTTCTTCGTGTGGAGCCAGCGCACGCCCTTCGAGGTGGTGAGCGGCTCCTCCGTGATCTCCACGACCTGCTTGCCGCGCAACGTCTGGCGGTCCTTCTCGACGAACGCCTTCGCCTGGTCCGGCGGGAAGAACGCGAAGTCCGTCTTGCCGATGAGCTCCTCGCGCTTCATCCCGAGCAGCGCCTCGCCGGCGCGGTTGAATCGTACGAACGCGAGGTCCTGCGCGTCCTTCACGAACAACATGTCGGGGATGTTGTCGATGATCGAGTCGAGGAACGCGTGTGCACGGCGGAGCGAGCGAGCGTCCTCGAGCGTCTTGGTGATGTCGCGAAAGACGAGGACCGCACCATGGATCCCTCCTTCGGTCCCGCGGATCGGCGCCGCGCTGTCCGCGACGCGACGCTTCGATCCGTCCTTCGAGACGAGCATCGCCGCGTCGTGGATCTCGACGACGGAGCCTGTTTTCAGCGCGGTCGTGACGGGATTTTCGAGGTCGTTCGTGGTGACCTCGTGCACGAGGTGGAAGACCTCGTCGATCGAACGCCCGCGCGCGTCGTCGAGCGTCCACCCGGTGATGGCGCATGCGACGGGGTTCATGCGGGTGATGCGCGCGTCCTCGTCCGTCGCGATCACGCCGTCGCCGATGCTCTCGAGCGTTGTCGCGAGGTTCTCCTCGTTCTTCCGGGCGAGCTGCGCGGATTCTTCGCGAAGCACGATCGCCCGGCGAAGCCGGATGACGACGAGAAGGAGCAGACCCACGCCGAGTGCGGACCCGCCGAGCTGGATCCACCGCGCCTGCGTCATCTGCTGGTTGGTGCGGAGCTGCCGCTCCGCGAGCAGGCGCCGTTCTTCGGCCACGAGCTCGGCGATTCCGGCGCGGACGCGGTCCATCTCTTCGTGGCCGCGCAGTGTGTCATTCGCGACGCGCTGCGGTTCATGGCCGGCGGCTCGCTGCGCCGCGACCGCCTTGTCGAGCAGCTGCAAGCGCGCGTCGACGTGCGGCTCGAGCGCGGCGAGCCGACGAGACTGGTCCGGATTGTCGGCCGTGAGCGCGCGCGCCCTCTTCTGGTGCGCGGCTGCGCGAGCCGCCGCATCCCGATAAGGAACGAGCAGCGATTCGTCGCGGGTCAAGGCGTAGCCGCGCCGGCCGGTCTCGGCGTCGACCGTGGCGATCAAGAGGCCGTCGAGCTCCTCGATGACCTCGTGGGTGTGCTCCACCCATCCCGCCGTCTCGACGAGGGCCTCGGCGGAGCGACGCCCGATGTACTCGACGAACATGAGCAGCGCGACGGCGAAGCCGAACGCGACCAGCTCGAGCTTCCGGGATGCCGTCGTCAACGGCGCGACTATACCCCTTGACTGTTCCGGAACGGAACGCAGATTGCCGGACGTCTCGGAGGCTCGTGCCGGTTCGGCGCGGAGCTACGGGGCGGGATTCATTCGTGTCGCCTCGCGCCGGCCAGCCTCGGTGTTTCCGGCCGGCGACACCTGCGTGCCCAAAACACCGAAAGGAGCTCTGCAACATGCTCTCTCGACTCACCGACTTCGACCGAACGTTCGACGTCCTCGACGAGCTGCGTCGGCAGATGGACCGCGTATGGAACGACTACGACGGCAGCTGGGGCGTCACGCGCTCCACGACGCAGCCTCTCTCGACGGCGTCATGGCCGAGGTGCAACGTGCTCGACGCCGGCGCGAACCTCGTCGTCACCACGGAGGTCCCGGGACTCTCGGAGAAGGACCTCGACGTCTCACTCGAAGACGGCGTCCTCACGATCGCCGGCGAGCGCAAGCCGACGGAGCTCGAAGGCTACGCGGTGCACCGCCGTGAACGCCCGGCCCTTCGCTTCGCGCGTAGCTTCGCGCTCCCGATGAAGGTCGATGCCGAGAAGACCTCGGCATCCGTGAAGGACGGCATCCTCACGATCACCCTCGCGAAGGCCCCGGAGGCGCGGCCCCGTCAGATCAGCGTGAAGGCCGCGAGCTGACCCCAGCACCACGAATCTTTGGATGGAGGAACGAACATGAAGACCGAGCTCACCAAGTCGAACGAGCAGACCCCCGCACGGAGGGCCGAAGAGCAGCGACTCGCCATACGCCCGCGCGTGGACGTCTTCGAGAACGAGCGCGAGTACCTCGTCGTCGCGGATGTACCGGGCGTCGCGAAGGATGCCATCGACGTGCGATTCGAGGACGGCGAGCTGCGCCTCGAGGCACGTCGCTGGACGCAGGCGAACACCGACCAGCCGCTCTCCGCGGAGTATCACGTCGCCGATTATCGTCGCGCGTTCGCGATGCCCGACGGTGTCGACGCCGACAAGATAGAGGCCGAGCTGAAGAGCGGCGTGCTCGAGGTGCACCTGCCGAAGTCCGAGGCCAAGCGTCCGCGCCGCATCGACATCCGCGCGAGCTGACGATACGTCTCTCTCGTGGGCTCGAAGGACCGTCTCGACGCCATCGTCGAGCGCGTCGGGGACGTGCAGACGGCGACGCTCGTCAAGGCCGTCCCCGAGCCCCATGCCTTCACCTACGAGCTGAAGTGGGACGGATACCGCATACTCGGCGTGAAGGCCGGCGCAGCTGTCCGCCTCGTGAGCCGGAAGCGGCAGGATTACACGAAGGAGATGGCGAGCGTCGCGCGCGACGTCGCCACGGTCGACGCCGACGAGTGCGTGCTCGACGGCGAGGTCTGTGCGCTCGACGAGCGCGGCGTGCCGTCGTTCCAGCTGCTCCAGAACCGAACGCGCCGGCGATCGTCGCTCGTGTACTTCGTGTTCGATCTGCTGTGGCTCGACGGCGAGGACCTGCGTGGTCGGCCGATCGAGGAGCGACGCAAGCTGCTCGAGCAGGTCGTCCTCGGCGTGAACCGCAAGGGCTCGATCGTGATCTCGAGCGCGTCGGAAGGCGATCCGCGCGCGATCCTCGCGCTGGCGTGCGAGCGAGGGCTCGAGGGGATCGTCGCGAAGCGAAAGGGCTCGACGTACTCGGCCGGCAAGAAGCCGACGTGGCTGAAGGTGAAATGCCGGGCGCGACAGGAATTCGCCGTCATCGGTTACCTGCCGCTCATGGAGACACGCGATGCGGTCGGCGGGCTGTTGCTCGGCGTGAAGGACTCGCCGAGCGGGCCGCTCCACTACGCGGGGAAGGTCGGAACCGGTTTCGACGAGAAGACGCGCGTAGCGCTCGCGAAGATGCTCGAGCCGGATCGCGTCGCGCAGCCGGTCGTGAAGGACGTCCCGCGGTTCGACGACATCGCGCGGCACGTGAAGCCGCGGCTCGTGGCCGAGGTGGAGTTCACGGAGTGGACCGAAGGCGGTCACATCCGGCATCCGAGCTTCCAGGGGCTGCGCGAGGACAAGACGCCGGACGAGTGCGTGAAGGAGGCGCCGCGGGAGAGCGCGAGTCCGAGCACGAGCACGAGGGCCAAGAAGAACGAGGATCGTCCCGAGGTCCTCGGGGTGTCGATCTCGAATCCGTCGCGCGTGCTCACACCCACCGGAGTGACGAAGCTCGAGCTCGCGCGGTACTACGAGGCGGTCGGCGAGCACATGCTGCCGCACGTGAAGGGACGTCCGCTCACGCTCGTGCGATGGGCCGAAGGGAAAGAGACCGAGAAGGGCGGCGTGTACCTCCGTCATGCGAAGGCGTGGGGGCCGGACGTCCTCCGGCGCGTGAAGATCCGCGAGAAGACGAAGCTCGGCGAGTACCTCGTCGCGGACACCGTTGCGGCGCTCGTCGGGCTCGCGCAGATGGACATCCTCGAGATCCACACGTGGAGCTCGCGCGCCGACGACGTCGAGCACCCCGATCGCGTCGTGTTCGATCTCGATCCGGCGCCGGACGTGCCGTGGAAGGAGGTGGTGCGCGCAGCGAAGCTCGTTCGCGAGCGGCTCGAAGCGCTCGGCCTCGAGAGCTGGGTGAAGACCACCGGCGGCAAGGGCCTGCACGTGCTGGTGCCGCTCGTCCCCGAAGCGGACTGGGACGAATGCCTCGGCTTCACGCGTGCGTTCGCGCAGATGATGGTGCGCGACGATCCGAAGCGCTTCGTGGCTGCCGTCCCGAAGCACGTGCGAAGCGGGAGGATCCTCGTCGATTACCTGCGGAACAACCGCACCAACACGTCCGTCGCCGCGTACTCGACGCGCGCACGGCCGAAGGCGCCCGTCTCGGTCCCGATCGCGTGGGACGAGCTCACGGCGGACCTTCGGAGTGATGCGTGGAACATACACACGGTCGTCGACCGGCTGCGACGCCAGCGGAAGGACCCGTGGGCCGGTTACTTCCGGGCGCGTCAGCGCTTGCCGCGCGCCGCGCGCTGAGCGCTCGCCGTTCGCCTCGGGGCAGGAAGCGCAGCGATGACCTCGCTCGCTGCACGACGTCCGCTCTCGATCGCGCCGTGCACCGTGCCGTTGTTCGGCGAAGGGGCGGTGTGCTCGCCGGCGAAGAACAGCGTGCCGAGGACCGGCTCGCCTGCGCGTCTTGCCGCCGTCGCTCCGCCGACGAGCGCATACGAATACGCGCCTCGCGTGCGAGGGTCGCGACTCCAGTCGTGCATGAACCACGTCTCGATCGCGTCGTGAGGAACGGCACGCGGGACGCCGAGCGCGGCAGCGAGCCCGTCGAGCGCGACCTCGACCATGCGCGCTTCGCCGAGGAACCGCAGCGCATCCGCCGCCGGGCCGCCCGCCCACGCGACGAGCACCGGAGCCACGATCGGGCGCGACGTCCAGAAGGTGGGGAACGCGCCCTTCGGATCGAAGAAGAACGCCGAGCGACCGAGCTTCTCTCCTTCGTCCTTTCCTTTGATTGTGGTCTGCACGCATTTCGCGTCGGTCCAGAACGCCTCGCGGAAGCGCATGGTGATCTTCACCACGTGACCCATCTCGAGGCGCTCGAGGACGGCTCGCTTGTCTTCGGGCGCCGGCACGATCTCGACGGCGCCGGTCTCGTCGGGCCCGGCTCGGAGAACGCCGAGCGGCAGCGCGATGACGACCGCGCGCGCGCGGAGCGTCACGCCGTGACCGGTCGGACCGACGGCGTCGATCGCGACGTCGCCGCGGTGCCAGCGGATCGTGGTGACCGACGTGCCGAGCCGGAGGCGGCCCGCCATCCGAACGGCGAGGCCTTCCGCGAGCGCGCCGTAGCCGACGTGGACGCGAAGCGATCGTCCGCGGCCTTCGGGGCCGCCCTTCGCGAGCGCGCGCGCGCCGACGCGCCGGACGTCGCCGGCATGGAAGCCCTGCACGAAGAACTGCGTGAGCTCGCGGACGTCGTCGGGGATGCGCGCGGCTGCGAGCGCCTCCGCCATCGAGACATCGCCGTGCTCGGGGAGCTGCGCGAACGCCGCGCGCAGGCCTCGCCTCAACTTCTCGTCGAAGCCAGGCATCTCCACGACCCCGGTTCCTCGCGGACGTCGCATCCACGTCGTGCCGTCGAGCTCGTGCAGGGCGAGCGAGAGCTCGTGCACGAGCCCGTGAACGGCGATCGCTCCCCCGTGGACGAGCTCGGGCCCGAGCTCGACCGGGACTGGAGTCCGCGGATCGTGCAGGGTGTGCACACGCCCGCCGACGCGACCTCGCGCCTCCACGACGAGCACGTCGACGCCCGCGCGGCGCAACTCCGACGCCGCGGACAGGCCGGCCATTCCGGCCCCGATCACGACCACGTCGGCATCCACGCTCATCGCGGCCGAACGATGCGAGAGCCGGGCCAGCGGTCAGTAGTGCTGGTCCTCGGTCTGCACTTTGCCGCGGAACGAACGATAGAGGTACGTGAAGTAGCCGATCGCGAGCGCCATCGCCGGCAGCCATACGACGAGGCCGATCACGAGCGTCGCGCGTGGGGACGCCGCGTTGTACGCGTCGATCGTGTAGCGCGGATCGATCGTCGAGCGGAGGAGAACGGGATAGAGCGTGCCGACGGTGGCTGCGAGGAGGCCCGCGATGAACGCGCACGAAAGCACGAATGCGCGGCCCTCTTCGCCGCGCGCGATCGCACGCGGGCAGAGCATGGCGCACGCGATCGACAGCGCCGGAACCGGCCATAGCCACGGGCGATGCGTGAGCTCCGCGAAGTGCGCCGGTTGGGTCGCGGCCGTCGCCGCCGTGAGGCCGGCGCCGATCGCGAGGACGATCGGCCAGAGCCTGCGTGCGGCAGCGACGCTGCGCTCGTGCACGGGACCGGACGTCTTCCACACGAGGTACGTCGCGCCGTGCGCCGCGAGCGCGACGACCGCGAACACGCCGACGAGCGCCGTGTACACGTCGATGGCGCCGAGGTCGTGGCCGGTCGCGCGGAAGTTCGTGAACAGGTCCTCCTGGAACCAGCCCGTCTCGTCGACGGGCACACCGCGAACGAGGTTCCCGAGCGCGATGCCGAGCACGACGGCCATGATCGTGGACGCGAGCGCGAACATGCCGTCGAAGCCGGTGCGCCAGAGCGGATGATCGACCTTCGAACGGAACTCGATCGCGATGCCGCGCAGCACGAGGAGCCAGAGCACCATCATGAGCGGCAGATACAGACCGCTGAACGCGGCCGCGTACGCACGCGGGAACGCGAACACGAGGACGCCGGCCGACGCGATGAGCCACACCTCGTTGCCGTCCCAGACCGGACCGATCGCGCCGAGCACCTCACGTCGCTCGGCGTCCGTCTTCGCGACCACGAGATGGAGGATCCCCGCGCCGAAGTCGAAGCCGTCGAGCACGGCATACGTGACGAGCATGAGCGCGATCAGGGAGTACCAGGTGGCTGCCATGGCGCTCAGTGGGCTTCGGCGGCGCCGCCCGCAGCCGGCGCGGGCCCACGCGCGATCGCGCGGACGACGAGGAACACGAAGAGGAGCCCGAGCACCGTGTACAGCCCCATGAAGCCGAGCGTCGAGAACGCGACGCTGCCTGCGCTGACACGCGGCGACGTACCGTGCGCCGTCCGCATGAGGCCGTAGACGAGCCATGGCTGGCGTCCGAGCTCGGCGGTCATCCAGCCGGCCGTCGTCGCGATGTACGGGAAGGGCCACGCGAGCATCAGCACCCACAGCGCCGCGCGCGTGCGCATCAGGCGGTCCTTCCAGAGGAGCAGCCCCGCGCCGGCCATGATCGCGAACAGGATCGTCCCGAGCCCCACCATCACGTGGTACGAGAAATACAGCAGCTCGATGTTGTCGGGCCACGTGTCGCGCGGGAAGTCGTCGAGCCCTTTCACCGTCGCTCCGAACGACCCGTACGCGAGAAACGAGAGCACGTAGGGCACGACGATCGGGTTCTCGAGCCTCCGCTCGTCGACGTTCGGCTGGCCGATGATCGCGAGCTCGGCGTGCGACTCGGTCGTGAACTTTCCTTCCATCGCCGCGAGCGCGACCGGCTGGTGCTCGGCGACGAGCTTGCCGTGCTGATCTCCGGTCGGAAAAAGCTGCATGATGCATGCAGTCAACCCGACGATGACGCCGATGCGGAGCGCAGAGCGCGCGTGCCGTTCATGCTGGCCCATCAGCGCCCAGTACGCAGCGACGGCCGTCACCACGAATGCGCCGGTGATGACGGCGGCGCTCATCGTGTGCGCGTACTCCCAGAACGCCCACGAATTGAACAGGTACGTCCACACGTCGACGAGCACGAGCTTCCCGTGTGCATCGAGGGCGTGGCCGACGGGATGCTGCATGAACGCGTTCGTCGCGACGATGAAGTACCCGGAGAGCCACGAGCCGAGGAACACCATGAAGCCGGCGCCGAAGTGGCCTCGTGGTCCGAGCTTCTTCTCGCCGAAGAGGAACAGCCCGAGGAACGCGGACTCCGCGAAGAAGGCGAACATCCCTTCCATCGCGAGCGTGAGCCCGATCACGCCGCCCGAATAGTCCGAGAAACGCGCCCAGTTCGTGCCGAACTGGAACTCCATCGGGATGCCCGTGACGACTCCGACGGCGAAGTTGATGCCGAAGATGCGCGCCCAGAACCGCGCGAGGTCGTCGTAGACGGTCTTGTTCGCGTCGTCCTTCGAGGCGTCCGCACGGAGCGCGAGCCCCTTGAACACGAGGATCACGAGGGCGAGGCCCATCGTGAGCTGCGGGAACAGGTAGTGATACGTGATCGTGAAGCCGAACTGGAGGCGGCTCCACCCTAGGCTGCCCATGGCGACGGGGACGATGGGGGGCGCCCCGCTGCCTGGCAAGGACAATCAGCGCGAGCGGCGCGCCGTCACGTCTCGAGATAGCTACGCAGCTCGACGCGCGACTCACGTGCGCGGAGCTTGTCGAGCGCGGCGCGCTCGATCTGGCGGATCCGCTCGCGCGTGAGCGAGAGCGCGCGACCCACTTCCTCGAGCGTGTGCTCGCGGGCGCCGCCCATGCCGAAGCGCATGCGGAGGACCTGCTGTTCGCGCGGCGTGAGTGCCGCCATGAGCGTCTCGATGTGACCGCCGAGCGCACGCAGCGAGACCTCGGCATCGGGCAGCGCCGTGTTGCCTGCGACGAGATCGCCGAGCGTGGCGTCGCCGTCCTCACCCATCGGCATGTCGAGGCTCGCCGGCTGCGCCGGGAGCGTGAGGATGTTCTGGACGCGCTCCTTGGCGAGGCCGGAGAGCTTCGAGATCTCCTCGGCGGTCGGCTCACGACGGTGCTGCGTGATGAACGACGCGCGGACCTTGCCGATGCGCCGGCGATCGTCGGCGACGTGGACGGGCAGGCGCAGCGTGCGGTCGAGCAGCGCGCGCTGGAGCGCTTGCTTGATCCACCAAGCCGCGTAGGTGCTGAAGCGGAACCCGCGCGTGTGGTCGAACTTGTCGGCCGCACGCATCAGCCCCAGGTTTCCTTCCTGAACGAGGTCGAGCAGCGGCACGCCTCGACCGAGGTACTTGCGCGCGAAGAGCACGACGAGCCGGAGGTTGCCGACGACGAGCCGCTCCTTGCCGCGTTTCAGCTCGCGTCGCGCAGCTTCGATCGCCGCGACCGATGCCGCGTCCTCGGGCGATGTCGGCGCGCCGGTGCGGATCGCAGCGATCGCCGCTTCGATGATGTCGCCGTCGAGGCGGACGCCCGCGAGCGTGTCGACGACCGCGCCGCGCAGGTCCGCGTCCTTCGCACAGCTCCCGCTGAGGGCTCCACGGACGATCTCGGACGTACGCCCCAGGTCGAGGCCGGCCTGGTCGGGGTTCAGGAGGATCGTACGGATGTCGACGCGGCCATTGCCGAGCTCCGTCGCGAGCGCGCACAGCGCTTGCGCTCCGGACGGCGCGCGCACGAGCGCCTCGATGAGCGATCGTTCCGCGGCAATGATGCGCTCTGCGAGCTGCACCTCTTGCTCGGGCGTGAGGATGCTGCTCGCCGCCATCTCCGCGAGGTAGAGCGAGTCGACGTCGACCGCGCCCGTCCGCTCGTGAGAGGCGCGCCGTGCCCGCGGACGAACCTCGTGCTCGACCCGACCACGCGCGCGGCTCTTCCGCGGGCGCACCGCGGCATTTGCGGCGGCTTTCGCGGTCGAGCTCGACTCGGTGTTCTTGGGAGCAGTGAGGTTCA
>JAQBQJ010000417.1 GCA_028287065.1 Labilithrix sp. | reverse complement strand
AGAACCTGCGCCTCGCGACGTCGACCGACGTCTGCGCCGCGAAGGAAGAGAAGAACCCGATCTGCACGCCGAAGCTCGGCGATCCCATCCCCGACGCGGGCATCAGCCAGGGGGATGACAGCGGCGTGAAGCCGAGCGCGTTCGCGATCGCCGAGGACTTCCCGACGTCGCTCGCGATCACCGGCGACACGCTCTACTTCGCGAGCCAGTCGCGCGTCGGCTCGGTTCCGCTCGGAATCCCCAACGCACCGGCGACGCCGCTCCCGGGCGTACCCGGCGGCGCGCACGTGCCGTGGCGCTTCGGAGCCGGCTTCGGCGGAGGCGGTCTCGCTCTCGCGAATGGGAGCGGCACCGGCTACGCGATCAACGGCGGACCGGGCACCGCCGTGACGATCCCCGGCAACGCCGTCGCCGTCGCTCCGCTCGGTGGCCAGCAGGCTGTCTGGGGCGTCGGTGGTGGCAACGGCGGCCTCTTCCTGTCTCCTCCGTCGCCGGCCACGCGCCTCGAGCTCCCCACGCTCGACGTCACCGCGCTCAGCGCATCGACGTCCGCCACCGCCGTCATCGTCGGCGACGCGGCGGGTAACGTGCGCGTGTGCCCCACGAACGGATTTGGCCAGTGCGGGCAGCCCGCGTCCGTCGGTTCCCGCGTCGAGGGGTTCGCGCCCAGGGACAGCGTCAGCGGCTACGTGCTGACGACCAGCGGCGTGTTCAAGGCCGCGATCGATCCGGCGACGGGAAGCGCATCGGCGCAGCCCTTCGCCGACAGCTCGAACCCGGCGATCGTCGAGGGCACGAGCTACTTCGCGCGCGCGATCGCGGCGAGCGGACCGTGCGTCGTCTTCTCGGCGGCGGAGGGGCTCAAGCTCGCCATCGACGGCATGGGGGGGGCGATGGTGATCGTTCCGTCCGTCACGGATCGTCCGATCCTCGGCGTCGCGGTCGGCCCGGACAGCGCGGGTCACGGAATGGCTGCGTACTACACGGTGTTCGCGCCGCGCGACATGAACGGCGGCGTCCCCGCCGCGGGCGGCGTGCGTGGCGGCGGCATCTACGCGATCACGCTCCCCCCGCAGTGCGGTGGCACGAGCACGAGCCTGCCGGACGCCGGCGCGAAGGACTCCGGCGCCGGCGTCGACTCCGGCGCCGTCGGTGACGGCGGCGCCGGCGGGACGTGCAACAACATCACGTGTGCGAACGGCTGCTGCACGGGCGCGAACACGTGCCTCACGAGCGTCAACCAGGACGTGAACTTCTGCGGAGCGGGCGGCGCCAAGTGCATGCCGTGCAATGGCGCAGGCGGCGAGATCTGCCAGCCGAACGGCAACGGCGGCATGTGCTTCCTGCCGTGACATCGATCCAGGCGACGACGCGCACGAGCATCGACGAGCAACACCAGGGGACGGAACGAGATGAGCAGCAACGCAACCAGCACACCTGAGCCCGGACAGATCCTCGCGGGGAAGTACCTCGTCGAGGAGATCCTCGGCGTCGGAGGCATGGGCGTCGTCGTCGCGGCGAAGCACGTGCAGCTCGATCAGAAGGTCGCGATCAAGTACCTGCTCCCTTCCGCGCTGCTGAACCCGGAGGTCGTCGAGCGGTTCGCCCGCGAGGCGAGGGCGGCTGCGAAGATCCGCGGCGAGCACGTCGCCCGCGTCATCGACGTCGGTCAGTTCGACGACGGCGCGCCGTACATGGTCATGGAGCACCTCGAGGGTCATGACCTCGCGCGGCAGCTCGAGCTGCACGGGCCGCTCTCCGTCGAGGACGCGATCCGGTACATGCTCGAGACCTGCGAGGCGCTCGCCGAGGCTCACGCCGCGAAGATCGTCCACCGCGACCTCAAGCCGTCGAACCTGTTCCTCGCGACGCAGCCGGACAAGAGCACCATCATCAAGGTGCTCGACTTCGGCATCTCGAAGACGGGCGACGCGCCGAGTGCTTCGCTCACGAAGACGTCCGCGCTCATGGGCACGGCGTTCTACATGTCGCCCGAGCAGCTCACGAACCCGAAGGGCGTCGACCATCGCTCCGACATCTGGGCGCTCGGCGTCATCCTCTACGAGCTCCTCTCGGGCCGGCAGCCGTTCATGGGCGAGAGCGTCCCGGAGATCATCGGCGGCATCCTCTCGAACCAGCCGGAGCTGATCCGGACGCTCCGCGCGGACGTCCCCGTCGGTCTCGAGGCGGTCATTGTAAAGTGCATGCAGTCGAAGACGGCCGATCGCTACCAGAGCGTCGCGGCGCTCGCTGCCGCGCTCGGTCCGTTCGCGAACGTTCGTGACCGCCTCAGCATCGACATCACCGCGCGCGTGCTCGGCGAGACGACGAGCCCGTCGATCACGTCGAGCCCGAACCTGTCGAAGCCGACCATCCTCGGAGCGGCGCCGCCTTCCGCCGTGCAGACCGGGTCGGCGCTGGCGGCTGCGCCGGCGCCGGCGGCACCGAGCACGCCGAGCACGCCTCCGCAGCCCTCGTCCGCCTCGCCCCCGAGCACCGGCGCGGGCGTCGCGGCCGTCACGACGCACGGGATGTCGACGTCGCAGATCACGATGAAGCCGAAGCGCTCGCCGATGCCGCTCATCGCGGGCGCGGCGATCGTGCTCGCGATCGGCGGAACGGCGCTCGGTCTGAAGCTCTCCGGCGGCGGCGGAAACAAGGCGGATGCGCCTCCGGCCGCCGCGACCGGCCTCGTCGCTGCGCCGCAGGCCGACCCGCAGCCGAACGGCGCCCCGGCGACGACGACGACGTCGAAGACGAACCTCCTCCCGATCGCGCCCGCGTCGGTCGCCGCGCCGGTGGATCCGCCGCCCGCGACGCCGGCGGC
>JAQBQJ010000411.1 GCA_028287065.1 Labilithrix sp. | reverse complement strand
AGAGTCGTGGAGGCCCATCGTCTCGACCTCCTCGTCGGTGACCTCGTCGTGGTCGAGCTGAAAGCGGTCGCCACTCTCCTGCCGATCCACCAACCACAGGTCCTCTCGTATCTCCGCGCCGCCCGCCTGGAGCTCGCCCTGCTCATCAACTTCGAAGTCCCGGTCCTCCGCTCGGGCCTCCGCCGCATCATCGCCACGCGCAACTGATCTCCAGAGTTTGTCTCGCGTGTCTCGAACCAAAAAATTGGCGTCTTGGCGCCTTGGCGGCAAATCTCTCGGGTCTCCCGTCACCCTCCGTTGCAGCCGGGCCGATCCCGGGGCCCGGTCAGCCCAGGATCGAAGCCGTGACCCGCGGTCGCCTCGGCACTGCGACGCCGAGACGTTCGAGGTGCGCCGTCGCTGCGAGCACCGTCGCTTCGTCCCATGCGTCGCCGACGAGCTGGAGCCCGACCGGCAGCCCCGCGGCGTCGCAACCGACCGGCGCCGATGACGCCGGGAGCCCGGTGAGGTTGCCGAGGAACATGAACCGACACAGGCCGTCGATGATCTTCGTGTCGAGGAAGCCCGTGCGCATGTCGATGTCGGACACCTTTGCCGCCGCGGCGACCGTCGAAGGCATCGCGACGAGATCCACGTCCTGGAACACGCGCGCCATCTCGCGCCGGAGCCCGCTGCGCAGCCGGCACGTTTCGAGATACTCGACCGCGGTGAACGCATCGAGCGCCGAGAAGCTCACCTGGAGATCGTCGCCCATCTCGTCGGCGTGCTCGCGCCATTCCTTGCGCAGCGCGGCGCGTGCCTCGCACGCGATGATGACGACGCCGATCGCCGACGCGTGCTTCGCGAGGTCAAGCGTGATCGGGACGAGCTTCGCGCCTTCCTTCTCGAGCGCGGCGAGCGCTGCGCGACCCGCCCGCTGCACGGGATCCGACGCATCGGCCCACTCGGTGTCGGGCACGCCGATCGTCATGCCGCGCACACCGCGGCCGAGCGCGGCGACGAACGAGCCGGCCTGTCGGCCGGGCGCAGCGAACGTCTGGGGGTCCTCGCCGTCGAGACCGCTCATCACCTCGAGCGCGTGCGCGAGATCGACCGTGGAGCACGCGAGCGGTCCGACGTGCGCGACCGTGCCGCCCGAGATGTCACCGGCGCGGCTCACGCGACCCCACGTCGCCTTGATCCCGAACACGCCGTTGATCGCCGACGGGATCCGGATCGATCCGCCGCCGTCCGCGCCGAGCGCGAACGGGACGAGCCCCGTCGCGACCGCGACGCCGGAGCCGGTCGACGAGCCACCGGCGAGCCGGTCGGTCCCGTGCGGGTTGCGCGGCATGACGCGCTTCGCGTTCGCACCGTTCGGCGTCATCCCGAACTCGGTCATCGGCGTCGTGCCGATCGTGATCGCGCCGGCGGCGCGCACGCGCGACACCGACGTGGCGTCGCGCGCCTGACCCTTCGAATCGAGGAACGAGGTCCCGCCCTTGCGCGGCATGCCACGCACCGCGGTCTGCTCCTTCACCGCCCAGGGAACGCCGTCGAACGGTCCGAGCGGCCGGCCCTCGCGCCAGCGCTTCTCGGATTCGGCGGCCTCGGCGAGCGCGATGTCGTCGGCATAATCGAGGATCGGGCCAACACTCGGCGTGCCTGCGGCGAGCTTGCGTGCTTCGGCGAGCGCGCGCGCGACGACATCGCGCGGTGACACACGCCCGTCACGATAGGCCGTCGTCAACGTCGCACTCGACGGCGCCCATCCCGGGGCGGGCCACGGCAAATCCTGGCTCGCGTGCTCCCGCGGCGAGCGGCCGGGGTGCGCGCGCGTGTCGAGCGGGACGTCCGAGCGCAACGTGTCCGGAAGCGCTTCGAGACGATCGACCCCCAGATCGGCGCGCAGGATCCGCTGCAGCGCGATGCCGCCGATCCGCGTGCGCGCGAATCGCGCGAGGTTCTTGAGGGGAGCGCCGCTGAGACGGGGTGACCTGGCCACGGTGTCGTTCGTCGTAGAACAAGGGCTCCGATAGCGGAAGCACTTCCGGCGGAACGCGGCCGTTGGCGCGCGACGGGCCCCAGCGATTCCACGAATGTGGTACGCATGGCAGCCGTGTCGACGGCAACTACCGAAGGGATCCGCGTGAACGTGCGCGCGGTCTACGTGCCGGAGCAATCCTCTCCGCGCGTGCGCCGGTACGTGTTCGCATACACGGTCCGCATCGCGAACGAAGGTGAGACGCCCGCGCAGCTCAAGAGCCGCCACTGGGTCATCACCGACGGTGACGGTCGCATCGAAGAGGTCCGCGGTCCGGGCGTCGTCGGACAGCAGCCCTTCCTCAACCCGGGCGACCAGTTCGAGTACACGAGCGGGTGCGTGCTCACCACGCCGCGCGGCGAGATGCGCGGCAGCTACCAGATGCATCGGCCCGACGGGACGAGCTTCGAGGCGAGCATCGCGCCGTTTGCGCTCACCCTGCCCTACTCGCTGAATTGAGGCCTGCCGTGTCGATGGACGAATCCCGCTACCAGAAGCTCGCCGATGTCGCGCTCCGCTCGATCGAGGACCTGCTCAAGGACGTCGATGCCGAGGTCGTCGACCTGGAGCGCGCGGGCGACGTGCTCACGCTGACGTTCGCGGACGGCAAGAAGGCGGTCGTCAACACGCAGCGTCCGACGCGGCAGATCTGGCTCGCCGCGAACGCGCGGGCCTGGCACTTCGACTATCACGAGCCCGAGGGCACGACGCCCGGGCGCTGGCTCGACGACAAGGGCCAGGGCGTGGAGCTCGTCGCGCAGATCGCGAGCATCGTGAAAGAGGCAGCGGGCATCGACCTCGCTCCCTGACGACGAGCGGCTACGCGTCAGTCCTGCACGGCGACGCCGATCGCGCCGCGCAGATCCGAGTAGAGGTCGCTCGTCGCGAACTTGTAGAGCTCACCGATCTTCTCGCGCGGCGGCAGGTCGGCGGTCGACTGCGGCTCGGCGAGGATCGTCTTCCGCGCCGGTCCGACGTCTCCGCACAGCAAGAGGCCCGCGCGCATGCTCGAGAGATCGGCGGCCTGCGACCAGCGCTTCACGTCGACGAGGCCACCGGCCATCGAGGCCTGCATCACCACGGCGCGGATGCCCTCGCGCTCTTGCGGCATGAGCACGGCGTTGAGGCTCGCATCGAGCGCAGCGCCGACCTTGTCCTTCGCGC
>JAQBQJ010000409.1 GCA_028287065.1 Labilithrix sp. | reverse complement strand
CAGGCGTTCCACTGGTTCGATCTCGAGCGCGCGCGCATCGAGATGAGCCGCATCCTCCGCGCCGGCGAGGCCTCCACCGCCGGCGCCCGCAGCAACGTGGCGCTCGTCTGGAACGATCGCGAGCTCCACGCGACGGCGTTCCACCGCGAATACGAGGAGCTGCTCGTGCGCCGCTGCCCGAAGTACCGCGAGCTGCAGGGCAAGGCCGACAGTCTCGAGAAGTTCGACGCGCTGCTCGGCGCCGGGCGCTGGTCGCGCCACACCGTCCCGAACGAGCAGCGCCTCGATCGCGAGGGCCTCGTAGGCCGCCTCCTCTCGTCGTCGTACGCCCCGCGACCGGGCGATCCCACGCACGACGAGACGTTCGCCGAGCTGCGCGCGCTGTTCGACCGCCACGCCGAGAAAGGCGAGATCGTGATGCTCTACACGACGGTCGTCATCGCCGGCCGCGTCGCTCCGTCGTGAGCGCGGTGACATTGCCGTCGCTCTCGGCCTCGTCGTACTCGGACAAGACGATGTAGCCGCCCGAAATAGGTGCACGCCGGCGTCTTGCGACGCCGGCGTGCGGGGAGCCTCGGTGGTCAGGCGCAGAGAGGGGAGGAGGGGTGGGTCAATTCTCGACGCCCACCCGACCGAGGCTCACAAGGCGAAGAAAGGGCTCGCGACGGGTTGACGCAGAGCGTCGCGAGCCGATGCGCACCATGTGGCACCGTGTAGGCAACATGTCAAGAACGCACCGCGTCGATTTTGCCTTACGACGTGCGATTCCAGCAAGTTACGTGCGTCATTTCACGTCGCCGGAGTGCACGGTCAGGACCGGGACGTGCGCGCTGCGTACGACCTTCTCGGCGACGCTGCCAAGGAGCGCGCGCGGCAGCCCGTGGCGCCCGTGCGTGCCCATCGCGATCATGCCCGCACCGAGCTCGGTCGCCGTCTCCACGATCGTCTGCCAGGGCGGGCCCTGCTTCACGATGCTGCGAATCGCAACGCCGCTCGCGGCGAACGGCTCGAGCGCCTTCTTCAGGCCTACGTTCGCGCCCTCGAGCACGCGCGTCGCGAGCTCCGGAGTCGCGACCATTGCGCCGTCGGGGAAGCCGATGACGGGGATCTCGTAGGCGTGCATCACCACGAGCTCCGCGGAGAGCGCCTTCGCCAGCTCGACCGCGTACGCGAGCGCATGATCCGAGCTGGTGCCGAAATCGTGAGGAACGAGGATGGTCTTCGGGAGCGTCATAAGGCAACCATGGAGCAACATCGAGGCCAAGGTCTGTGCGTTGCTCGCGCGGGATCACGCGCGTAGGCTGGAGACTTCGTGAGCTCACCCGAGACGGCAGCGCCCGCGGTGGACGGGGTGAATCGCCTGGGAATGGTGATCTCCGGCCGCTACCTGATCCGAGAGCTCCTCGGCGAGGGCGGCATGGGCTCGGTGTACCTCGCCGAGCACACGCACATGAAGAAGCGCGTGGCGCTGAAGCTCCTCCACCCGGAGATGAGCGACAACGCCGAGGTCTCCGCGCGCTTCGAGCGCGAGGCGATGGCGGCCGCCCACATCGAGCATCCGAACGTCGCCGGCGCGACCGACTTCGGGAAGACGGAGGACGGCGCGTTCTTCCTCGTCCTCGAGTACGTCGAAGGCACGAGCCTCCGCGATGCGCTCGCGAAGGGGCCGATCTCGGCGCAGCGCGCGCTCCGCATCACGCGTCAGATCGGCCTCGCGCTCGAACGCGCGCACGAGGCGGGCATCGTGCATCGCGATCTCAAGCCCGAGAACGTGATGCTCGTGAAGAAGGACGACGAGCCGGACTTCGTGAAGGTCCTCGACTTCGGCATCGCGAAGGTGCTCGAAGGAGCGGCGAGCGCGTCGGCCGAGATCGCGAAGCGCAACGGCGGTGCCGGTCAGCCGCTCACGCGCATGGGGACGATCCTCGGGACGCCCGAGTACATGGCGCCCGAGCAGGCGCTGGGAGAGGCGGTCACGCCCGCCGCCGATCTCTACGGCGTCGGCGTGATGCTCTACGAGATGCTCACCGGACTGCATCCGTTCGACGTTCCCGATCGCATGGCGATGCTCTCGTTCCACATCGTCGCGCCGGTCCCGCTCATGCAGGACCGCGCTCCCAAGGTCGACGTACCGGCGATGGTCGAGGCGGTCGTGCGCTGCCTCCTCGAGAAGGACGCGAAGAAGCGGTACGCGAACGCCCGCGCGCTCATCGAGGCGATCGAGACCGCCGCCGCGGGCAGCTCGATCGATCTCGGGCTCGGCGGCACCCCCAACCCCGGCGCGGTCCCCTCGCAGCGCGGGCCCGGGTGGGCCTCGAACGATGCGTTCGCGCACACGAGCCTCGGCCTGCCTGCCGCGAACGTCACGACGGCGAGCGGCTCTCCTGCGGCTTCGCCGTCGCCGTCGCCAGGAGCCGTCGCGAGCGGCACCGCCGCCGGCAAGAAGAGCGCCCTCCTCGACCTGCTCGCGCGCCAGCCGCGCAACGTCCTGTACGGCCTCGCCGCGGCAGTCCCGCTCGGCCTGATCTTGTTCGTGGTCGTCCTCGTGCTCGTCTTCCGCGGACCGAAGACGACGCCGGACGGAATCACGACGAAGGGGAGCGGGAGCTCCAGCGGCGAGACCGCTACGGGTGCATCGAAGGGCAAGACCGCGCCTCCCGATCGCGTGAAGGCGGCGGTCGTGCTCGGTCCGGACGCGCTCGAGTCGCTCGCGAAGGAGTTCCCGGAGGACACGTCGCTCGTCCAGAAGCTCGCGCTCGCGTACGGCGCGCAGGGCAAGAACGCCGAAGCGATGAAGGCCGTGCGCACGCTGCTGGCGGCGGATCCCACGGCCGCGAACGACGACGAGATCGTGCAGCTCGTCACGAACACCGCGGCGAAGGGCAAGGGCACGGACGACGACGAGGCGTTCGCGCTGCTCGAAGGTCCGCTCGGCGAGCGGGGCGTCGATGCGTTGATCGACATGTCGACGCGCGCGCCGGGCCGTGAGGGCCGCGACGTCCGCGACCATCGCCTGCGCGCGGCGAAGAGCCTCGCGAAGCCCGAGGTGCGCGCGCATGCGTCGCCGGCGGCGGCGCTCCTGTTCGAGTTCAAGGCGGCGCAGACCTGCGCCGACAAGCACGACCTGCTCGCGCGCGCGAAGGATCAAGGCGATGCGCGCCTGCTCGCGGCGCTGAAGCCGCTCAAGAGCACGCGCGGATGCGGAGGCTTCTTCCGCGGCGGCAACAGCGACTGCCACCCGTGCATGCGCAAGGACACGGCCCTCGACGATGCGATCGGCGCGATCGAGTCGCGGGGCGCGACGAAATGACCTCGCGCGCGCGGGCGGCAGCGGTCGCGATCGCGACGGCGTCGCAGAGCGGCCAAGAGCCGTGCACGAGCCATCAGCACCTCTACTGCTTCGAGGACTGACGATCGTGCGATGATGCGGGCGATGGCTCGCATCATTCGAAACGCCGTATTCGCGGCGCTCCTTGCGCTCGCGCCGTTGTTCGTGATCGCCTCGCCGCGCGCCGCATCGGCGGCGCCGCCGTGGGTCGATCGCCCGATCACCCTTCCCCGCCTCGTGTTCGCCGGCGACGCCGGGCTCGGCATCGCGCACCTGCGGTTCGCCCGCCGCGACTTCACCGGACCGGGAGTGAACCTCGAGGCCGCGATCGGAATCACGGATTCCGTGGAGCTCGGTCTCCGTACCGGCATACGCCTCGGCGACGACGCGCGCGCCCTCGGCGCGGATGCCTATGCGCGCACGCTGTTCACCGAGACGTACGGCACCGCGACCGATCCGTTCGCGAACCCCGAGCTCCGCGTGCGCTGGGCGGCGTATTCGGGACGCGTCGTCGAGGTCGCGCTCGACGGTCGCGTGTATCTGCCGGTCGAGCAGGGCTCGAAGTTCGGCTTCATGTTCGGGGTGCCGATCGCGTTCCACATCGCGGACATCCTGCGCATCGATACCGGCCTCTACATCCCCATCGTCTTCAACGAGCCGACGACGACGGTGCTCAGCGTCCCCGGCTACTTCTGGTTCCAGGTCTCGAACAAGGTGTGGCTCGGGCCGATGGTGGGGCTGCGTCACATCGATCCCGGTGGACCGGCGTTCTCGCACGACGATTTCCTCCTCGGCTTCGGCCTCGGATACCAGGTCGCGTCCTCGGTCGATCTCAAGTGGATGGCCTTCATGCCCCGCGTGAACGCCGACCGCGACGAGCCACGCGCGTTCGGTGCGGGCATGGGCGTGCAGTTCCGCATCGGTGAGTGAGGCATGGCGATGACCGAAGACCTCGTGCTCGTGCTGGGGAACAAGAACCTCTCGTCGTGGTCGCTGCGGCCATGGCTGCTGCTGCGGCATGCGGGGATCTCGTTCCGCGAGCGCGTGGTTCCGTTCGAGAGCCAGGGCTGGCACGACGACATCGCCGCGCTCTCGCCCTCGCGACGCGTGCCGGTGCTCCATCACGGACAGCTCGTCGTCTGGGACTCGCTCGCGATCTGCGAGTACGTCGCCGACCTCTTCCCGGACGCGCAGCACTGGCCCGCCGAACGCACGGCGCGGGCCGTCGCGCGCGCCGTCAGCGCGGAGATGCACTCGGGATTCGCCTCGATGCGCCGCGACCTCCCGATGGACGTGGTCGCGCGGCATCCGCGCCGCACGATGAGCCGCGAGACCGAGGACGACGTCGTTCGCGTCCAGCAGATCTGGACCGAGTGCCGCGGGCGCGCCGGAGACGCAGGCCCGTTCTTGTTCGGTCGATTCTCGATCGCCGATGCCATGTTCGCGCCCGTGATCTGGCGGTTCCGGACGTACGACGTGCCGATCGCAGACGGCGCGCGCGGTTACTACGAGACGATGCTCGCGCTTCCGGCGATGCAGGAGTGGGAGCGCGACGCCGTCGCCGAGGTCGCGGCATCGAAGGCGCAGGCGGCCGCGGATCCGCGCCCGGCGCAGCCTCCGGATCCGCAGAGCGCGCAGCATTGCTACGCGGTGATCTTCACGTCGAAACGGACGAGCTCGACGCCCGAGGAGTACGACGCCACGGCGCGGGCGATGGTCGAGCTCGCTGCAAAGCAGCCGGGGTTTCTCGGCATCGAGAGCGCGCGGGGTCCGGACGGCGTCGGAATCACGGTCTCGTACTGGGATTCGCTCGAGGCCATCCGCAGCTGGAAGGACGTTCCGGCCCACGCTGCGGTCCAGGCGCGCGGCAAGAAGACGTTCTACGAGCGATACGAAGTGAGGGTGTGCACCGTAGATCGGGGGTACAAGTTTCCCTCCTGAGGAGTGAGGACCATCATGGGATTCGTTGCCGACAAGATCAGCATGCCGACCCGCGAGCAGGCGCTGCCGGGCCGTTCGGACCCGATCGTCGTCTCCGACAAGCACATCGTGCTGGGAACGCGCACGCGCGAGCCCTTCCCCGAGGGGATGAAGCTGGCGATGTTCGGCATGGGATGCTTCTGGGGCGCCGAGCAGATGATGTGGAAGGTCCCCGGCGTGTACTCGACGCAGGTCGGCTACGCCGCGGGCATGACTCCGAACCCGACCTATCGCGAGGTGTGCTCGGGCCGCACGGGGCACAACGAGGTCGTCCGCGTCGTGTACGACCCGACGAAGACGAGCTACGAGGCGCTCCTCCAGGCGTTCTGGGAGAACCACGACCCGACGCAGGGCATGCGCCAGGGCAACGACGCCGGCACGCAGTACCGGTCGGGCGTCTACGTGTACGACGCCGAGCAGCGCGCCGCCGCCGAAGCTTCGCGCACCTCGTACAGCGCGACGCTCGAAGAGGCAGGCCACGCGAAGATCACGACCGAGATCCTCGACGCGCCGGCGTTCTATTACGCCGAGGACTACCACCAGCAGTACCTCGCGAAGAATCCCGACGGCTACTGCGGGCTCGGCGGGACCGGCGTTGCGTGTCCTATCGGAGTGTTGGCGAAGACCTGAGATCGCGACCCTACTCGGCGGCATTCTCTTCGAGAACGACGTCCCGACCGATGTACAGAGCGGCTTCTCGTGATCGTCCGCCCTCTCTACGACGTGGGCGAGGCCGAGGCGCTCGCGCGAGACATCCGTGCGGTGTGGATCCCTAGCCGGTAGGCGGAGCGGTGGGACCACTGGCGCTCGGAACATACGTGCGTATGCTACGAGTATGCGTCGAGTGACGATCACGGTCGATGATGGCCTGCTCCGACTTGCGAAGGCGGACGTTGCCGCGGGCCGGGCAGAGTCTGTCAGCGCGTGGGTAGCAGGAGCGATGCAGGAGAAGGCGCGAGCGCGTGCCGACCTCCTCGAGGATCTCGAGGAGCAGGAGCGCAATGACCCGACGCCCGATCGGACGATCACGGTGGTCGCCCGTTCGCTAGGGCGTTCTGCGGCGTGGGTACGGAAGCACTCTGGCGGTCGCGCGCGGCGGGCCGGATGATCGACTGCGTCGTCCTCGACGCCGGAGCGCTCATCGCCGTCGAGCGTGGCACGCCGCTCCTCAGGCGCTTCCTCCTCCTTGCGGCCCAGGGCGTACTGACCATCGCCACGAGCTCTGCGGTCGTCGCGCAGGTCTGGCGTGGCGGAGCGAGACAGGCGCGACTCGCCAGGCTTCTCCGCAGCGATCTCGTCGAGGAGCTCTGGCTGGACAAGGAGACGAGTCGTCGGATCGGGGCCCTTGCTAGCTCGACGGGCGGCATCGACGTCGTCGATGGTCACGTCGTGCTCATCGCAACCGAACGAGACGCCGTCGTCTTGACGAGTGATCCTCACGACCTCGCGAAATGGGGCCTCGCGCGTCAGCGGATCGTTCGCTGCTGACGGCCGCGGGTCCGCGCCGAAGGAGGGCGCGGAGCACCGCGAGCGGATCGAAGCCGAGCGTCTGCGAGACGTCGTCACCGACCGCCGCGTCGGCAGTCTCGGGCGCGACGCCGCCCGCCGGTCCCGAGTGGCGTCGCGGCGCGCTGCCTCTCACGCATCGTGCGATGTGCTCGAGCTGTCGGCGAGCGCCCGCTCTGTGTCGCGCTCGATGGCTTCACGCTGCATGCCGCGACGCGCGCGGAGGCGCTCCTCAAGTAGCGCGACGAATGCCTCGCGCATTCTCTGTGCCGCCTCGACCGCTCCAAACGTCCCCGACCGCACGTCTCCCAGACCCGACCCCGTCGACCAACGGCTCCGACAGCCAGCTTTTCGAATCGCGCTTCTTCGCTCGGAACCCGCGCAAGGCCACGCGCGAGCCCTTCCCGAAGACGTGAACCGCGGCCTCTGCGTCAGAGGTCGGTCGCGGCATCGCAGGGATTCGAGGCCGTCGCCTTGCCCATTCGAATCCGTGTGCTACCTCGCCCCACATGCGTTCCTGGCACGTCTTCCTGGGGTTCTTGCTCGTGGCCTGTTCAAACAGCGACGCGGAGCAAGCTCCGGAGACGGTCCCCGGGACGAACGAGGAAGCGCTCGCGACGTGTGCTCCCGCCGCGCCGTCGTCGAAGCCCGACGAGCTGATCAACTACTGCAAGGCGCTGCCTGGCGTGAACGCGAACGGCATCCTCGACTGCATCAAGGGAGGCGCGCCCTCGCCGAAGCCAGCGGTGCTGATCAACTACTGCAAGGCGCTGCCCGGCGTGAACGCGAACGGCATCCTCACGTGCATCGCCAACGGCGCAGCGTCGACGAAGCCCGACGAGCTGATCAACTACTGCAAGGCGCTCCCGGGTGTGAACGCGAACGGCGTCCTCGACTGCATCAAGGGCGCCGCGACCTCGACGAAGCCGGCGACGCTGATCAACTACTGCGAGGCCCTGCCCGGCGTGAACGCGAACGGTGTTCTCACGTGCATCGCCAACGGCGCGGCGTCGACGAAGCCCGACGAGCTGATCAACTACTGCAAGGCGCTCCCGGGTGTGAACGCGAACGGCGTTCTCGACTGCATCAAGGGTGCAGCGGCGTCTGCAACGCCGGCCGTCGTCATCAACTATTGCTCGAGCGTTCCGGGCTTCAACGCCGAAGCGCAGCTCGCCTGCATCGCCGCCGCGTCGAACACGCCTCGCCCCTGACGTCGGCTACGAACGTCGGCGCTTCTGCTCCTCGGGGAACAGGAAATCCTAGCGGCTTCGGGCGGCGAAGAAGACTGCTGGCGGGGTTGACCGAATCGCGGGTCATGCGAGATTGCGCTCAGGAACGGGGATCGAGGGCGGCGGCCCCTACTTCGTCTTGCCCATTCCTTCGTCGCAGGCACGATCCTCGTCGTGCAGCGACTGCGCCGTCGGGCGCGGCACACTGAGCTTCCAGCGCTTCCAGCGCCAGACGCCGAGTCACGGCTCCGGCCACTGTCATCGGGCCCGCTGCACCGCGGGCGGCCGGCCCGATGCGGCGAAGCTCACTTGCAGACGCGGTAGCCGTAGTCGGAGATTGTGTCGAGCTCGGTGATGCGCTGGCAGCTCTTGCCTGCGGGGCAGGCGCCTCCGCCCATACGACACATCGCGTACTGCCCAGCGGGGCACGAGGACGCGCAAACCGATGCGGTGATCGGATGACTCGTGTCGCCGACGCCCACGCAGCACATGTCGCCCGCAGGACAGTCGGACTCGTCGTTGCACGCCACGACGACGACGGGGGAGCCGCCCGTCGATTTGCAGTCCGCCGTCGCCGTCGCGGCGTCGACGCAGAAGTCGGTCTGGTTGCCGAAGATGAGGCAGCAAGCCTGCCCTGGCGGCTTGCAGGTGAAGCTCATCCCGGCACAATTGATGCGCGCGCTTGGGGATTGCCCCATCGACACCGGGCCGCCAGCCGTGCCCGAGGTGCCGCTGCTGCCCGAGGTGCCGCTGCTGTCCGAGGTGCCGCTGCTGTCGCTGCTCCCTCCCTCACCGCCTTCGGCGGTGCTCGCATCGTCGCCGGTCGTGTCGCCGTTGCCGCCGCTCAGCCCAGTGGAGTCGACGAGGAGCACGCAGCCGCCCGCGGCGAGGCAGACCGCTCCGATGAAGAAATGCGGCCGCACACACGGAGTCTAGCAGCGCGCTCCGAGCGCGATAAGGGATCCCCGCCACGCAGAGGATCACTCGCGCGGCGGCGGCGGGTCGAGGAGGACCCACTCTTGCGTCTTGGCGCTGGGCTCTGTAGCCAGCCGTCATGACGTCGAGCAGGGGGGTGGTTCGTGCGGTTGGATTCGGCATCGCGATTGCGATCTCGGTCACTTCGGCTCGAGGGGCGGCAGCCGCGATTACCGTTTACCCGCGCGTCGGAAGTCAGAGCGACAGTACGTCCCCGCCGCTCGGCCCCGGGCTCATCGTCATGGGCGGCGGCGGCGACGTCGACAGCGCCTTCGTCTGGATGCACGACGTCCTCACCGGCGGGAGCGCCGTCAGCGGCGCCGACGTCGTGGTGCTGCGTGCCACCGGCACCAACGCCTACGACGCGTACATCGAGGGTCTGGCGAAGTTCAACTCGGTGCAGACACTGCTCATCCCCCCGCCCGCCAGCGCGGGCGATCTGTCGACGGCGGCGGCCATCGTCGACAAGGCCGAGGCGGTCTTCTTGGCGGGCGGCAATCAGGCCGACTACGTGGGCTGGAACAGCACGCCTCTGATGGCCTCTGTGGCCAACGTCTACCAGCGCGGAGGAATCGTCGGCGGCACCAGCGCCGGCTCCGCCATCCTCGGCCAGTACATCTTCGACGCGATCGCCGCCGGCAGCAGCACCGTTGCCACCGCCGACGCGGTGG
>JAQBQJ010000408.1 GCA_028287065.1 Labilithrix sp. | reverse complement strand
TCGGGCGTCGTTCGTTTTCGCTCGAATTCCGCGCCGAGCAATCTCCCCGATGCGAGCGCGCGATCCCACGCCAGCATGTCGATCGCGGTCGAGCGGAGCGCACCGGCCGCGAACGGCAGCGGCGTGTCCCAGGGCTCGACCGCGCGGATCTGCTCGTGCTCGTCGACGGTCGTGCCGATCGCGCTGTCGAACGCGGTCGGCTCGTAGCGCGTCGTCGAGCGCGGCATGCCGGCGGGTCCGAGCACGCTCGCCTGGAGCGCTTCTTCGTAGGTCTTGCCGGTGACCTTCTCGATGACGAGCCCCAGCAGGAAGTAGTTGGAGTTCGAGTACGAGAACTTCTCGCCCGGGTGGAAGGCGAGCTGCTTGCTCGTGAAGCTCTCGAGGATCCGCGAGCGCGGGATGGGCTGCTTCTTGATCGCCATCAGCCCGCCGTCGGCGGTGTAGCTCGCGATGCCGGACGTGTGCGTGAGCAGGTGGTGCAGCGTGATCGGCTCGAAGTCGGCCGGCAGCCCGGCGACGTGGGTGCGTACCGAATCCGTGAGGTTTACACGCTTCTTCTCGGCGAGCTGCAGGACGGCGACGGCGGTGAACTGCTTCGTGACCGAGCCGATCTGGAAGCGCGTGCTCGGGCCGATGACGGCGCCGGTCTTCGGATTCGCCTTGCCGTAGGCCCGCGATACGATCGGCAGGCCGTCCTTCGCGACCACGAGGTACCCGGTCGGCGCGAACGCGGGACCCCACTCGCGACCGAAGCCGCCGGCATAAGCGTCGATCCACGATGCGAGCTCGGTCGCGGGCACGGGGAGCGGCGCGGTGTGGACCGCGGCGTTCGGCCTGGTGGGGGCGGGCTTCGGCGAGGCGCCGCATGCACCGCACGCGGCGACGACGGAGACGAGGAGCAGCGACGCAACGGCGCGGTTCACGACGAACTCTCGGGCGCCGTCAGCGCTTCCTCGGGCGAGCGATCCCGTACGCCTCGATCTTGTTGATGAGCGTGCGTCGCGAGATGCCGAGGAGGACCGCGGCCTCCTTCTGGTTGCCGCTCGTCTTCTCGAGCGCGCCGAGGATCTGCTGCTTCTCCCACGACTCACGCTGCGCGCGGAGATCGTTCGGATTGACCGGACCACCACCCACGGCGGACACACCGAATCCCGGCGTGGGCCCCATCGGCTGCATGGGCTGCTGCGGCTTTTGCCACCCGAGGTGCGGGACGCCGGCGTGCGGGACGCCGCCATAGGGCGTCGGCGGGATCGTGTCGTTCGGACCGATGATCTCCTGCGCGCCGTAGGCGTCCGACGAGTCCTGCCCCGTGAGCGCATCGGGGAGCTGCAGGTGCATCGGCTCGATGTTGCCGGCGGGACCGGCGAGCACGATCGCGCGCTCGACGACGTTCTTCAGCTCGCGGACGTTACCGGGCCACGGATAGTTCTCGAGCGACGCCTCGGCATTCGGACCGAGCGCGTACTGGCGGCCTTGCGCGACGCGATCGAGGAAGAAGCGCGCGAGCGGGACGACCTCGCGCCTGCGCTTCCGGAGCGGGGGGAGCGTCACGGAGAAGCCGTTGAGGCGGAAGAAGAGATCGGAGCGGAAGCGGTTCTCGGCGATGAGCTGCTGGAGATCGCGGTTCGTCGCTGCGACGTAACGCACGTCGACGCGCCTGGGCTGCACGCTGCCGAGACGCATGACCTCGCCGCGCTCGATGACGCGGAGGAGCTTCGCTTGCGTGTCGAGGGGCAGCTCGCCGACCTCGTCGAGGAAGACGGTGCCGCCGTCCGCGGATTCGAAGAGGCCGGCCTTCGCCGCGTGCGCGCCGGTGAACGCGCCTTTTTCGTGGCCGAACAGCTCGCTCTCGAGGAGCGACCCGCTGAGCGCGGCGCAGTTGATGCGAAGGAGCGGAGCATGCGCGCGACGCGAGCCGTTGTGGATCGCCTCGGCGAAGACCTCCTTGCCGGTGCCGGTCTCGCCGAGGACGAGGACGTTGAGCGGGCTCGGCGCGATGATGTCGAGCAGCGCGTAGAGGCGCTGCATGGTCGGATCGAGGATGACCGCGGATCCGTGCGCGCCCTGCCGCTGCGCGCCGGGCAAGCCGGGGCTGCTGCCGCGTGCGCCGGGCGGACGCCCGACCTGCACGAACATGGTCGCGTAGCCGATCTCGACGACGGTTCCGACGGCGAGGGCCGCCGTCTCGCCGCGGGAGAGCGAGCGGCCCATCACCTTGGTCTTGTTGCGGCTGCCGAGGTCCTCGATCGAGAGGCCGAGAGGACCGGCGTTGGTGATCGCGGCGTGCTGGCGAGACACGGACTCGTCTTCGATGACGATGTCGCACGTGTGCATGCGTCCGACGACGATGCGGAGCTGGCGTGGCAACGGGATGGCGCGAACGCCGGCAGCGGAGCTGATGACGAGCCACGCTTCGCGTGCGCTCTCCTTGACCGACATGACATCGGCCGTCTCGTCGAACTTGGGTCCGTTCGGTCCGCTCACGATGCCTTCACTTCGTCGTGCCTGCGGTCTTCGTGTGAGCGGCGCGTCCGGCGAGCCTCTTCTTGCCGTTCGACATCGAGGGGACGTCGGCGACGCCCCACACGACGTCCGCCCCGAGCTTGCAGGCCTGGTCCTCGAGAGTGCGCAGGCAGTCGACGTTGCTGATGTCGTCGCCGCACGTCGCGTTGACCGGCCCGATGTTGTCGGTGGGCATGGTCGGCGACTCGGGAAAGACCTTCACGTCGCAGCCTTCGGGGCGCTTCGGGTACTGGCCTTCTTTCTCGGGCGCACCGCAAGCGATCACCAAGGAGATGAGCGCGAACGTCAGGGCTGCGGAAAGAGAGGTGCGCACATCGCAATTCTATCCTGTTTTTCGCGGGTCCGAAACGAGGTCGATCGGCACGAACGGCGTCGTGCAGGGCGGGCCTTCGGCCCAGAGCATGCGGCTGCGTGCGGGATCGTCGGCGAGCGCGATGGCGGCTCCGCTGCGGGTGCCGTAGCGGAGGCCGGGCACGTGGATGCAAGTCGCGGCGAGGAGGTCGTGGTCGTCGTGGTCGGTGAGGAGCTGGGAGAGGCGATCGAGATCGAGCGCGGGCGCGGCCGAGCTCGGCGCGAGCCTCGACCATGCGGCGCGGATGCGAGCGACGCGCTTCCCGTCGTCGCCGGCCCCGAAGCTACGCTCCGTGATCACGTGGAGCCCGCGCCCGAGCGTGAGCTGCGCGATGTGCGTTCCGTTCGATGCGGTGGCGAGCACGTCGTGCCGGTCGGCGTAGACGAGGTGGAAGCCGTTGTGCCGCGAGGCGGGCACGTGCGCCATGGCGTCGTGGACGGCGCGAGCGGACCCGAGCGCGAGCGCGTCGGCGACGAGAGCGCCGCGAGAGACGCGCGAGGTATCCTTGGGCCCGAGATAGCGGTTGGTGATCGCGACGAAGACGCCGGCCGCGTTGACGCCGAGCCAGGTGCCGCCGGCGAGGAGATCGCGAGGGGCGACGTAGCGGAGGTTCGTGGTCGGGGCGGTGGAGATCGCCGGGGGAGAGGAGGGGCGGTCGAGGTCTTCATCGCGGTTGGCGAGCACCACGAGCGGGTGCGCGGGTAGGACGTGGGCGGCGAGGAGGAGGGTGCACATCGGGATCAAAAGAGAACAGGGAACAGGAACAGGAACAGGGATGGGAATGAGGATTGCTCCGAAAATTCCAATTCCTGTTCCTGTTCCTGTTCCTGTTCCCTGTTCTCCTTGAATCACTCCGCGGTCGCCGCCTGCTCCACCGGGGCGCCGGCGCTCGCGGCCGCATCCTTCTTCAACAGCGGAAACCCCATCGCCTCCCGCTGCGCCAGATACGCCTCCGCCACCCCCTTCGCCAGGCCACGGACGCGCCCGATGAACCGCGCGCGCTCCGTCACGCCGATCGCTCCGCGCGCGTCGAGCACGTTGAACTGGTGCGCCGCCTTCGCGACGAAGTCGTACGCCGGCAGCACCAGCGTCTTCAGCGGGTCGCGCTTCTCTCCTGCGCCGCCCAGCGCGAGGAGGCGCTTCGCTTCCTTCTCGTAGTGATCGAACGCCGCGAAGTGCGCGGGCACGTCCGCTTGCTCGAAGTTGTACGTGCTCCACTCCCACTCCGCGCGCTTCGCGATCTCGCCGTACGTGATCCCCGGCGCATACGCGACCTCGTAGATCGAGCCGACGTCCTGCAGGTACATCGCGATGCGCTCGAGGCCGTACGTGAGCTCGCCGGATACCGGACGACAATCGATGCCGCCCACTTGCTGGAAGTAGGTGAACTGGCTGATCTCCTGACCGTCGAGCCACACCTGCCAGCCGAGGCCCCACGCGCCGAGCGTCGGCGACTCCCAGTCGTCCTCGAGGAAGCGCACGTCGTGCTGCTCGGGCCGCGTGCCGATCGCGAGCAGCGACTGCAGATACTGATCCTGGATGTCGAGCGGCGACGGCTTCAGGATCACCTGGAACTGGTGGAACTGCTGCATGCGGTTCGGGTTGTCACCGTAGCGACCGTCACTGGGACGACGCGACGGCTCCACGAACGCGACGTTCCACGGCTCGGGGCCGATCGCGCGGAGGAACGTGGCCGGGTTGTACGTGCCCGCACCGACCTCGGAGTTGTAGGGCTGCACGAGCAGGCAGCCCTTCTTCACCCAAAAGTCCTGAAGCGCGAGGATCAGCTCCTGGAAGTACATGGCGCCAAGTTAGCTACCACGATCCTTTTCCGGCCGCAGTCCGCGCGCTTCAGCCTTCTGTCGCTGAGCTACTTCTTCGCGGGCGCTGCGGCGGCCTTGGCCTTCGCGGCCGGGGCTGCCGCCTTCGCGGCGGGCTTTGCGGTCACGGCCGAGGCCGCGGCGACGGGAGCGGGCGGCGCTGCCGGGAGCGCGCCGAGCTGGATGGTCTTGTCCGAGCCGAACAGACCGAAGTCGTGCGCCTTCATCGACACCTGCGTCACGCCGGCGGGCAGCTCGTAGATCTCGGTGAACTCCTTCGTCGCCGAGGGCTGGAGCTTGTCGAGGAACACGCCGTTCGTGTCCTTCGGGCGGAAGGAGGAGGCCGTCTCGATCGTGCCGAACTCGCGGCCGGTCGTATCGACGAGCTTGGGGACGTCGCCCATGAC
>JAQBQJ010000388.1 GCA_028287065.1 Labilithrix sp. | reverse complement strand
AAAGAGCTTCTTCTGGAGAAACTGCACGATCGGGAAGATGTCGTCGCGCTCGCGCGTGACGATCCGGAACCGGAGCTTGTCGAAGATCTGCGCCGAGACCGCCTCGCGCTTCGAGAGGAGCTTCGTGTAGAGCGAGTCCTTGTTCTTCCGTCCGCCCACGAACTCGGTGATCGGAAAGCCCTCGGCAAGCATGCTGCCGATCACGCGGTAGACCTTCTCCTCGACGAGGTGGAAGATCTCCTGGTCGGACATCGGGAGCATGAAGAGCAGCTCGCGACCGTCCAGGTGATGGATGATGTGCATGCACTTCAGGATCGTGCACGCGCACGTCTGGCGGTGACCGTTGCGCGTCGCGAGCTCGAAGAGGTCCTCCATCGAGGCCTGCTCGACCGGCTTCGGGATCGGGTACTCGAAGTGCCGCCGGAGATAGCTGATCGCCTCGGCCTTGATCGCGTTCATGCGCGCGCGATCGGCGGGCTCGTCGGGGTGGAACTCCTGGGCGAGGAGGAACTCGGTGATCTCCTGGCCGTCCTTGAAATTCAGGCGATGCCAGTCGATGACCGAGTCGCCTCGGAGCAGGAGTCTCACGGCCTCGAGGTCGGCGAGGGTGAACTCGTCGAGCGTCTTGAGGCGTTCGCGCGGCGCCATTCGCGACGACGATACGCGATCCTGCGCGCCGCGTCAGGCGTGTGCTCGTGTCGAGCTACGGGGAAGGCGGAGGCGGCGGAGGCAGCGGATTCGGCGACGGCGCAGGCTGGAACGTCGCCGACGTGCTCGGCGTGGGCGAGGCCGTCGTGCTGCCTCGCGGCGCCGTCTTCGTGGAGTGCGTCGACGGAGGAGGCGCGCTGCCGCCGCGGGTCGTGAAGCCGGTGTTGGCGCCGCTCGCCGAGCCGCGTGATTCGTGCGACTCGCGCGACTCGGACGCGGGCGCGCCGCCGCGCGAGCTGAAGCCAGGGCTCGAGCAGCCGGTCGCCGTCGCGAGGACGACGAGAGGGACGAGCGCGGTCACACGCGTGACGAGACAGCGGCGGAGGAAAACCACGCTGTCTTCTCTATCACGCCGCCTTCTGCGGACCAGGCTGCGCGTGCATCTCGGCGGGCGTCGCGAGCGGCGTGTGGATCTGCGTCACGACGGCTTGAGCTCCGCCGCTCGCGGCAGGAGCTGGCGCACGGCCGAGAGAGAGCGTTCCGACGAAGATCCCGATGGCGACGGCAAGCACAGCCACGTGACCCATGAGCGCACCGGAGCATCCGGCGACGGCGATCGGGGCGAGGGCGGCGAGGTACCAGGGGGTCAGCTTCATTCGATGTCTCCGAAGGGCGATCTGCGGGGGGCCTGTCTCACACGTCACCGAGTCACGAGGGCGCGGCCGCGAGAGCGACCGATGCATCCTACATGTAAGATAAACTACGACACCCCATTGCCCGGGTGAAGTTTCTATCGAGGTAGGCTCGACCAGATCAACGCATTTCGGAAACGTACCCTCGCACGTCACGTTCCATGTGCGGGCGCATGTCGCCGACATCGCGAATGAAAGCGATTCCCGCAGTTTCGACGTCTCAGCTGGGCCTCGGAGACGCGGCGCTCGCGTCCGCCTGCCCGCGCCGCCCGTGGGCGAGGGGACACGAGGCGCGCCGGCCGCTCGTATCGGATCTCGACCACGATGACCGCGACAGTTTATCGTCGGCGCGTGCAGTTTGCCGCGCGGCTCGTCGCCCCCGTCTTCGCGATCGCGGCGGCGTCGGCGTCCTGGTCATGCACGACGGTCGACCCCGGGCCGAACTTCGTCGTGCCGGACGAGCAGTTCGATGCCGACTTCTTCTTCTGCCGCGTCGAGCCCGAGCTCCTCGTCGCGAAGAAATGCGGCCCCGGCGAGCCCGGCGACAACAACAACTGCCACTTCAACTCATCCGCGGTGAGCGGCATGGCGCTCGCTCCGCATCCGGCGATCGACTGCGCCGACGGTCACCCCACGAACCGCGCGCAGATCGGCGCCGGTAGCGCTGCGCAGGGCAACCTGCAGGCCGCGTCGCTCGTCATGAGCCGCGACTACACGACCGCGCCGATCTACCTGCGCCCGACCGGCCAGAACCATCCGCGCGCGATCTTTCCGAAGGACGATCCCGTCGTCGACGTGATCCGCCAATGGGCCCAGAAATGACGGCCCACGAATGATGCGCGCGTCGTTCTCCGCGATCGCGCTGCTCGTCGCGCTGCTCCTCGTGCCGCGCGCGGCGCTCGCCGCGGACGAGCCGGAGGCCTTCGCGCGGGTCGTCGTCGACTCCGCCGAGATGCGCTCGGGTCCCGGCGTGTCCTATCGCGTCGTGTACACCGCGCAGCGCGGCGAGACGCTCGCCATCGACGGACGACAGGGCGGCGGCTTCTGGCTTCGAATCCTGCTCCCTGACGGCCGCGTCGCGTACGCGCTCGGCGACGAGGTGCAGACGTTCGCGGTCAGCGCGGGCGAGCCGGACGCGCCGTCGCGACCGGGCCTCTTCGCGACGCCGCCGCTCGAAGGCGCGCGCGCCGGTCTCGCGATCGTCGGCGGGCTCTTGAGCATCCCCATCGCCGACAACTCGACGCGCGGGTTCGGGTACATCGAAGCGAGGCCGTCGATCGTCGTGCATCGCACGGTCACGCTCGACGGCTGGATCGGCGACGCGCTCACCGCAGACGGCGCGCAGATCCTCTACGGCGGCGGCGCCACGATCAACTTCGCGCCGAGCTGGGCGGTGTGTCCGTTCCTCGGCATCGGCGGCGGCGGTCTCGCGGTGCGTCCGAACGCGGATTCGTTCGTGCTCAAGCGGCAGGACCTGTACGTCGCGCGCGCGGGCGGCGGCATCCTGATGGCGCTCCGCGGCCGCATCCTCGTGCGTCTCGAGGTCACGAACCTCACGCTGTTCGACGCGGAGAGCTTCAAGAACGCACAGACCTACTCGGGCGGCTTCGGCGTCTATTTCTGAAAGGACCGCACATGCGCACCAATCACCTCTCACTCCTCGCAGCGCTGCTCCTCGGACCGGCGCTCGCGTCGTGCGTCACGGTGAAGCCGCAACAGCGTGCCGTGCTCGCCGACCCGATCATGCAGTTCGAGGGGGACCCGCAGTCTGCCGCGCAGCTGCGGCATGCCATCGACAACCGCGAGGGCTCGTACGGCGGCGGCGGCGTCTCGGGCGGAGGCTGCGGCTGCAACTGAGCCGCCGTCGTTCGGCCGCGGCGCGCTCCGGCGTAGCCGCTCTCCTCGTGGGCCCGTGCGTCCTCGCGGTGTCGCTCTTCGCGAGCGCGCCGGCACGCGCGCAGGTCGCGGTGCTCGACACGGCGCACACGTTCTATCACGAGGCCCCCACGCGAACGAACATGACGGTCTACACGCCAGGCGTGGACCTCGCGGTCACGCCCGCGCCGTGGGTCACGATCCGCGGCGGCTACGAGGCCGACATCGTGTCGGGCGCGAGCGTCTCGGTGAAGGCGGGCCGTGCCTACCAGGCGGTGAATCCCGGCGCCGACGTCATCTCCACCGCGAGCGTGAACGACGTCCGGCATGCGCCGCGCGGCGGCATCGTCCTCCGCAAGGGCGACGTCGCGTACACGGCGCAGTACACGTACGGCACCGAGCACGACTACAAGTCCCACTCCATCTTCGTCTCCGCGAAGACCGAGGCCTACGAGCACGACACGCAGTTCGAGCTGTCGTACGCGCGCAATTTCGACCTCGTGTGCGATCGCACGCAGGCGGTCAACGATCGGCCGCCTCGCTTCCGCGCGCTCGAGGACTCGAAGGCGTGCTTCGGCACGAGCGACCCGCTCCGCACGCGCCACACGCTCTCGATCGACGGCTTGCAGGCGGCCTGGACGCAGGCGTGGACCCCCGAGCTCGCGACGCAGCTCGCGTATACCGCGCAGCTCATCGAAGGCTTCCAGTCGAGCCCGTACCGCAGCGTCATCCTCGCGCAAGGTCTGAAGGCGCAGGAGCACCACCCCGAGAACCGCGCGCGCCAGTCGGTCGCGATCCGCCTGAATTATTACATCCGCCCCATCAAGGTTGCGGTGCGGATCGGCGCGCGCGTGTACCGCGACACCTGGGACATCACGAGCGGCACCGGCGACATCGAGGTCGAAAAGTATCTCTTCGAGGGCTTCCGCGTGGCCGCGCGCGGCCGCTACTACAAGCAGACCGGCGCCTCGTTCTGGAGCGACGACTACACGGGCGGCGATCCCCCGCTCGGACCGAAGGGCCAGTACTGGACCGGCGACCGCGAGCTCTCGCCGTTCTCGAGCATCGGCCTCGGCCTGCGGCTCACGTACGGCATCCAGCCGGCGAAGGGCCGCCTGCTGGGGCTCATGACCGGCCTGAAGCTCGGCGCCGCGGCCGACGCGATCCAGTTCTCGTACGACGAGTACACGCTCGGCGGCGTCCCGATCACGAACGCGCGCGCGTACGTGCTCGGCGCCAACGTGAGCGCGTCGTTCTGAGCGGATCTCGATGGACGCTACTTGGGCGGCTTTGCGCTGATCATCCGCATGATCGCCTGGAGCGGGATCCACGCCATGTCGGGACGACGGCGCATCTCCTGGCGGAGCTCGCCGAACGCCTTCTCGAGCGTGCTCGCCTCGAGGAGCACGGCGGTCATCGTCGGGTTCTTCGGGATGAACGGCGCGCCGTTCGCGGTGTCGAGATAGCCGCGAAGGAACGCCGCCGTCGCCCAGAGCTGCCAGATCCAGCCCCACGGCTCGGCGCGGAGCTGGTCCTCGGGACGGAGCGCATGCAGCGTGGTGGCCGCGGCGTAGTGGAACGAGCGGATCATCGCGGCGACGTCGCGGAACGCGCCTCCCTTGCGACGCCGCTCGGACAGCCGGCGATCGCGCGCGCCGCCGACGTCGAGGATGACGAAGTCCTTGCCCGTGAACAGCGCGCGGCCGAGGTGGAGATCGCCGTGGTGACGGATCTGCTGCGCGTCGATGCGCTGCGTGAGGAGCGGCTCGAAGCGCGCGAGGATCGCGTCCTCGGCGTCGAGCACCTGCTCGGCGGTGGTGCGCGTCGAGGCCGGCAGCTCGTTGATCGTGCGTCGCATCGACGCGAGCACGCGGCCGACGAGGTTGCGTGCGGTCTGGTATTTCGAGCGCTGGTCCATGGCCGTGTACGCGTGCGGCTCGAACGAGGCGTCCGTCGATGCAGAGAGCGCGATGTGCAGCTCGGCCGTGCGCCGCCCGAGCGTCATCGCCGCTTCACGGTACGCGCCGATCAGCTCGGCATGCGCGGCAGGAGGATCCATGTACGCGAGCTCGAGGAGCGGCTGCGTCGGGACGTCCGGCGGAGCGACGCCGGCCGGCTGCGCGAGCACGCGCTCGTAGGCGCGTCCGATCTCGCTGCGTGCGTGCTGCCACGCCGTGCCCTCGTTGACGACGAACTCCTCGAGGATCGCGAGCGTCACGGGCTCGTTCCGCGCGACGCGGTACTCGACGTACCCGAGCACGCGCGGCGTGATGCCGGTCAGGCCCTTCGCGTCGAGGTAGCGACCGATCTCGAGCTCGGGCGCCGTGCCTTCCTCCATGCGGTAATAGAGCTTCAGGACGTAGCTCGTCCCGAACGCGATCGACACGCCGAGCCGATCGCTGCGGACGATCCGCGGCTCGCGATCCTTGCCGTCCTCGACCGAGGCGCCGGGCACGAGACCCGCGGTCACCTTGCCGGAGAGCGTGCGGTGCGTCGCGCCGTGTGCGACGGCATCGAGGAGCACGCGACCGGCCGCCTCGCCGTTCGCTTCGACGAGCAGCGCGCGCCTCGTCTCGGGCGTCGTGCCCTGCGTCATCGAGAGCTGTGCGACGATCGAGCCCTGCGTCATCCCGGGAGGCAGGAGCCAGCCCGCGGGCAGCACGAGCAGCGGGAGCACGAACGTGTCGGGCTCGCCTTCCGTGTAGTCTACACGCACGACGGCAAGCACGAGCGGCGCGGCCGTGGCGTCGCTCTCGCGCGGGATCTTCACGGCCTCGACGATCTGCACGCCCGACACGGCTGCGGTGGTCCACTCCCGCGCGTCGAGGTAGGCGGGGAGCGCCTCCTCGAGGAGCTGCCTCTCCGCGCCGAACAGGAGCGCCTCGCTCGACGTGCACGTGATGGGCACGGGGCCGAGATCGCTCAGGCGCTGCTCCTGGCTCGCGTGCCGCGAGGGCTCGAGGCTGAACCAGTAGAAGTCGTGGCCGCCGAGGGTGAGAAGGTACGGCAGATCGCCGATGGTCGGGAACTTGGTCCGTCCCATCAGCTCGACGGGGATCATGCCCTTCATGCTCGCGAGATCGAGCTCGACGTACTGGATGTGACGCGAGAGGTTCGCGACGACGAGGATGATCTCGTCGTCGAACCGGCGCACGAACGCGAGCACGCGCGGGTTCGACGGATGCAGGAACTCGACGGAGCCGCGCCCGAAGGCCTGGAAACGCTTACGCAGCGCGATGAGGCGCTTCGTCCACCAGAGCAGCGAGTTCGGGTTCGACTGCTGCGCTTCGACGTTGAGCGCCTCGTAGTGGTACTCGGGGTCGATGATGATCGGCAGGATCATCTTCTGCGGGTTCGCGCGCGAGAAGCCCGCGTTGCGATCGGTGCTCCACTGCATCGGCGTGCGCACGCCGTTGCGATCGCCGAGATAGACGTTGTCGCCCATCCCGATCTCGTCGCCGTAATAGAGGACCGGCGTGCCGGGCATCGAGAAGAGGAGCCCGTTCAGCAGCTCCATCTTGCGCCGGTCGTTGCCGACGAGCGGCGCGAGCCTTCGCCGGATGCCGAGGTTGATGCGCGCCTGCGTCTCGTGGGCGTAGGCGCGATACATGTAATCGCGCTCGTCGTCGGTCACCATCTCGAGCGTGAGCTCGTCGTGGTTGCGGAGGAACATCGCCCACTGGCAGCTTGGATGGAGCTCGGGCGTCTGGCGGAGGATGTCGATGATCGGGAAGCGGTCCTCCATGTGAATCGACATGAAGAGCCGCGGCATGATCGGGAAGTGGAAGTTCATGTGGCACTCGTCGCCGTCGCCGAAGTAGCGGGCGGCGTCCTCGGGCCACTGGTTCGCTTCCGCAAGGAGCATGCGCCCCGGGAACTTGTCGTCGACGTGCTTGCGGAGCTTCTTCAGGAACGCGTGCGTCTGCGGGAGGTTCTCGCAGTTCGTGCCTTCCGCTTCGTACAGGTACGGCACGGCATCGAGGCGCAGGCCGTCGACGCCGCGCGCCATCCAGAAGTCGACGACGCCGAGCATCGCCTCGTGCACCGCGGGGTTCTCGAAATTCAGGTCGGGCTGGTGCGCGAAGAAGCGGTGCCAGAAATAGCCCTTCGCGACCGGGTCCCACGACCAGTTCGACGGCTCGAAGTCGCGGAAGATGATGCGCGCTTCCTTGTAGCGATCGGGGTTGTCGCTCCACACGTAGAAGTCGCGCTCGGGCGAGCCGGGCGGGGCGCGACGCGCGCGCTGGAACCACGGGTGCTGGTCCGACGTGTGGTTGAGGACCAGCTCGGTGATGACGCGGATGTTCCGGCGATGCGCTTCGGCGACGAGCTCGTCGAAGTCCTCGATGGTGCCGATGTCCGGATGGATGTCCGTGTAATCGGCGATGTCGTAGCCGTCGTCGCGACCCGGGGAAGGGTAGTGCGGCAGCAGCCAGAGCGCGGTCACGCCGAGGTCGGCGAGGTAGTCGAGCTTGCTCGTGAGCCCCTTCAGGTCGCCGATGCCGTCGCCGTTCGAGTCGTAATACGAGCGCGTGCGCACCTCGTAGATGACGGCGTCCTTGTACCAGAGCGGGTCGTTCTCGAGGCCCGTCCTGGGCGCGCGCGCGCTCCGCGGGCCCGAACCGGGAGTCGCCACGGCTCTCGTCGTCGTCATCGGTTGTTCTCCTGCTTCTCTCGTCCGTACGTGCGCGTGACCTCGAGGAGGCGGCGCTCGAGCGCCGGCGTGAGCGCGTCCGCCGTCACCCTCCAGCGCCAGTTGCCCCCTGCCAGTCCGGGGGTGTTCATGCGTGCCTCGCTGCCGAGGCCGAGCAGATCTTGCATCGGGACGATCGCCGTGTGCGCGACGCTCGCCATCGCGAGGCGGATCATCTCCCAGTGGATCTCGAGGCCGCGCTCGAGGTCGGCCGACGTGCGACCGAGGTACGCGAGCGCATTGCGCCGCTCCGTGGCGGTCTGCTGCGCGGAGCGCGTGCTCCCTTTGCCATTGCCGGGGTCGTGGAACCAGCCGGCGATCGTGTCGTTGTCGTGCGTGCCCGTGTACACCGCCGACCTGTGCGTGTGGTTGTGCGGAAGGAACCCGGGCGCCTGCTGATCGTCGCCGAACGCGAACTGGATGATGCGCATGCCGGGGAGGCCGAGCGCGCGACGGAGCTGCGTCACCTTCGGAGTCACGGCCCCGAGGTCCTCGGCGATGAACGGCAGCTGACCGCGTCCGAGCTCACGCTGGATGGTGTCGAAGAGATCGCGTCCCGGGCCCTTCATCCAGCGCCCGTTCATCGCGGTCTTCTCGTGGGCGGGGACCTCCCAGTAGCGCGCGAAGCCGATGAAGTGATCGAGACGCACGGCATCGAAGCGGGTGAGAGCGCTGCGCACGCGATCGACCCACCAGCGGTAGCCGTCCTTCTTCAGGTGCGCCCAGCGGTACAGCGGGTTGCCCCAGCGCTGGCCGGTCTTGCTGAAGTAGTCGGGAGGCACGCCCGCGACGCAGGTGCTCGCGCCCTCGTCGTCGAGCTTCCACACCTCGGGGTGCTGCCACACGTCGGCGCTGTCGTGCGCGACGAAGATGGGGAGATCGCCGACGAGGCCGATCCCGCGTTCCTTGCAGACTGCACGGAATGCGCTCCACTGCTCGTCGAACTTCCATTGCACGAACTTCACGAGCTCGATCTCCGCGGCGTGATCCTTGCGCGCGCGTGCGAGCGCCGCGGGTCGACGGTCGCGCAGGTCGGGCGCCCACTTCGTCCACTCGACCCCGTCGTGAGCGCGCTTCAGCGCCGCGAACAGCGCGTAGTCGTCGAGCCACGAGGCCTCGCGCTCGACGTACGCGCGAAAACCGGAGCGCTCGCGTGCCGGCATCGAGGCTTCGGCCTGGAACGCGCGCCGCAGGTGCTTCTCGCGGAATGCGGCGGCGGCCTGGTAATCGACTGCGTTCGCATCGAAGCGCGCCTCCTTCGGCGAGTCGACCGGAACGCCGAGCGCGGAGATGTCGACGAGCAGCGGATTGCCCGCGAACGCCGACATCGCGCTGTACGGCGAGTCCCCGTACCCGGCGGGTCCCACGGGAAGCATCTGCCACCATCGCTGGCCGGCCCGCGACAAGAAGGAGGCGAACGCGTGCGCCTCCTTGCCGAGGTCACCGTTGCCGTGCGGCCCGGGGAGGCTCGTCAGATGCAGGAGAACGCCGCTCGCGCGATCCTCGAGGGTCGGGACGCCGAGCCGGGGAGCGGATTTCACGTTCGCGACTCTGCTCCGCTCGCGTCCAGTGTTCAAGGACACGTGTGCACGAGCCTGCCGATGTCCGCGACTCTTCACCGCGTGACTCCCGACCGCGGCCGTGGGCGCGGGCTCAGCCGTCGTCGGGCTCGTTGCCGCGAAGGCCGTGCTTCTTCGCCATGTCGTGCAGGTGCTTGCGGTCCATCTTCGCCTCGCGAGCGGCGGCGCTGATGTTGCCGGCATGCCGGCCGAGCAGCCACTTCACGTAACGCCTCTCGAACTCGCTGTCGTACTTCGCGCGCGTCTCGCGGTAGCTCTTCTCGGGCTCGAAGTGGAAGGCGGCGTCGCTCGCGGCGTGGCCGGTGGGGAGCGTGACGACGCCGATCTCCTTCGAGCCGGTCGCCTGCGCCATGTAGATCGCGCGCTCGAGCACGTTGCGGAGCTCGCGCACGTTCCCGGGCCAGTCGTGCGCGGCGAGAGACTGCATCGTCTCGGACGGGATCGTCATGTCCGTCCCGCCGGCGGCCTTCAGCATGTGACTGACGATGGCGGGGATGTCGTCGCGGCGCGCGCGCAGCGGCGGCACGGTGACGGGGACGACGGCGAGCCGGAAATAAAGGTCTTCGCGGAACTTGCCGCCGTGGACCTCGCGATTGAGATCGCGCTTCGTGGCGGCGATCACGCGCACGTTCGTCTGCAGCGTCTTGTTGCCGCCGACGCGCCGGTACTCGCGCGTCTCGAGCACGCGGAGGAGCTTCGGCTGCACGTCGAGCGGCAGCTCTCCGATTTCGTCGAGGAACACCGTGCCGCCGTCGGCGAGCTCGAAGGCGCCCTGACGCGTGGCGACGGCGCCTGTGTACGCGCCGCGCTCGTGACCGAACAGCTCGCTCTCGATGAGGGAGTACGTGACCGCGCCGCAGTCGACGACGAGGAAGGGATGCTTCGCGCGCGGGCTGCCCGACCAGATGGCGCGCGCCAGCACGTCTTTGCCGGTGCCGGTCTCGCCTTCGAGGAGCACCGTGGCGTCGGTCGGCGCGATGCGCTCGAGGATGCCGAAGATGGTGCGCATCGAGAGGCTCGAGCCGATGGCGGGCCCGAAGAAGTGCTTCTCGCTCGGCAGCACCTCGACGCGGTGGACGGTGGGCTTGAACTGGATGTCCACCTCGCCGACCTTGAGGACGCTGCCGGGCTGGACCATCGCCTCGCGAATGCGCGTGTTGTCGATCTTCGTGCCGTTTGTCGACTCGAGATCGCGAACGTGGAGGCCGTCGGGCGCGCGGATGATCTCGCAGTGATGGCGCGAGACGGTGTCGTCGGTGAGGACGAGATCGTTGTCGGCGGCCTTGCCGATGGTGAGCCGCCCGCCGACGACCTTGGACGTGCCCTTGTGCGATCCGGTGAGCACGATCGCTTGCACGCCCGACGGCGCGCCGAGGATGTTGGCGGCGGCGCGCGTGGAGATCTCGTGCGACGAGTCGAAGCGCGAACGCTTCACAGTGGCCGCCCGCTCCAGCTCCGACTTCGCGGAGTCCGCGGGCGCGTCGGACGCCGGCACGGCGACCGTGGGAGGGGCGCTCTCTTCGGCGCCGGCGGCTGTTTCCTTGGGCTCGTTCATCGCGACACGTCGACTTGGGTGGTCCCGCCCCCAAGGGTAACCCGCCTTTCGACCGATCGGCGACCTTCCCGTGTGTCGAGGTCGATCCGGAGCCGGTATTCGCCGTCCGACAGCTTGGGCTCGTGCGAGACGATGCGCGGCGCCTCGCCAAGGGCAAAGGTCACCCGCGCGTCACGCGCCACCTCGCCGTCGGCGGCGACGTACTGGATCTCGAGGCCCGTGACGTCGGCTGCCCGTTCCCCGAGGACTAGCCGAAGGTGCTGATCTCGCGGCGATTTCGACGAAAGATAGCCGGCGATCAGCGCGCCGGCGCCGAGGACGAGGAACGGGAGGAGCTTTCTTCGCCGGACCGGACGAACAGGAAGCGGTGACTCGCGGGCCGGCTCGCCCTCACTGTCCACGGAACGACCGCACGCGCACGACGAGGCCCTTCACGACCTCGTCCGGCAGCTCGAACTTGGGCATCCGGCCCTTGCCGGCGGTGATGGTGGCGGCGATTTCCTCGTCCTTGACCGTGGACTGCCAGTCCTCGCGGCCCAGATCGGCGGCCTTGAACATGGCGCCCTGGGGGCCGTCACCCCGACCCTCGGGTCCGTGGCAGGACTGGCACTGGTTCCGCCAGGTCAGCTCGACGAGGCCGCTCGCGCCCCCGCCGTCGCCCTTGGGGCCCTGCTTGGCGCTCTTCTTCTCACCGTCGTGGTCGCTGGCCGTCCATTCCTTGAGGCCGTCGGCCGAAGGCGCGCGATCACAGGCAGCGAGCCCAGCAGCAAGGACGAGGACGGCCGGCAAGGCCATGGAAGAGCGAAGAATCGGCTTCATCCGTCAGGAGCCCTTGTAAGCCATCCAGCGTGGCGGCGCGACCCCCTCGTTCCGAACCCCGCTTGCCGCGCGGCGCATCGATCCTTGTCGCAAGCCACGCTCGGAGCTAGAGATCTCGACAGAAAGGCGCGGACCCCGGAGACGAGGCCGCGACCACCTGAACATGTACGGTTCGAGCGGCTCTTCGCCCGTGAAGAAGGTCACCGTCCCCGATCTGCGCGCACGCAAAGGCGGCGAGAAGATCGCGATGGTCACGGCCTACGACTACACGATGGCTCGCCTCGTCGACGAGGCCGGCGTGGACATGGTCCTCGTCGGTGACTCCCTCGGCATGGTGGTGCAAGGACTCACGACCACCATCCCCGTCACGATGGACGAGATGGCGTACCACTGCCGTGCCGTCGCGCGCGGCCTGGGGCACGCACACCTCGTCGGCGATCTCCCGTTCATGAGCTACCAGGTGTCGCCGCAGCAAGCGGTCGAGAGCGCCGGCAAGCTCATGAAGGAAGGCGCCTGCGAGAGCATCAAGCTCGAAGGCGGCCAAGAGGTCGCCGAGCACGTGCATCGCATCGTGCGCGCCGGCGTTCCCGTCGTCGGGCACATCGGCCTCACGCCGCAGAGCGTCCATGCGCTCGGCGGATTCAAGGTGCAGGGTCGCGGCCAGGACGGCGCAGAGAAGGTGCTCGCCGACGCGATCGCTCTCGAGCAAGCCGGCGCGTTCGCCATCGTGCTCGAGGCCATCCCGCCGGATCTCGCCGCCCAGATCACGGAGCTGCTCAGCATCCCGACCATCGGCATCGGCGCGGGAGCCGGTTGCGACGGTCAGGTGCTCGTCTGCACCGACCTTCTCGGCCTCGCGCGTGGTCATCAACCGAAGTTCGCGAAGCGCTTCGCAAACCTCGGGGAGGCCGCGGTCGACGCTTTCACCGCGTACGTCACCGAGGTCCGCGCGGGGACGTTCCCGGCGGCGGCTCAGTCGTACAAGCCGAACGCTGCGCCGGTGTCCGGTCGCCATCCGACCGCAACCGCGGACGATTTCGACGCTCCGCTCGCGCTCGATCTCTGGCACTGACGCTGGCACCGACCAGAGCTCGATCCCGACGTGACGCCGCGCGTCAGCGCGGCGCCTGTCACCCGTTCGGGCGACGCCCCGAATAGAAGCCGCGCTCGGACGTCGATCCGGGGTGCTTAAACTCCTTCATCACGCGGTCTTTCACGCTTCGCGGGAGGGCCGCGCCGGTGAGATCGCCGCCTGGGCCAATGGCGCGAGCGCCTTCGCCATCGCTGCCGGCGTCACCGCGCTCGGCTGGTCGCGGCTATCCATGCATGCTGCATGGATCGGCCTCGCCGTCGGCATCGTCTCCTTCGCGGGGCTGCGGCTCTCGCTCGCGCATCGCGTCACGGTCTGGATCGCGGCCGCCTTCGGCACGCTGACGATCGCCGCGCTCGGCGGTGGGCTGGCGTGGCTGTTCGCGC
>JAQBQJ010000377.1 GCA_028287065.1 Labilithrix sp. | reverse complement strand
GCTCGCGCTGCTTCTGCTGGCGCATCGCGAGCTCGTCGCGATCGGCGAAGTAGCTCGCCTGCGACTGGCGCTGGCGCGACAGCGCGGCCTCGAGCTCCCCGGGGTTGCGCTTCTCGCGGTCGATCCGCGCGGCGACGTCGGTGTGGAGGAGCACGTAATAGGCGACGCCGAGCAGCGCGCAGAGGATCGCGCCGACGCCGATTTTTCCTGCGAGCGGCAGGCGATTCAGGCTCAGAGACGCCATGTCAGTACCTCACCTTCGCGCTCATCTCGTATTTCACGAGCTCGAGCTTCGTGAGCGGGTCCACCTGCTTCGAGGCAGGCAGCAGCTTCACGTCGTAGAAATAATCGCTGAGCGAGAGGCGGCGGAGGAACTCGGAGACGTCCTCACCGTCGCGCGCGAGGCCGCCGAGCTTCACCGTGCGATCGGCCTCGCGGTAGGTGGCGAGCCAGAGGCGCCGCGGGTCCCAGTTCGGGTTGGGCACCGCGCTGGGGTTGTCGCGCTTGAGCTGCTCGAGCTTGTCGCGATCGATCGTCGGGCCGCGGCCGGGAGTCATGATGCGCGAGAGCTCGAGCATCGTCGCGGTCGGGCCAGTGCGTGCACTCTGCAGCTTCTGGATGGCCTCTTCGCGATCGCGGAGCTCCTTGAGCGACGCCTTGATCTCGGCGTGGTTCGAGATCTCGCGCTTGATGGCGTCGATGTTCGCCGTCAGCTCCTGGTTGTGCTTCTGGACCTTCTCGAGCTGGTCCTGCTTCGTCTTGTAGACGAAGAGCAGGACGATGACCTCGAGGAGGACGGCACCGAGGACGAACGCGAGCCACGCCTGGCTCTCGCCGCTGGACGCCTCGCCTCCGCCTGCCTCGCCGCGCCGGCGCATCACGCGCTTTTGCGGCATCAAATTGATGCGAATCACGAGCGGCGCTCCTTATCCTGGCGCAAGCTGAGACCGAGCGCGACGACGAGCTGCGCAGCTCGGAGGCGCATGTCCTGCTCGTTCACGTACTTCGTGTCGGCAGTGAGGTTGGCGATGGGGTCGAAGACCTGGACGGGCACGTGCGCGCGCTTCTCGATCGACTGGCAGAGTGGCGCGAGGTACGCGCTTCCGCCGGAGACGAAGATGCGGGTGATCTCCGACTCGCCGCTGGTGGCGAGATAGAAGTCGAGGCTTCGCTGGATCTCGCCGGCGAGGCCGTCACACGCGCTCTGGATGATCTGGTGCACTTCCTGCGGAACGATGTCCGTCGGGCCGCCGCCGCACTTGTAGGCCTCGGCCTGCTCGAACGGGACGTTGCACTGCTTCTGGATCTCTTCGGTGATCGAGTTGCCCGCGTTCGTGATCTCGCGGGTGAAGGCGGACACGCCCTTCGAGACGATGTTCAGCGACGAGACCGCGGCGCCGACGTTGAGCAGCGCGATGGTGCCGTCCTCGGGGAGGCCGTGCTGGTACTCGAAGATGTTCTGGATGGTGAAGGCGTTGTTGTCGACGATGACCGGCTTCAACTTGGCCTCGCGGACGATCGCCGCGTAGTCGTTGATCTCGTCTTTCTTCGCGGCGACGAGGAGGAGGTCCATCTGCCCGGCGTCGGGGCGGCGACGGAGCACCTCGTAGTCGATCGACATGACCTTGATGTCGAACGGGATGTGCTGCTCGGCCTCCCAGCCGATCTGCTCTTCGAGCTCGTCGTTGGTCATCATCGGGACGGTGATCTTCCGGACGATGACCGACTGCCCATAGACGCCGATGGCGACGTCCTTCTGGGTGATCTTCGAATCGTGGAAGATCTTCATGAGGCTCTCGACGACGGCGCCGGAGTTCATGACGTGACCGTCGATGATCGATTGAGGTGGGAGGGGCGCGAACCCGTAGCGAACCACCTGGAGCTTTTTTCGAGCCTCTTTCAGCTGCACCACCTTGATGGCGCTGGCGCCGATATCGACTCCGACCAGGTTTTTACCTTCTCCGAGCATTTCGCTACAAAGTGTTGCAGTCCGCGTATGCGCCCGTCAAAAAGTCGGTGGGTCGGCATGTCGATTCCGGCGCGCGGTGCACTGATCGTCGCTGATTCACCTACGTCGTGGGCGCGCCTGGCGACACGCGTTTATCGAAGTAGAGGTTGATCGATCTCAGCTGTCGCGATCGGGCTCATCCGCTGCGACGCGGCGCCAGGTGATTCGAAGAGGCATTTCGGCGGCACGCGCGAAGGCTCTTCCCTTCTCGATGCGCCATCGTGCTTCGGTTGCGGCGCAGGTCTTCACGACCGCGGCTCCGTTTTGATGGACGACGAGCATCGAGCGCGTGGAATCCGGCGGCGAGATCGCGAAGCAACGCCCCAGCACATCGATGACGAACTCCATCGTGGTGTAGTCGTCGTTGTGGAACACGATCTCGACGCGCTCGTCACCGTCCGGGAGGCTCGTGTCGTCGAGCTCGCCCCCGGAACGGCGCACGAGTGCGCGACGGAGGGCGAACGGAGTCACGCCGTGCTCGGCGAAGATCCTGGCGAGCGCGGGCGATTGAAGGACGCCCGTGACCAGCGACTCGCGGTTACCGTTCGACGCGACGGCGAGGTTCAGTCTGTGCAGCAGGGTCGTGGACGTCATGTGCGCCTCGAGTGCCGTCCGTATCGCCGGGCCGTTGCCGCCCGCGACGTCGACCGCACTCTGCATCCACGGTCGGAGCTCGGTCGCGCGTGTGTCCGTCGCAAGCGCGCGCAAGAGGTGCTCGGGTTCGACGAGCTCGTGCCCATACCGCCGCGCGAGCGCGCGCGCTTCGTCGACGAGACGCGTCGCTTCAGCGTCGAGCCGCACCCCCATGACGAGGAGCGTAGCCGACCGTCTTCGGTCGCACTGGGCGCGGGACGTCCTGCATCCAACCGTCGACCATCCTCGGCCCTCGCGATCGCTTCGAGCGAACGCCGGCAAAAACGAACCAAGGACGGGAGAGGCTCCCAACGAACCAAGGTTCGAAAACGGACCAAGGTTGGGAAGGCGAACCGCGCGTAGGCCTCCCGAACCAAGGACGGGAGGGGTCGGAACCAAGGACGGGATCGTTCACTGGTGAACGATCGGCAACTCCTCGGAATCACGTGTCCACCGGATGGTTCACCGGTGAACGATCGGGCGCGGCGCGGGAGGCCCCCCCCGAGGGGTTTTCGGCGGCCAAGTGGCTGGAATTTCACGCCCAATATTGAGTCTTCTCGCCCGCTGGGAATCGAGTAAGGAGACCTCTTCATGGGTCATCGCGCGTCCTCGTCGCTCGTCGCCGTCGCTGCTCTCGCCGCTGCCTTCGTGACCACGGCGTTGCCGTCGATCGCGTACGCGGACGTGCAGCACACCATCGGGCGCGGGCACACGATCGAGGCGATCGCGAACCGCTACCACGTGACCGCCAAGGCGATCATCGAGGCCAATCATCTCAAGGACGTGAAGCACCTCCGCGTCGGCGAGGTCCTCACCATCCCCGGCGTCAAAGAGAAGAGCGAGACGAAGGCGAAGACCAACGAGAAGCCGAAGCCCACCGCCGCCGATCGCGCCGCCAACGCCGCGGCCGACGCAGGTCGCGCCGCCGCGAAAGAGGCGAGCGCCGCCGCCCTCAAGAAGGGCGAGAAGACCGCGAAGGCCGGGACGACCAACGGCCGCGAGACCACGACGTTCGCGATGAAGGCGAAGACGCCCGGCGTCATCCACATCCATCGCATCGCGACGACGGAGAGCTTCGACATCCACGTCGGCGACAAGAAGGGCCGCGTCTCGCCGACCGCGCTCAAGACGTTCGAGAAGATGATGCGCTCGCCCGACGGCATGGCGCACCCGATCGAGCCGCGCCTCGTGTCGCTGCTCGGTGTCGTGTCGAATCACTTCGGCAGCCGCAAGATCGAGGTCGTCAGCGGCTTCCGCCCCTTCACGCCGACGCAGTTCAACCCGCACTCGAACCACATGCACGGCAAGGCGATCGACTTCCGCGTCGCCGGCGTGCCGAACGAAGCGCTCCGCGACTTCTGCCGCACGCTCAAGAACGTCGGCTGCGGCTACTACCCGAACAGCGTGTTCGTGCACATGGACGTGCGCGATCAGAATGCGTTCTGGATCGATTACTCGAAGCCGGGAGAGGCGCCTCGGTACAACGCTCCGAACGTCGATGCGGATGAAGGGACGAGTGATGTCCATTCTGGGGCTTCTGGGATTTCCTCTCCTATTCCCCGGGATGAATCCCGGGGCAAGGAAGAGGGAGACAAGCCCCAGGAGGGGCTGAAGAACGAGAGCGAGAGCGACACCCCCACCGTGCCCAGCATGCCTGCGGCTCCCGCGGTGACCGAGCCGGCGACGGCGCCCTGAGCTACTTCTTCTTCGGGGGCGGCTCGATCGGGTGCGTCGTTTCGAAGCGGAAGCCGCGCGGCAAGAGCGGTTTGCCCATCGCGTAGAGGACCGTCTCTTCGTAGCGTGAGCGAGGAGGGGTCGGCGTGCCCGCGCGGAAGAGCGAGCCATGGAGGCCCGCGCCGCGATCGAGCAGGACTGCGCGCGTGCATCCTGCACGCTTCAGGAGGTCCGCCATCGCTTCGACGTTCGCGGTGCCGGTGAGGGTACGTGCAATGTACACGCGACCGGCCGGTGTCAGGCCGAGCGCGCCACGCGCGCCGCGCGCATGCGACGGAACGAGCTTGCCGTCGTCGATCAGCATCGGGAGCTCCACCGCATCGACGTGCGCCGGCACGGAAGACAGCTCGCGCGCATTCGCGATCGTCAGCGCGCCGTCCTCCGATGCGACCAGCGCGGCCGAATGCTCGCTGTTGCTCATCGGAAGCGCGATTCGACCATCCGTCGCGAGGCCCCGAAGGCGCTTCGCGTCCGAGGTTCCGAGCGTCAGCGCGAACAAGACGCGATGCGCGTCGTCGTCGGCGAGCTCGTGCGCACGCGTGCTGCCCGTCTTCGAGTCCGGCTCCGCCGTTCCCGCGCGCACACGGAAGCTCGCGCGCGCAGGCTCGATCTCGACGACGTCCACGTTGCCCAAAGGCGCGTGCCAGAGCCCGGCCATCCACGCAGGCGCCGGCTGCACGCCCGGATCCGGCTCCCACGCCGTCTTCTCGCCCTTGTCGCCCTCGAGCGAGGGCGGCGTCGGATCGTGGAGCGTCATGTAGAAGAAGTCCTTCGGCGCGTATTCGATGTAACGCGCCGTATCGATCTCCATCTGCTTGTCGAGCAGCTCGGATTTGTAGCTCCGCCCCTTCAGCTCCGTGATGTTCGTGAAGATGAAGCCCGTGTGATGCGGGTTCATGTCGAGGTGCATCCCGTAGACGCACGACGCCATCTTCATCGCCTTGCCGAGCGTCGTCGCGCTCACGTCGTCGCCCCATGCATAGAGGAGATGACCAGCGTTCGTGACGCACAGGCCCGATCGCTCCGTCTGCATCGTCGTGCCGGGAAGCGTGAAGCCCCACTGCGCGCGGCCGCTCGGATTGACCTTGTCGTTGTCGACGAGCGGATCGAGGTTCTGCCGGAACGAGACGATGTCGCTCGACTCGACATCCTGGATCCCGCCGACGTCCTTGTTCGATCCCCACGAGCCGAGCCCGTAGCGGCCGTCCTTCGTGATGATGACGGTCGCGACGCCCGGCACCGGCGGGAGGAGCACGCGCTTCTTCAGCATCATGCCGTAGCTGCCGTGCTCGGTCTTGAACCCGCCGTTGAACGCCGCGGCGATCCTCGTGTAGACCGCCGGATCGCGCGGGATTCGGCCCGTACCGGGCGGTCCGGTGAGCGGCTTCGGGTCCTCGCTGCCTGCCTCCATCTCGAGATCGAGCTGGCGCATGTCCATCGCGACGAGCAGCACCTTCGCGTACGGACGCTCCTCGTCCGGCCGCACGAATGCGCGATAGAACATCGACGGCGGCGCCTCGCCGTTCGGCGGCGTGGGCAGGTGCTTCACCCAGGGCTGCGTCGGCGCGGTCCACTCCCCTTCGCCGGGCTCGGGCGTCTTCCACATCGAGTGGATGGGCGACGGAGGCCAGTGACCGAGATCGGCTGCGGCCTGCGACGCATCGAGCACCGTTGCCGGCGGAGGCGCATCGGGCTCGCGCGCGAGCGCTTCGCCGCCCGCCGTCACCTTGAACGCCGTCTGCTTCATCGTGTCGCGGATCGCGAAGGTCTTCTCTTCGAGCCATGCGATCGGCGCCGGCCCGATCCACGGCACAGCGCGCACGGTATCGACGGCCCAGAACACGACGGGCTTCGGCAGATGACGACGGCTCTCGACGCGCATCCCCAGCGCGCTCGCAGGAACGAGCTCGCTCTTCTCCAGCTCGAGCCGCGCGCTGCGCGTGGCGCGTGCGGAGCGATCGTCGTCGGCGAGCGCGATGTCGAGCGACGTCTCCGACACCGCGAGGCCGACACGCTGCGCGGGCTGCTCGAGCGTGACGTCGACGCGACCGACGCCGTCACCGCTGCCGGTGAGCTGCCAGTTCGTGATCGCCGACATCACGCGGTCGTGCAGCTTCTTCGTGACGTTCTGCGCGCCCTCGCCCGCGAGATCGAGCGCGGTGACGCTCTGCTCCTGGCCGAACGCGAACGTGGCGTACGCCGCGCGCGAGCCGCGCACGACGAGTGAATGATCGTCGCCGAGCGGCGTCGACGTGAGGTTCCTCGCCGTGCCGAGCGCGAGGGCGCGACCTTCCGGAGAGAGGCGCACGCGCGCGCGACGGAGATCGCGCGGGCCGTTCGCCGTATCACTGCCGAGGAACATGACGAAACGTCCGAGCACGAGATCGGAGAGCACGCCGCCGGACGGCTCCCACCGGATGTCTTCCGTGCGAACGACGCTCTCGGACACGCGACCGAGGGCGGCGGCGAGCTGCGTCACGTCTTCGGGCACGGCGTCGGTGCCGATCCACGACGTCGTGCCGACGCTGGCGAACAGGACGGCGATCAATGCGGCCCGACGGCGAGCGAAGCGCGCGAAGCTCGAGCGAGTCAGGTCAGTGCTCATGCGGTGGAAGGTGGACAGTCAAGCCACGACGGCCGCTCTTGGCAAGTCGGCGGCGTCGGCGCCCTGAATTTCCGCTATAGTCTGCCGTTCGTTTCCTGGGCCAGTCCCGTGCAGTGAGGGGTTGGAGGTCATGATCACGTTCGGCAGTGGGATGAGCGCCGCAGCGACGGCGACGGGAGCGGCGCGCGAAGCCGCGACCCAAGCGCTCGCGACGCTCCACAGACAAACACCCAAGCTCGCGATTGTGTTCGCGTCGGCAGGCTATGCCGACGTCGCGGAAGCGGCCCGCGCCGTGCGGTCCGTCGTCGGTGACGCCCAGATCGTCGGAGGGACCTCGGGCGCGTGCGTGTTCGCCGGCGATCGCGTCGCATCGCGCGGCGTCTCGGTCGTGCTCCTCGCCGGCGACAGCCTCGATGTCGAGAGCCGTACGGCTCAGCTAGGCTCGCCGATGTTCGTCGAGACCGTCCCGGCCGCCGAGAAGGTGGCGCGCGCCGCCGATCGCGCGGCGGAGCGAGGCCTCGACCATTTCGCATGCCTCGTATTCGCGCCGGGTCTGTCCGGCGACGGCGAGGCGCTCGTCGCGGCGGTCCGCAAAGGCGCCGGCGCACGCGCGCAGCTCGCCGGCGCGCTCACGGGCGACGACATGACCTTCGATCGCGCTCGCGTGTTCTTCGGCGACGAGCTCCGCGACGACTGTGTCGTCATCACCGGGCTCTTCACGACGACGCCCATCGGCATCGCGGCACGCCACGGTCGGGCTGCGGTCGGACCGGTTCGCACGGTCACCCGCGCGGACGGGATCCATCTGTGCGAGCTCGACGGCCGCGCGGCGCTCGAGGTATGGGTCGAGGACGCGCGTCGCGCCGGCGCCACTCCGCCGCTCGACAAGAAAGACCTCGCGATCTACCTCGCGAACCACTTCGGGCTCGGGGTCGCGCACGAGCGCGAGCAGGCGACGAACGACAGGCGTGAGCTCGTCGCTCGCGCTCCATTCTCGATCCGCGCCGACGGAGCGATCGAGCTCTCCGCATCGATCCCCGACGGCACGCACGTGCGCGTGCTGCATGCGTCGCGGGCCGACCTGCTGCGCGCGTCGAGCGAGGCCGCGACCTCCGCCGTCGAGCGCGCCGGCGGTCGCGTCTCCGGCGCGCTCGTGCTCGCATGCACCGGCCGTCTCATGGCGCTCGGCGACGCATTCGCGGAGGAGCCCTCCGGCATCCGCCGGGCGCTCGGCGCGCCAATCGGAGGTGCCTGCGTGTTCGGCGAGATCGCGCGCAACGTGCGCGACACCGACGCGTTCTTCAACACGACGGCCGTTGTCGTCGCGTTCGCAGCCTGAAATCAGCTGTCGGCGACGAGCTTCGCCATGTCGTCCGGAAGCGGCGACGTGACGTCGAACACGAGCTCCTTGTCGCCGCCGCCGTCGTACGCGATGCGCGACGCATGGAGCGCGTGACGCGTGAGCCCTTCGACCGCGACGCCGCCGTAGAGGACGTCGCCCGCGAGCGGATGCTCGATCGCCGCGAAGTGCGCGCGTAGCTGGTGGCGCACCGCGCGCGCCGCTTCCGCGCGCACGAGCGCCCAGGCGCCGACGCGTCGCTCGACGCGATACGTCGTGGACGCGGGTCGCGGCGCATACCGCATCACGTCGCGCGGATGGATGCACGGATACACGCGCCGCTTGTCCTTCGGATGATTCGTGATCGGGTACTCGATGGTGCCTTGATCGGGCAGCCCTTCGGAGCCGCAGATCAGCAGGTACTCCTTGGATAGCTTCTCGAACTGCAGCGCGTCGCGCAGCGTCTCGAAGCTCTCGGGATTTCGCGCGACCACGACGAGCCCGGACGTCTCCGTGTCGAGCCGATGCACGATGCCCGGCTCGCGCGGCGAATATCCGATGCCCACGAGCTCCGGATGATGCCCGGCGATGGCATTCGCGAGCGTGCCCGTCTCGTCGGAGCGGAGCGGGGCGGTCGGCTGCCCCGCAGGCTTGTCGACCACGAGGAGCTTCGACGTCTCGAAGCGCACGACGAGCGGCGCGTCCGGCTCGGGGATGCAGGCAGCCGCGCTCGAGCCGAGGGCCTCGTCGACCTGGATCCGGTCGCCTTCCTTGACGACGCCGCCCTTCGCGACGATGCGCCCGTTGACGCTGACCGTTCCGTCCTCGATCGCACGCTTCACGCGCGCGCGCGATGCACCTTCGACGAGCGCGACGATCGCCTTGTCGAGACGCGCGCCATTCAGCTCACTTGTGACCGTTACCTCGAGCTTCGCCATCCGGCGCGCAGTCTACACGACTACGCGACCCACGCCTCGAGCCGCGCGCGATCCGCGTCGAAGAGGAACGGGGCGAGCTCGTCGAGCGTCCCCGTCTTCGCGCGCGATGCGCCGAGCTTCCGCGCCGCTTGTCGCACGACGGCCGCGACGAGCGGATGCGGACACTGCGCGAGCGCGACGAGATCGGGCACCAGCTCCGCCGCGTGGATCTCGGCCGCGACGACGGCCGCGAACGCACGCGGATCCGCCGCCTTCGGGGTACGATCGCGGAGGATCCGCCGGAGGACCTCGACCGCGCGCGGCGTCGGCGCGAGCGCCGACGCCTTTCGATAGCCCGCCGGTGAGAGCCCGAGATGAACGACGGCGCCGGCCGCTCCGAGGAAGTCGCGCGCCGCCGCGAGCAGCATCTCGCAGCCCGGCTCGGTCGCCTCGAGGGTCTCGTCGTCCCCGTCGTGACGCGGGCGGTCGAGCGCGAGGTCGAGCGCGATCGGCGTTGCCTGCTCGCTCGCATACGCACTGACGTGCTCGACGAGGCGCTCCAGCGGGGCCACGCCGACGGCTTCGCCGACGAAACGATCCCGCTCGGTCGTGATCGCGACACGGCTCGACAAGGCGGCGCCCGCGAGCAGGTGATGCGCACGCGACGTCTCGACCTCGATCTTCCGCACCGCGGCCCAGCGGAGGATGCGGGGCGTCTCGGCCGTCTCGACGAGCACACCCCAGGGCACGATCGCCATGCGCACGCTGCCCGTCGCCACGGCCGCGGTTCCCGCGCCGCGGAGCGCGAACGCCGACAAGATCGACGCGAGGGCCCCGGCGAGCAGCGCCTGTCGGGAATCGAGACCGCTCATCGCGAGCGTCACGCCCGCGCCGAGGCCGAACGCGGTCGCGGCTACACCGAGCCTCGGAGCCGCGATCGGCTCGAGCCCGACGTATCGAAAATCAGGCGTTGGGGCGAACTCCTGACTGAATACGGCCGCAACACAAGCCACCCCCTAACCTTGACTCGTCGAAGGCGATCGGACCAGGAGACGGATGCCGGTATTCGACGCTTTTGCCGCTAAGCTAGCGCTCCTCCAACGTGGCATCATGCGTCCAGTGCAACCAGGGGATCGATGACAGCGCGGCCGTTTGTCCGCACTGCCGAAGCCTCCAGCCCTCGCGCTCCCACGCGCGCACGCTCGGCCCGGGGACCCAAATCGACCGTGGCTACGGCAAGATCGTGGTCGATGCGCGGATCGGATCGGGCGCGATGGGCACCGTCTTCCGGGCGTGGCTCTTCTGGGATCCGAAGGGGCCGCGCGGGCAGGAAAAGCCCACGCCGCTCGCGTTGAAGCAGCTCAAACCGCAGGCGAGCATCCAGCCGGAGCTCCGCGCGTTCTTCCAGAACGAGGCCGAGGCACTCCAGCTCCTCGCGCACCCGAACGTCGTCCGCTTCCACGAGCTCTTCACGTGGACGCCCACGCTCACCGGCGCGGCGCTCGCCCCGGGCGCGCCCTCGGGCGTCACGCCGTCCGCGTCGCAATCGCCGATCCTCGCGATGGAGTACGTCGACGGCGACACGCTCGAGGACGTCGTCGCACGCAACGTCGCGCGCGCGAAGCTCGCAGGGAAAGGCGCGCTCCCCGGCCTCGAGCTGCAGCGCGCTTGGTACTACTTCCAGCAGCTCCTCGGCGCGCTCGCGGCGACACACGCGCTGGGCATCGTGCATCGCGACGTGAAGCCGTCGAACATCATGATCCGCCGCGACGGGATCGTGAAGCTCACCGACTACGGCATCGCGCATCTCGTCCGACCGATGCACGGGCTCGCGGCGCCGTCGCCGCAGGAGCTCGCGCCCGGAACCGGCGCGTACATGTCACCGGAGCAGGTCCTGGGGCACCCGCTCGACGGGCGCAGCGACTTGTATTCTGCAGGTATCGTCCTCTACGAGATGCTCGCCGGGCGTCCGCCGTTCCTACCGAGCGAGAAGAGCGAGTTCGCGCTCCGCATGGACCAGGTCGAGTCGACGCCCCCGCCGATCCGATCGCTCGTGCCGATGGCGCCGCCCGTGCTCGATCAGCTCTTCGCGCGCGCGCTCGCGAAGCCGCCTTCGATGCGCTTCGGAAGCGCGATCGAGATGGGCGAGGCCTTCCGCGCCGCATTCGGGCTCCCGACCACGCCGGCGTGGCTCGCGCAGGGCGAGATCGCGCAGGTCGCTCTCGGCGCCCCGCAGGATCCGGCGCGCGCGCAGAAGCTCGCGACGCTGCGAAACATCGTCAAGCAGGAGTATCGAACGCAGCCCATGCCGCAGCGGCCGATACCGAACGTGCCGCGCTGAACGCGCGCGTCAACCCATCTTCGATTTGAGCTGGCGGATCTCCGCCTGCGCATCGCGATGGTGCGGGTTCGACGCAAGGAGCTCGTTGAGGTCGGCGAGCGCCTCGGCGTTCCGGTTCGCGCGCGCGAGGAGCTTTCCTCGATAGAGCAGCGCGCGCTCGCTCGAAGGCTCTTCGCCGAGCACGCGCGTCATCGTCGAGATGGCCTCTTCGAGCGCCGCGGGGTCGTTCCCGAGCGAGCGGATCCACGCGAGCAACGTCACGTAGTCGCTCTGCGTCGGATCGCCGTCGACGGCTTTCTGCGCGAGCTTCTGGGCATTCGCGACGTCGTTGCGCTGCAGCGCAGCCTCGGCGAGGCGGAAGCTCTGCATCGCCTCGAGCGCGGCCTCGGCGTCGGCGAGACCGTCGTCGCCGATCTCGATCGCACTGTCGTTCGGCGACGCGCCTCCGTCGTCGACGTCGATCTCGATGTCGTCGGTCGACTCTGCCGCGCCGTTGCGCTTCGCCGACGATGACGTGGGCGCGGGCGCGGGCGCCTGCGGAGCCGGAGCCTTCGGCGAGGTCTGCGGCGCGAGCCCGGATCGCGCCGGAGGCGCACCGAAACCGCCGGTCTTGGGCGCGGGCTTCGTCGCGAATGCAGCGGAGGCGCCGGCCGGACCGGGTGGTGCCGCGCCAGGACGGGCCGCGAGCTTGCTCGGCAACGCCGGCGCGGGACGAGGGAGCGGAGCGCCG
>JAQBQJ010000372.1 GCA_028287065.1 Labilithrix sp. | reverse complement strand
TTCGGTCACGACCCCGGAGCGCTCGACGACCGCGGGCGACCACGGCAGACGAAGAACGGGCGCCTCGTGAAGATCGACGTCGCGATGGGGCTCCACGACCACGGGAACGTGCCGAACCCTGGATTCCTGCTCCATGTCTCGACGGTCGGGGCCGACACCGTCGAGGTGCTCGATGAGCACGGCGTGGCCTCACCGCTCGAGGATTGAGTCAGACGCTCACGCCAGCGTGCTCTCGTCGTCGTCGTCGTCGTCGTCCGGATCGGCGTCGCCCTCGAGCAGCCCACGCTTCGATGCGTCCTCGGTCAGGCGGCGGAGCGCGTCGTAGCCGGCGCTCACCCACGGACGGAGCTCGTCGATCCCGAAGGCCTCGCCGAGCAGGCGGTGCTGGCCCTGACGCGACATGGCGAGCAGCGCGCGCGTGAGCATCTCGCGCTTCGCTTCCGGGACCGCCGTACGCGCTGCCACGACGTCGCCCGGGATCGCGCCGAACCGCACCAGCACGCGAACGGCATCGTCCGCGCCGGGGACGTCGAGCCACGACCCGCGCGTCACCTCGGCGTCGGCGTCGAGGCCCGCGTACGTCGCTCCGAAATCCGCGCGCCCTGCCACGACGGCGCGCACGACCGCCTCGTGCGAATGCCAGAAGCGCTCCTCGGAGAAGGCCACGCGAGGATCGATGCCGATCGCGGCAAGCCCTGCACGCGGAACGACGTAGCCGCTCGCGCTGTACGGATCGACCCATGCCGCGCGTGCACCGGCGAGGTCTTCGGGGGCGTGGAGGTCCGAATCGCGCGCGACGATCAGCGCCGAATAGAATGCCGTGTCCCCGCCGCGCTCCGCGGAGACGAGCGCCTCGACCATCTTCTTCCGCTCGAGCGCGACGAACGCGAGCGGCGGCAGCCACGCGAAGTCGACTTCGCCGACGACCATCGCGCGCGCGAGGTCCTCGTACGAAGACGCCTCGTACACGGCGAGCTCGGCGTTCGCGAGCCGACCGAGCGCAGCGGAGAAATCCGCGACGTGCTCGCGCATCGCCGTCGATGCGCCGTGAGCGGCGTATCCGAAGACGAGAACGTCGGGGCTCTTGGGCGGCAGCATCGTCGACGAGAAGTTCTATCCCAGTCCGGCGCCGCGAGCGACGGAGGCCTGCTCAGAACGTGTCGTCGGCGAACCGGAACGCGATGATGTGCGGGGTCGGGGCGCTCGGATTCACGACGATGGCGCCGTCGTCGTGGCCGCCGTTGTAGTGGACGATGTGCGCGCCGTCGGCGCCGGGATAGCCGTAGCCGTAGATCGAGACGTGGTTCGCCTTCGCGAGCGCGGACTCGAGGCGCTTGCGGACGGCGCTCGCGGACGTGAGCGTGATCGACGTGGAGTGCAGGCCGAGGTCATTCACGTAATCGAGCCCCGTCGCGTGCCAGCCCTCTTCGTACGGCATGCCGGGCATCGGAGCGTCGATCTCGCCTTCGAGGCCGTCGATGTTCACGGCGATGTCGTAGACGGCGCCCTTCATCTCGACCTGGAGATGCACGTGCGTGGAGTCCGCCCGGCAGTTGCGCTCGTCCGCGCCGACGACGGTCACGAGCTTTCCGTCGAGCCGACCATGATCGGCGGTCAGCCCCGTGCCGAACGTGGTCGTGCACGCCTTCCGCGTCGGCGTTCCGTCGTCGTAAGGCGGCGCTGCATCGGCGCCCGCATCCGGATCGGCGGGATCGACCGCGCCGTCGCCGCCCGCATACGGGTCGGTGCCGGGATCAGGGGTCGAGGGGCCTTGGAGCCTCGAGCCGTCGCACCCGGCGACGACGACGAAGAGCGACGCGAGAGCGGAGACGAGGACGCCGACCGAGTGCTTCATGTGGACCGCGCGCGTTCAGTTGACGGGAGGAGCGATGACCGGCGCCGTCGTCGTGATGCCGGCGCCCGCGAACTTGCGCGTCGCGTCGGAGGACACGAGACACGCCGAGCCGTCGGCATTGTGGATCTCGACGACGTCGCCTCCGCGGGAAAACCCGTAGACGACGTCCTTGTAGGCGACGATGCCGAACATGCTGCCGAACGAGGCCGGTGACGACGTGTTCGTGCACCACGTTCCACGCGTGACGTCGCCGCGCACGCTCTTCATGACGCTCTGCTTGCCGGGCTTGATCGCCTTCACGTCGACCTCGATCAACGTGTCGACGGTCGCGCACGGTTTGTTCGGCGGACACGTGCGCACGGTCGCGAAGCCGATGGGGTTGCCCGCGTTGGCGACGAAGACGATGTCGCCGGAGAGCGCCCACGGGAGCTTGCTCTTCGGATCGGTGCCGAGCGTGCCGACCTGCGTGGGCGTGCCGCTGGTCGCGTCGATCTGGTAGAGGCCGCCTTCGCCGTCGGCGCCGATGAGCACCTCCTCCGGTCCGAGCGTGTTCTCGGGAGCGACGGTGAGACCGTAGAAGCGCGTCATCGGCAGCGGCCACGTCGCGTCGCAATGGACGACGTTCCCCTGGATGACGAGCGGGAATGCGGCGCCCTCGCTCACGCCGAACAGCTTGCCGTCCTTGCCGACAGCGAGGTCGGTCATGGTCTTCGCGGCGCCGGTCTTGCCGACGCAATCGAAGTCGCCGACGGTCGTCATCGCGCCGCCGATCTGGAGCGGGTCGACCTGGAAGAGCGTCGTGTCGGTGTGCGCGTAGAGGAGCGGCGCTCCGCTCGGCGCGACGCCGTCGATGCCTGCGTCGCCGGCGCCGAGGTTGCCGCTCGACCCGGGCGGCGTGGG
>JAQBQJ010000343.1 GCA_028287065.1 Labilithrix sp. | reverse complement strand
GCCACACGTTCAGCAACATGGGCATCAACATCAGCGAGGCGAACTGCCGCGCGGGTGACGACGGCAAAGCCGTCAACGAGTTCACGTTCGTGTGCTCGGACCTGAACCAGCTGAAGGGCGTGATGCGCGCGCTCCAAAAAGTCCAGGGCGTCGTGGCCGTCGAACGCGCCTAGCGCTGGCCTCATGGCCGGCCGATAGCTTCGCGCTGCCGGCGTCGTCTCGCTGCGACGTACAGGAGTACGTCTCGCTCGCCTCCTTGGCATCGCTCGCTCTCGACCGACCCTGAGGCCAGCGCTCATGAATTCAGCGATCGTGCGTCTTCTACTCCTAATTCTGGTTTCGAAACAGATCGCGCTTACGGGGCGAGCGTCACGCGCATGAAGTCGTCCCAGCGGCCGTTCAGCGCTCCGCTCGAGCCGAAGCCGACCGAGCCGGTCGTCACGATGCGCTTCGCCGAGCCGTCGCTCGCCGAGATCGCGGCGACCACGGTGCCGTCCAGCTTCGTGAGCGCTCCCTGGAGGCTGACTGGACTCGTGCCCGTCACCTGGAGGGAGATGCGATACGACTCGCCGACGACGAGCGGCGGCGCGATGATCGCCGAGCCCATGTCGACGAACTGCGTGCCGTCATCACGGCTGACGTAGAAATTCCCGGCTCCGTCGGGATAGGCGCTGTACGCGTAGAACCTGTCGAGCACCTCGGAGCCCGGCTGGATGCGCGCGAAGATGCACGGGTCGGCCTTGTCGACCGGGAACGTGATCGTGGCCTGCACGAAGACGTCGAGCGCGTTCTCCGATGCGGGACGCGACGCGAACAGGTTGCGATAGAGGCCCGTCGCGGACTGCTGCGCCGCGCCGGTCTTCACGGCGAACTTCCCGGCGGTCTTCTCGATCCACGCGTTGCCGAGCGGGCCGTCCGCGCGCGCGAAGTCCTCCAAGAACGTCGGCAGCGTCGTCGCTGCTTCGCTCGCGGCATCGAAGCCTCCGTCGACGGGAGGAGGCGGCGCGGCGTCGTCGGTCGCCGGTGGCGGCTCGTGTCCGAGGCGCGCGGGCGGCTCCGTCGTCGTCGTCCCGCCCGATGATGCACCCGCGGCCGTCGTTTCCGGCGGCGTGATCTCGGTATCACCGGAGCTCGGGTCGGTGCTCAGCGCATCCGCCCCGCTCAGCGCATTGCACGCAACGAGCAACGCGACGCTCGCGGCGGCTGCGCCGAGGACCAACTTACCCATCAGAAGACATTCTTCGTGACCTCGTCCCGAACGTCCAGCGCGACCGTAGACGCCTACATGTCGCTCGATCAGAACGTGCCGAGAACGGAGAGGCCGCTGCCCCGCGCCCCGATCTGCGGGATGACGCGCACGGTCGCCGGCCCGCTCCCGAGCGTGCCCATCGTGCCCACCGTGCGCGACGGGCTCGCCGAGCCGGACGGCGCCGTGGCGAACACGTAGATGCCGCCTCCGATCAAGAGCCCGCCGAGCACGCCCGTGACGATCATCGGGACGCGCTTGTCGTCGGCGTCCTGGATGTTGGCGTTGTTGCGCGCGACGAGGTCGTTCGTGGCTTCGCCGCGCGGACACTTGTTGCCGGGGCAGAGCCGCCCGGCCTCGCTGTCCAAGCTGAGACGTTCGCTGAGGTAGGGGAAAAAGAGAGCCGCGGTGACGACGAGGCTGACGACGCCGCCGGCGATCATCCCCGAGCCCGTCCACTTCTGCCAGCCCCAGCCACCGCCCGTGGGCTCCTCGGGAGGCGGAACAGGTGGCGGCGGCGGAGGCGTGACCGTCGCCGTGAGCGGCTCACCCAGGATCACGTTCACGGGCTGCTTGTTGGACGCTTGCAGACGCAGGTCCTTGTGACCGGGGGCAGAGACCAGGATCTCGTGCTGCGACGCCGAACGGAAGACCTCGCCCTTGGCTTGGCTCGGCGGCACGGGCTCGCCGTCGACGACGATGCGCACGCCGGCGGCGGTGGCGAGGTCGTCGGAGACGACCAACGTGACGTAGTTGTGTGTGTCGAGGAGCTTGCCGACCGCCTCGTTCGCTTCCTTCTCGCGAGGGTCGTTCTTCTCCTTCGCGATCGCCGCGGACGACCGGTACGCGTCGAGCGCGTCGCGCGTACGCCCGAGCTGCTCGTACGAGAACCCCAGGTTGTAGAATGCACCGATCGACCGCTCGGCCGCGATGCTGCGTTCGAACGCCGCGGCGGCCTTCTCGAAGTCGCGTTGATCGCGGAGCTTCCGTCCTTCTTCGAAGGCCTTCGTGGCCTCCGCGGTGTCGGCCCACGCCGAATGCGAGGCGGCGAGGATCGCGCCGAGGACGAAGATGGCGAGGCTCCGCCGCATCGCGCCATTGTGGGGCATCGCGCGCGTGATTTGAAGGAACATGCGGCGCGCGCGGGCGCGCTCGCTCAGAGATGAGCGAACGGCGACGGCACCGGCTTGCCGCCGGGCTTCGCGGACGGCGCGGGCTTCGTCGTCGACGCCGTCGCCGGAGGCTTCGGCGGATGGGCGCTCGGCGGCACGGGGGGCTTCCCGATCGGCGGCGCGGGAAGCGCGACGGTCGCCGGCGTCGTCGTCGTTGCGGCGGTCGCGA
>JAQBQJ010000341.1 GCA_028287065.1 Labilithrix sp. | reverse complement strand
GCGAAGGCGCGCGCGTCGTTTGTGACGACGGATGACGCGGCGGCTGCGCATCGGGCTGCGTCGGCACCGGAGGCGTGGGCGGCGAGGCCTCGCGGCGCGCGGGGCCCTCGCGCGTGGTCGTCGGCGGATCGAGGCGCGTCGGCGGCGCGGGCACGTCGATGATCTGCCCCTGCCCCGTCGGCTCTCCGTAATACACGCGGATCGCGCTGCGGATGTCGGTGGCCGACGCGATCATCGGACGCGCAGGCAGGCTCGCCTGACGCGACACCTCCGCGAGCGCTGCGTCGTTCGTCGGATCGTCCATCGCGACGTAGAGCGTCTCGCCTTGTCCCTTCACGTGACGGACGAAGATCGGGATCAGGCAGTAACGCTCGGCGAGCTCGCGCTGCACGCGGTTCAGGAGCTGGCGCGAGAAATCGATGTGATAGAGCGACACCCACGGCACGCTGAGCTGGAGGCTCAGCGTCTGCGTGAGCTGCGCTTCGGTGATCCAACCGCGCTCGATGAGGAGCTGACCGATCTTCTTGTCGTTGACCGGCTCGGCCTGCATCGACAGCGCCTGCGCCAACTGCTCCGCGCTGACGACCTTCGCCTGGATCAGCAGCTCGCCGAGCAGGGGCCGCCGGGCTTCACCGCTGGTGCCGGGGGGAGGCCCACTCGCATCGAACACCACGTACCGAATGGTAGCGGGTGCCCACCATGGGGGGCCAACCATCCGGCAATCGGTACCGCACGAACATGCGGCTTCCCGCCGGACCTCTGCTTTTACGCGGTAAGACTGCCGCGTCTGGGTGGTTCTTTCCGCGTTTTCACCGTGATAGCCTCGATATCCCCGAGATGCGGACGTGTCCCCAGTGCCAGAGCCCGTGCGAGGAGACGCACAAGTTCTGCCCGACTTGCGGCTTTCCAGTCGCCAAGGTGGCGCAGCATACGGACGATCCGCTCATCGGCCGCACGCTCCCCGGGGGGTACGTCATCCTCGATCTGGTCGGGATCGGCGGGATGGGGCGCGTGTACCGCGCCGAACAGACGAACCTCGGTCGCACGGTCGCGATCAAGATCATCCATCCGCACCTCGTCGGTGAAGAGAACGCGGCCGCGCGCTTCATCACCGAGGCGCGCGCCGCCTCGCGCCTCAATCATCCCAACTCCGTCGCCGTCATCGACTTCGGCAAGACCGAGGACGGACAGCTCTACCTCGTCATGGAGTTCCTGCGAGGCAAGGACCTCGCGCGCGTTCAGTACGAGGAAGGCCCCCTCTCCTTCCGCCGCATCGTGAGCATCCTCCGTCAGGTGCTCGCCGCGCTCTCCGAAGCGCACCACCTCGAGATCATCCATCGCGACCTCAAGCCCGAGAACGTGATCCTCGAGCCGGTCCGCACCGGCGGCGACTTCGTGAAGGTCGTGGACTTCGGCCTCGCGAAGATGCGCGAGGGGACCGCGCCGAACATCACGAGCCCCGGCATCGTCTGCGGGACGCCCGAGTACATGAGCCCCGAGCAGGGCCGCGGCGATCCGCTGGACCCGCGCTCCGACCTCTACGCCGTCGGCGTCATCTTCTATCAGCTCCTCACGGGCCGCCTGCCGTTCGAGGCCGAGAGCCCGACGCAGGTCGTGCTCATGCACATCACCGAGGCGCCGCCCGATCCGCGCGCGGCCGCACCGGAGCGGATGATCCCCTCGCTCCTCGCCGACGTGTGCCTCATGGCGCTCGCGAAGGAGCCGGCGCATCGCTTCGGCAACGCCGACGAGTTCGCGGAGGCGCTCTCCGATGCGCTCTCGCAGATCGAGTCGACGGTCCCGCGCGCCATTCCTGCTCCGGCGACGATCACGTGCCCGAAGTGCGGTGCGTCGAACACCGCATCGCAGAAGTTCTGCGGCGAGTGCGGAACGACGCTGCAGCCCGCGGCTGTCGGCGGGATCGCGAACGGCGCGGCCAGCCCCACGATGTCGCCGCCCGTCGGCAGCCCGAGCCAGCCGCCGCCCGACAACCTCGTCCCGATCGAGCCGGGCACCGGCCGCCGCCAGGTCATCGTCGATCGCGATCGCGCGCAGTTTCCGCTCGAGTTCGTCGGTCGCGAGGACGATCTTCTCTGGCTCGACGATCGCCTCGTCGACGCCAAGAGCTCGCTCGTCGGCGCGCGCATCGTGGGCGACGTGGGCATGGGCAAGTCGCGCCTTTTGCGCGAGTTCCTCGAGAAGGTCCGCGGCACCGGTCGCCCCGTCGTCGAGGTCACGCCCGACCCGAGCTGGGCCGAGGTCGGTTACTACGCCGTCCGGCACGCGATCGTCGCGCTCGCAGGCCTGCCGAAGAACGGCGGTGCCGCCAAGGAATGGACCGCTGCCGGCGCCGAAGCACGACGTGGCCTCGCGGACATCTTCGAGCATCCGAATCGCGGCGAGCTCTCGAGCGACGAGCTCCGCTTCGCCGTCGCCGAGGCGCTGCGCTGGGCGATCGTGCGCGCGAGCGAGCGCGCGAACGCCTCGACGGTCATCGTCGCCGTCGACGACCTCCACGCCATCGACGGCGCGAGCCGCACCGCGTTCGCCGATGCCGTCGGCGAGCCTCCGCTCGTTCCTTCGGTCCTCGTCGTCACCTATCCGCCGGGTCACGATCCGGGCTGGCCCGCGAGCATCGCGTCGGCGCGCGTCCTCATGGGCCTCGCGCCCGGCCTCGTCTCGCGCCTCCTCGCCGGCACGAGCCGTCCGAGCTCGTCGATCGGCGGACGCGGGATCGCGCCGCTCTACGTCGATCAGCTGCTCCGCTTCTCGCGCGAGCAGGGTGGCCGCGCGCCCACGCGCCTCGCCGACCTCATCGCGCTCCGCGTCGAGCGCCTTCCGCCCGATGCACGCCGCGTCCTCCAGGCGATCGCCGTCTATGGCGACAACGCCGACGACGTCATCGTCCAGAACATGGTCACCGAGGGCACGAACCTCCGCGACGCCACGAACGTGCTCAGCGAAGCCGGCATGATCGAGCGTGCTCGCGAGGGCGCCGGGTTCCGCAGCGCGCATCCGCTCATCCGCGACGTCGTGCTCGCGACCATCCCCGCCGCAGTCCGGCGCGCGCTGCATGGCCGCTGCGCCGAGATCGGCGAAGAGAACGGAATGCCGCTCGAGGCGCGCGCGCTGCACGAGTACAGCGCGCAGAACACGTTCCAGGCGCTCATCCTGCTCGAGCAGGTGGCGAGCCGCGCCACGTTGCGCGGCGATCTCGGTGGCTCGATCTCCGCGCTCCGTCGCGGGCTCGATCTCGCGCGCCGGGAGCTGTTCCGAGGCGAGCTCGACGACCCCATGCGCGCGGTGCTGATCTTCTGGCGATATCTCGGCGAGGCGCTCACGACCGCCGGTCAGTTCAACGATGCCGAAGGCGTCCTCCGCGAGGCCCTCGACATGGCAGGCCCGAGCGGCTCCGACCGCGCGCGCGTGCTCGGCGCGCTGGCGCAGGTGTCGGCCATCCGCGACCGCAACGACGAGGCCCATCGCTACCTCCTCGAGGCCCTCGAGCTCGCCTTTGCGTCCGGCGCCCACGAGCTGCTGCACTCGCTCGAGGACCTGAAGAAATCCATCGCGGTCTGACCGACCTTCGGGAGGAAGGTCGCGGTATGCTGCCGGCGCCATGAAGCGCCGCAGCCTGCTCGCTCCGCTCGTCGTGCTCGCCGCGCTCGCCGCGTGTGGCGGGCAAGAGCCTCCGGCCAACGCCCCGATCCAGGCGCCGCCTCGCAAGGACCCGGCGTCGCTCACGCAGGTCGCCGAGACGTGCGCGAGGATTGCATCATGCACGCATGCGCACGACGCACCCCGGCTGCGCGATCCGAGCGCGTGCGTGGACTGGTGGGTCGCTCATGCCGATGCGAGCGCGCCCGATCCGCTGCAGAAGTGCTTCACGCAGGCGACGACGTGCGACCAGATCACGACCTGCATCCACGGCGGCGGCGATGCGCGCGCGGCGGACTTCTGCTCGAAGCGTCCCGGGGTCGTGTCCGGATGCGACGGCGAACGCCTCGTGAGCTGCGGCGACGACGACGCGCAGGAGAGCACCGTCACCGACTGCACCGCGCTCGGCGCGAGCTGCCGCGAGATGAAATCCGCGGGCGGCCTCGTGATCCGCGCGTGCTTCGCGCCGCAGAAGTGCCCGCCCGGAGCTCCCGAAGCACGCTGCGACGGCGAGGGCGCGGTGCTGTCGTGTCACGACGGCGCGATCGAGCGCGCGAGGTGCCGGCCGGGCACGCGCTGCGAAGAGCACAAGGACGAGAGCGGCGAAGCCACGGCGAGCTGCACGTTGCCCGGCCGACCGCGCTGCGCGACGCTCGGCGCGCGTCGGTGCGAAGGCGATCGCCTCGTGGAGTGCTCGGGTCAAGATGCGAAGGTGCGCGTGAGCGACTGCGCGGGCTTCGGCATGCGCTGCAACGGGACCGGACCGCGTGCCGGCTGCTACGTCCCGGCCGACGTCGAGTGTGACAAGGAGATGCTCCCGAAGTGCGCCGACGGTGGGCAGGCCCTCGTGTTCTGCGCGGCGGGACGCCTCGAGAAGATCTCGTGCGCGAGCCTTGGCATGGCGACGTGCAACCCGACCGCGCACGGCCCCGCGGCCGCGTGCTCGCCGCGCGAGAGCGCCATCCCCGCGCCCGCCGCGGCGAAGTGAAGTAAGCTGAGTCACGCATGGCTGCCGAGCCGCCGCCTACGTCCGACGACCGCGAACCGCTGAGCCTCTCGCCGAGGACTCCGCCCGAGGTGCGCGTCCGCCGCATCCACCGGCGCGATCTGAATCGCACGTGGGATTTCCTGAAGCTCTGTTTCCGCGACGTGAATCGCGAGACCGTCGAGTACCAGCGCCCGCGCCTCAAGAAGCGCTTCCTCGAGGTCTACGAAGAGGAGGGCGTCGAGCAGCTCCTGTTCGAGACGAAGATCGCGAAGAAGGACGTGATCGTCGGGTACGCGGAGTGCGCGTTCGAGATCGTCGGCTCCGACAACTGGATGAACCAGCGGTACTTCTCGAGCCGCGACATGCGACCGCTCTACGTCGAGGAGCTCGCCGTGCATCCCGAGCTGCAGGGCCAGGGCATCGGCGCGTTCTTGCTCGAGCAGATCGAGCACCTCGCGCGCGTCCGCGGGTGCACGCATCTCGTCCTCGAGGTCGCGGAGAACAACGACAACGCCCTGAAGTTCTATCGCACGAGGAACTTCTACAAGCTCGATGCTGCGATCTTCCTCGCGAAGAAGATCTCGAGCGAGGCCGAGCTCCTTCCGCCGCGCCGCCTGAAGCGCGCGCCGCCGCGCGAGGTGGTCGAAGCGCTCGAGGCCGCGTCTCCGTCGCCCGCTCGTCGCAAGAAGCCGAACGGCGGAGCGTGATGGCGAGCCGCCACATCTCGCGGTGGGATCTGGACAAGACGTACCTTCGGACCGAGTTCGATACGGTCCGCGATCTGGTGCGCACGGCGTTCGAGCGCGCAGACGAGAAGCGCACGAATCCCGGCGCGGCGACGCTGCTGCGCGAAATGGCGCGCGCGGACGTCTCGATCCACATCCTGTCCGGCTCGCCCGAGCAGATGCGGCGGCGCCTCGAGGACAAGCTGCGTCTCGACGGGATCGTGTGGGACTCGTTCATCCTCAAGCCGAACCTGCAGAACGTGCTGCGCCTGCGGTTCCGCGCGGTGAAGGACCAGCTCGGCTACAAGCTCCCTGCCCTCTTGCGTGCGCGCACGCTCGTGAGCGAGTCGGACGCGCGCGAGACGCTCTTCGGCGACGACGCCGAGGCCGACGCGTTCGTGTACTCGCTGTACGCGGACATCATGGCGGGCCGCGCCGGCGAAGAGCTGGTGCATGCCATCGGCGAGCGCGGGCGCGTGTACGAAGACGTCCTCGAAGACGTGCGCCGCTGCGTCCGGCTGGTGAAAGGCGCGCCGATCGTCGAGCGCATCCTGATCCATCTCGAGCAGCAGACGCCCCCGGGCGACTTCGCGATCTACGGCACGCGCGTGGTGCCCTTCTACAATTACCTGCAAGCTGCATTCGTCGTGCACGAGGACGATCGGCTGTCGGCGCAGGGCGTGCTGCGCGTCGCGACGGAGCTCGTGACGCAGCACCGCTTCGACGGCGACGCGCTCGCGCGGAGCTATCACGACCTCGGGAAGCGCGGCCACCTGCGCGGCACGAAGGTGGGCGAGCTGGCGACGGCGCTCGATGCGTGGGCGGCGTCCGCGACGGTCCCCGGCAAGGACGAGCTGCGCGTGATGGTGGAGCGCTTGCCGGCGTACGCCGAGCAAGCGTCGAAGCGCTTCGTGGCCCCGAGCGATGCGCCGATGCCGGATTACCTCGCGCTCGTGAACAAGCACAATCCGCGTCGGAAGAAGAAGCGGTAACTGGCGAGCGCGAGAGTCGAGAAGTCCGAGAAAAGCGCGAAAGCGCGGCTCTCGTTGGCACGTCTCAGACTTCTCGTTCTCGTCTCGCCTCGTCGCGGCGGCGGCGTCGCGCGATGAAGCCGAGCGCCACCAGCACGCCGCCGATCCACGACGACGACGGCTTTCCGCCCGACGACGCGCAGCTGCCCGCGCCCGCGTCGTCCGCGCTCGCTGTCGACGACGGCGGCGTGCTGACGTCGACCGGCGGCGTCACGTTCGACGGGTTGGTTGCCGGCGGCGTGCTCGGATCCGGATCGCCGCATGCCGGCAGCGGCGTCGTGATGCTCGTGTCGACGCCGTAGAGCGAGCCCTCGACGATCTGGTACCAGTCGGCGCCACGATGGACGAGACGACCGAGCCCCGCGCCGATGCGCACCGGCGCGTTCGGTCCCGCGGCGCCGGCTCCGCCGAAGTAACGAGAGCGCCTGTGATCCGTGCCGACGACGTCGTACGCGATCGTGCCGTCGGGCTCGAGCGCGGTGATGGCATCGACGCCGTCGAGCGGGCTCGCGACCGCGAGCACGCCCGCCGGCGAGCGCGTCCACGCGTTGATGCCGAGCGACGTGTTGCGCACGCTCGCGACCCACCCCGCACGCACGAGATACGGAGGCAGCGCGGGGATGCCGGTCGACCACGGCATCTCGTCGATGCCCGTCGGTGTCTTCACGACGAGCTGGAATGGGTGTCCGCCGCTGTCCTGGACCTCCCAGGTGATCGCACTACCGCCGATCCGGGGCGCGCCGAGGCCCGACTGCGCAGAGCCGGTATCGGCGGCGACGATCTCGTCGACGCCGCCGTTCGGCACGAGATGCACGCGCGGCTGGCTCGCCTCCTCGACGTATGCGATGGCGCCCGTCTCGTCGACGTCGGGCGAATGACCGTTCGCGACGAGCCACGTCGTGGCGTTGGTGAGATCACGGCGGAACACTCTCCGACCCGTGCTCACGCTCCCGCTCGTCCACGTCGCCCAGGTCCCGGCGACGCGTAGCCCCTGGACGTCGTTGCTGGCGACACCATCGACCTTCGCTTCGCCGCCCTCCCAGAGCGCGCCACTCGGCGCGAGCAGCACACCGGCGTGCGGATTGCCGCTCGCGAGGACGGTGACTACGTTCGTCTGCCGCGCCTTGATCGAGACGCCGCGCCGGCCGACGAAGAGGATGCGCGTGTCGTCGAAGTCGAGGATGCGGCCGTCGACGTCGGCTACGGGCACCAGAGTGGAGCTCGAGTCGACGTAGACGGGCAGCTCGCGCGGGCTGCTCCAATCGCCTGTCGGGACGCGCGCTCTCACGTAGATCGACGACTGCTGTCCATCCCACTCGGCAAGCGACAGGTTGTGGTCGAGGACGACGAGCTCGCCGTTCGCCGTCGCCTTCGCGGATGCGAGGACCTTGTCCGGGTTGCGCGAGAGGACCTCGATCGCATCGCACGCGCTCACGCCACTCGTCGGGCACGTCACGCGAACGCGTGTGCACGGACGCGCGACAGGACGCATCGGCGTGTCGATCGTGAGCATGGCCCCCGAGTAGACGTTCACGCGAATCGTTGCGGTCTCGGTGAACCCCGTGCTGTCCGTCGCGGCGATCGTGTACGCGACCGGGCCCTCGGGCACGTCCGGGAGCTCGACGACCGTACGCCAATGACCGTCGGGGTCCTTCGTCAGCGGCGCGGAGACGTTCCCGATGTGCCCGACGACGGACGACAGCGGCGAAGCTGAATCGATGGTGACGTTCATGAACAACGTGCTGCCGATGGTGTTGCCGTCGACCGGCCCGACGAACGTGATTGTCGGCGCCGCGTCCGCCGGCGCAGCGAGCGACAATGCAGCAGCGGCCGTGACACCACCGAGGAGACGCGCGCGCGATCGGCGAAAGCCCATCCATGCAGAATAGCAGCGCGCGTTGCGACCGGCCTGCGATCGTCGACGTCTCAGCAGCGGTTGCCACACGCCTCTCGGAGCTCCCGACCAGCTACGCTCGCTCACATGTCGACCGTCATCATCACCGGGGCATCGATGGGCATCGGGCGGGCATTGGCGCTCGCATGGGCCGGCGAGAAGGCGACCGTCATCCTCTCAGCGCGTGGGCGTGAGGCGCTCGACGAGGTCGCCAGTGAGGTGGCTTCGCGCGGCGCACGCGCGGTCGTCGTTCCGGGCGACGTCACGGACGAGGAGTATCGCGTCGACCTCGTGAGGCATGCCGTCGAGCACGGCGGCGTCGATGTCCTGATCAACAACGCCGGCCGCGGCTTCTACTCGCCGGCGCTGCAGATCGACGTCGCGAAGCTGCGCGAGCTGTTCGAGCTCAATGTCGTCGCGCTCCCGTTCGGCGGATACGCTCGCTCACATGTCGACCGTCATCATCACCGGGGCATCGATGGGCATCGGGCGGGCATTGGCGCTCGCATGGGCCGGCGAGAAGGCGACCGTCATCCTCTCAGCGCGTGGG
>JAQBQJ010000340.1 GCA_028287065.1 Labilithrix sp. | reverse complement strand
CGAACGATCCGCGACGCACGGCGCCGAGCGCAGCGTGGACGGCGCCGCTGAACGAAGCGAAGCTCGAGGATCCCCGAAAGTGGACGGCTGCCCCGAACGCGGAGCTCCGAGGACTGCCGGACGATCCGCGTCGAACGGCGCGAAGCGCATCGTGGGCACCGCCGGCAGAGCCCGCGGCGCCTCCGCTCCTCGACGCCGGCGCGGACGACGCCGGCGCGGACGACGCCGGACACGGCGCCGATGATCCGTCGCTGAGCGTGAGCGTCGTGTTCGAGCCGGACATGCTTCCTCATGCCGTGGTCGCAGCCACGAACGCCGCGATCGCGGCGGCGCGCGCGGAGGCGCGGCAGCAGCAGGCGCCGGAGCACGAAGAGTCGCTTCCTGCCGACGACGAAGGTCCGAGCCTCTCGGTCAGCGTCATCTTCGAGCCGGACATGCTTGCCGGCGCGAGCGCGCCCGAGCGATCGCCGCCGTCGTCGATCGAGGTCTCGGTCTCCGACTCGGAGCCGCAGCCCTTCACGCCGACGCTCGCGATGGTCGACGGCAAGCTCGCGGGCGCGAAGGCCTCGGACGACACGACGGCCGCACGACCGGTCGCGAGCGGCGGAGCGGCGGACTTCTTCTTCGACGAAGACTTCGCGAACATGCCGATGGCGCTCCCGGCGGAGCCCGAGATCACCGGCGAGGGTCGAGCGCAGCGCGCGTCGGAGGCGCCGCCGACCGAGGGAACCGCGCCGCTGTTCGCGGACGACGGCGATCCGTCCGACGTGCTCCGTGGCATGCCGCCGCCGCCGGACGACGACGATGATGCGGACACGCTGATCCGCCTCCCCGCCGCGCCGTCCGGCAACATGCCCGTCGCCCGCGCCGCTCCGGTGCCCGCCGCGGGCATGCGCGCGCAGGACGACGCACGCACCGCGGCGGTCCCGCCGCCGATCGTTTCACCGCAGGCGCGCGAGGAGCTCACGCCCACGCAGAGCAGCGCGGTCGTCGTCGCGAAGAAGTCAGGCACGGGCGGCGGTCGCAAGAAGAAGACGACGCACGGAGGCAAGAGCAGCGGCACGAGCTCGGGGCGCAAGAAGAAGTCGACGCGTCATCCGGCCGACGGCGAGGCGCAGACCGCCGCGTCCGCGACGGCGTTCCCCAACGAGGAGAGCTCGACCGCGCGTCGCGCGAGGGCGGACTCCGAAACGAACGAGACGGACCCGTGGATCGGCCGCAAGATCGCGGACGGCAAGTACAGCATCGAGTCCGCCATCGGCAGCGGCGCGGCCGGCGCGGTGTACAAGGCGACGCATCGCGAGCTCCGGCGCACCGTCGCGATCAAGGTGCTGCATCCGCACTACCAAAAAGACCCGCACTTCATGAAGAGCTTCCGCGGCGAGGCCCTCGCCGCGAGCCAGCTCGATCATCCGAACGTGATGCGCGTCCTCGACTTCGGTCAGGAGCCGGACGGGCTCGTCTACATCGTCATGGAGTTCCTCTCGGGGCGCACGCTCCAGAGCCTCCTCGACGAAGAGCGTCGTCTCCAGACCGATCGCGCCGTCGAGATCATGATCCAGGTCTGCGCCGCGCTCAGCGTCGCGCACGACAACGGGATCATCCATCGCGACATCAAGCCCGACAACATCATGCTCGTGCCCAGCCGCAACGACGAAGGTGGCACCTTCGAGCTGGTCAAGGTGTGTGATTTCGGAATCGCCGCGCTCCAGAACCCGACGCGGGAGGAGGCCGAGATGGGCCTCGCCGAGAACGTGATCGCGGGGACGCCCGAGTACATGTCGCCGGAGCAGGCGCGCGGCAACGAGATCGACGCGCGCTCGGACGTCTACGCGTGCGGCATCTGCCTCTACGAGCTCGTCACCGGACGTCCGCCGTTCCTCGGCGACAACGCCGCCGAGATCCTGATCAAGCAGCTCGACGAGCAGCCTCGCCCGCCGTCGCAGCTCATCCGGGGTCTCGACTCGATCGTCGAGGAGATCATCCTCCGCGCGATCCAGAAGCAACCCAGCAAGCGACAGCAGTCGGCGCGCGAGCTGCGCGTCGAGCTCAAAGAGGTCATCGACCCCGGCGACTCCGGCAGCGCCGCGGACGACGACGAGCGCAGCATCGTCGAGAACGTTCCGGTCCTCGACGATCCCGCGTCCGGCTTCCCCGGCTTCTTCATCGCGCTCTCGAGCGCGGTCCTGCGCTTCGGTCGCTTCGAGCGCGGACATCCCGAGGCCGCGCAGGCCATGAAGGAGCTGCTGAAGGCGACGAAGGCCGCCCTGCGCGGACGACGCGAGATGACGTTCGCGCGTCGCGACTCCGCGAAGACGGTCGGCTTCTGCGTCATGACCGGACACGGCGAGATCGTCGATCTCCGGCGCCTGCTCGGCTCGCAGCTCTACGGAAGCTTCGGCTACCCGTTCATCGAAGCCGTCGTGAAGAAGGGCATCGCGGCGATGACCCTGCGCGAAGGCATCCCCGACATGGAGCTGAACTACATCATCGAGATGCTCCTCGGGCCGCACGCGCACGAGGACCTGCGCAAGGAGCTGCTCAGCAAGCCGCTGCGCAACGTCTCGGTGCTCTTCGTCGCGGACGTCGTCGGGCGCGATCGCAAGCTGTCGTGGAAGGTCGGCCTGTGCGCGGCGCGGCTCGCACGCGATCTGCGCGCACTCTCGAACGTGCGCGGCATCAGCCTCAAGAAGATGCGCGAGATCCGCGAGGACCTCGTCACGGGCGTCGCGCACCTGCTCACGAAGGGCGACGAGGTCCGGCAGTTCCTCTTCAACGCCGATCTCGTCGACGAGGCGGTCGCGAACCTCCGCGGCTTCTCCGGCTTCCAGGTCGCGCCGCTCGTGTTCGAGCGCTTGCTCCACGAGCCGTGCGCCGAGGCCGTGGAGCTCCTGCTCGCCGACTACGACAAGGGTGAGATCGATCCGACGGTCATCAAGGGCTACCTCCGCGCGTTCGCGACGCGTCTCCTCGGCGAGCGGTCGCCGAAGTCCGACGCCGCGGTCGCGGAGCTGTATCGACGCGGCATCGTCACCGACGCCGACGTGCCGCGCGATCTCCAGGAGACGATCCGCGCGACGACGCTCGCCGAGGCGCTCATCCGCGAGCCGTCGCAGTTCCTCCGCACGCTCGACTTCATCCAGGATCCGGAGGACTACGGGCGCGAGCTCGCGACGCTCGAGGCCGCGATGGCGGTGCTCGCGCGTCGTGCAGAGGCGGGCGCGCTGCTCGCGGCGATCGGCGTGCTCGCGCGTCATGCGAAGGGCGCAGGCAAGCCTGGTCCTCGCGAGAACCATGCGCTGCGCACGATGAAGTCGATGATCGACAAGCAGCGCCTCGTGCCGATCGCGAACGCGGCGCTCACGGGACCCATGCACCAGCGCGAGCCGGCGCGGCAGCTCCTCGCGCTCGCGGGCAGCGCCGGAGCGCAGGCGCTCTACATGGCACGTGAAGCGCTGACCGAGATGAGCGCGCGCGCGATGTGGGTCCAGACGTTCCGCGAGACCGGACCGGCCGGCTGGGGTCTGCTCTCGGCCGTGCTGCCGCGCATGGAGGTCCACAACGATACCGACATCGCGTTCGTCGAGGACCTGTTGCGCGCGATGCCCGATCGCCAGGACCCTGCGCTCGGCGAGGCGGTCGCGAAGTTCCTCGCGCATCCGCGCCTGCGCCCGGCCGCGCTCTCCGCGATCGTGCCGCTGTGGGGCGAGCGCGCGCGCAAGCCGCTGATGGACGCGCTCGAGTTCGCCGAAGAGCCCGCGCGGATCGTCGCGATCACGGAGCTACGTCGCGTGCGGAGCATCGACGAGAACGTGTTCGGCGTCATCGAGCGTCTGCTGACGATGAAGGGCAGCGCGAGCGACGAGCTCCGTGCGTCGTGTGCCGCCGCGCTGGCCGACGTCGCCCCTCCGCTCCGTGCCCGCGCGGTCGCGTTGCTGCTGAAGGGCGTCGAGGGCAAGCGAGGCCTGGTCGCGATGCTGCGCGGCGACGGCGGCAGCGAAGAAAGCCTGATCGTGACGGAAGCCATGGCGCGCTCCCTGATCGCTCTCGACCGCGCGGAAGGCGTGCGAGCGGTGAAAGCGCGCCTCCAAAAGAGCGACGCCCAACTCCGCGCGCGCCTCACCGCCTTGCTTCAAGGCCTCTGAAGATCCGAGAAACAAGCAGAGGCGCAGAGACGCAGAGTTTATTTTGCTCGAGACACGCGCGATGGAACGCGTGTCTCGAACCAACAAAAACTCCGCGTCTCTGCGCCTCTTGTTTCTCGGATCCTGGCGTAGCTACGTGCTCAGCGGAACCGACGTGAATGCC
>JAQBQJ010000329.1 GCA_028287065.1 Labilithrix sp. | reverse complement strand
GCTCGCGTGCTGCGGCCGGCCGCGTCTTCACGCTCTTGGTCGCGCCGGTCCGCGTCGCGCCCTGCGGCCCTGCCGCCGAGCACCTGCGCGCGCATGCGCTCGTCGGCCGTGGGAGGCGCCGGGATGCGATTGGCTTGCGCGCCCGCTGCGACCGGGAGGGCCTGGATGTCCCGCAACACGGCATTTGCCGAGGGATAACGATCGTCGCGGGCCTTCGCCATCGCGCGGACGACGACCGCCTCGAGGCTCGAGGGCGTCGCCGGCCTGAGCTCGCGGATGGGCTTCGGGGTCGTGTTGATGATCGAGAGGAGCAGCGCGTTGTAGTTCGGCGCGAGGAACGGGCGCTTGCCGACGATCGACTCGTACATCATGACGCCGCACGCATAGACGTCGACGCGGCCGTCGAGGTTCCGCTCGCCGCGGGCCTGCTCGGGGGACATGTAATAGGGCGTGCCCATGACCATGCCGGTGCGCGTGAGATCGAGCTGCTCGTCGCCGCCCTGGAACTGCGGCATCATCTTCGAGACGCCGAAATCCAGGATCTTCACGATCGGCGGACACCCGACGCGGCGCGCGAGGAAAATGTTCTCCGGCTTGATGTCGCGATGCACGATCCCCTTGTCGTGCGCGGCGATCAGGCCCGAGAGGACCTGGATCATGACGTCCGCGACCTCGTCGAACGGCAGGCCGCCCTCGCGCAAGATGCGATCGGCGAGCGTCGTGCCGATGAGCTTCTCCATCACGAGGTAGGGGCTGCCGTCGTCGAGCAAGCCCAGGTCGTAGACCTCGCAGATGTTCGGGTGACCGATCGCGCCCGCGGCGCGCGCTTCTTGCTGGAAACGCTTCACGGCGACGCGCTTCTTCGCCTGCGCGGGGTTCAGCACCTTGATGGCGACCGACCGGCCGAGACCGAGGTGCTCGGCCTCGTAGACCGTGCCCATGCCGCCTTCGCCGAGCACGCCTTTGATGATGTAGCGGTCGCTCACCGTGCGACCGATGAGGTCGGTCTGGAGGTTGCGCGTCTGGAGCGAGCCGGTCGCGGGCTGATGCATCGCGGCGGCGCGCTCCGCCGCCTCGCGCTCGGCGATGCGGTTCTTCGCGGGGTCGAAGCCGAGCGGCTCGGGCCGTCGTTCGGGCGGCGGCAGCTCGCTCATGCGCGAGCGGGCGCCGGTGTTGGCGCTGCCTTCGATGCGTCGCCCCGTCGACGGACACACCCGCTCCGCCGCGTCGTGCGGCATCTTGCAGTGGGGGCACCGGACGAAGCGATGGCTCATGGAAGCACGCGAAAATACCGCGTCTCGAGGAGAGTACCGACATGAGCCAGGTGCGAGCAACGCCCCAAGCTGCCGGGGGTGTCCGCGGACACCCTCGCGCCTGTCCGGGCCATAGTGTCACGGGCGTGTTGGGCCGTGCGGTCGTGCATGATCGCGCTTGTTTCAAGGTCGATCGTGAGATCGCGCGATCGGGCCGGCACTTGGCGCGCGGGGTGCACGGGGGCCCGTCTCCGCATGAATCTCGGCAATCCCAGAGCGCGGCCGCAGCTCGACTGCGTGCTCGTGGTGGGCCTCGCTGCGTGCGCAGGCGGCCTCGCCTGCGCGGCGCCGATCGAGGCGGCCGTCGCTACGGCGATCGTGCTCGTGGCGCTCGCGCGTCGAGGCGCACCGGTCGTCGCGATCCTCGGCTCGCTCGCGTTCCTTCTCGGCGCGGCGCGGGCGACCTCGGCGGTCAGGCGGTACGAGCGCGATCGCGCGGCGATCGTCGACGGGTCACGGCGCTGGCCGGCACGTTGTCGGATCGCAGGGGTCGTCGCGCGCTCGCCGGTGCTCCTCGGCGACGCGCTGTCGCTCGACGTCGACGTGACCGAGGGCGATTGCGACGTGCGTGGCCGCGTCACGTTGCACGTCCCCCGAGGGAGCCCGCCCGAGATGGCACCGGTGCTCGCGCGCGGTGACGTGGTCGAAGCCGTCGCGCAGCTCGCGCCGGGACATCGCTTCTGGAACGACGCGACCGGCGATCCGCGGCCACCGCAAGCCCGGCGCGGCGTGCTCTTGTCCGGCGGCGCGCAGGACGTGGTCGTTCGCGCCCGCGGCCACGGCCTCGGAGCGCTCATCGATCGCGCGCGCCACCGGCTGCGCGAGCGAATCGTCGCGACGTTTCCGCCGGACACGACCGCGATGGCACGCGCGCTCGTGCTCGGCGAGGACGACCTCACGGCGTCGGATCAGCGCGCATTCCGGCGGAGCGGCCTCGCGCACCTTCTCGCCGTGTCCGGGATGCACCTCGTGCTCGTCGTCGCGACGTTCGTGGCGTTCCTGCGCGCGCTGCTCGTGCGCATGCCGGCGGTCGCCACGCGCGTCGCGCCGATGCGGGTCGCCGCGGCGTGCGGCGTGCCTCTCGCGTGGATCTACGCCGACCTCGCCGGAGGGAGCGGCTCGGCGATCCGCGCGGCGTGGATGGTCACGGCCGGGTTCCTGGCGCACGTGCTCTCGCGCAAGCCGGACACGCCGCGCGCCTTCGGCCTCTCGGTCGCCGGGATGGCGCTCGCGGATCCGCTCGTTGCGTTCGATCTCTCGTTCGCGCTCTCCGCGGCCGCGACGGCGGGGCTGCTCGCGCTCTCGGGACGGATCGCAGCGGCGCTGCTCGCGCGGACGCCCGGGTGGCTCGCCTTGCCGGTCCGCGCGGTGTCGGCGTCGCTCGCGGCCTCGATCGCGTGTGCGCCCGTGCTCGCGTGCATGACCTCGGACCTGCCGATCGCGGGCGTCCTCGCAAACCTCCTCGCGGTTCCGCTCGGCGAGATGGCGGCCTTGCCGCTCTGCCTCGCGCATGCGTTCCTCGAGCCGCTGCCGGGCGCGGAGCGCGGCTGCGCGGTGGCGGCTTCGGGCGCGCTCGGCCTCGTCCGCGCGTTGGCCCACGTGTTCGCGCACGTCCCATGGGGAACGGCTCCGGTGCCGGCGCCGAC
>JAQBQJ010000328.1 GCA_028287065.1 Labilithrix sp. | reverse complement strand
AGTTCAGCTCGCGCATGAGCCACACGCGCGCCGGCACGCTCAAGGGCAAGCTCGCGTACATGAGCCCGGAGCAGGTGCACGGCGAGGGCATCGATCGCCGCACGGACATCTTCGCGCTCGGCGTCGTCCTCTGGGAGCTCACCACCGGACAGCGGCTCTTCCGCATGGAGAGCGATCTCGACACGCTCGCGAAGGTGCAGGAATGCAACGTCCCGCGCCCTTCCACGCTCATCCGCGGCTATCCGGTCGACCTCGAGAAGATCGTGATGAAGGCGCTCGCGAAGAACCGCGGCGAGCGCTTCAAGACGGCGCGCGAGCTCTCGCGTGCGCTCCAGTCGCTGCTCATGCGACGCGGCCTCTTCATCGCCTCCGATGAGGTTGCAGCCTACACGCAGTCGATCTTCAACGACCGCATCCAGAAGCGCGAGGCGCACCTCCGCTGGGCGGCCGAGGTCACGTCGACGATCAACGTCGATCAGCTCCTTTCGAAGCCGAAGCTCGGGCCGGAGTTCACCGGCAACTCCGACGTGCAGGCGCAAGCGAAGCCGGGAGGCGTGCGGCCGGCCGCCGGCATGCCTGCCGCGCCGATCACGGGACCGATGGCCGAGCCGGACGCCGACGGCGGCGGACAGCAGGGCTATGGCCGCTCGCCGACCTTGAGCAACGAGGGGCTCGACATGAAGTCGACCGGCCCGTCGTTGCCGACGCAGGCGCGACCGATGTCGCAGAACGCGGGCGGCTCGAGGCCCGTCGACTCGCGTCGCGGAACGGGCGGTCCGCCGCGCCCGAACACGTCCGTCGCAAAGGCTCCGCCGCCGCAAGCGGAAGAGGATCACCCCGCCGACGGCGACGGGCCGACCATCCAGGCGCTGCCGCCGATCGCGGATCCCATGCCGCCGATGCATGGGAACCCGTCGCATCGCGAGCCGATGCGAAGCGAGCCGCCGACGCTGATGCAGTCGGGCGATGCGCCTCCGTCACAGAACGACGGGCCCACGATGATGGCGAGCCCCGGTGCTCGCGCGCACATGATCGCCGCCGCGACCGGAAAGGCCGACCGCGACGAGATCATGGCGATCGAGCCGGACGAGGAGGAGGACCAGGACGAGACGATGGTCGCGAACACGCGGGGCGAAGCGAACCCGCTGCAAGCGCCGCCCACGTTCCCGCAGGTCTCGCCCGCTGCCGGTCGATCGAACGCGCCGGCGCCGTCACAGCGCCGTCCGCCCCCGCCCCAGGGCTTCGGTCAGACGGCGGGCCTCGGGCAGCAGGTCCCGGCGATGCTCAACCCGCTCGGATACATCCAGCAACCCGCGGCGCGCAGCGGCGAGATGCCGTTCAACGAGACGCACGGCATGCCGGGTCAGGGCCAGGGCCAGGGCCAGGGCCACGGTCACATGGGTCAGGACGCGAGCTCGTTCCCCGGGATGATGCCGTCGCAGCAGCAGGACTTCATCCCGCGCAGCGGACCGCACCCGACCGGCGAGAGCGGTCAGTTCATCCCGCGCCAGTCACAACGGATGCAGCCGACGCACATGCGTATGGGCGCGCCGACGTACGACAACCGCACGATGACGGCGCAGCGCTACAAGCGTCGCCCGCCGATGTGGGTCGTCGCGGCACTGTCGTGCTCGATCGCGCTGCTCATCGCCGGCGTCGTGATCGCGATCGTCTCGTCGACGAGCGGTTCGCCGGCGCCTGCGCCGAAGAGCGCGGGCTCGTCTGCGGCGGGCTCGGGCATCTCGGGCGGCGCGGCTCCTGCCGGCAGCGCGGGCCCGTTCTCGTCCGCGCGCTCCGCGTTCAACACGGTCGTCGCGCAGCCAGGTTCCTCGGCCACGCCTCCTGCTCCGCCGCCAGGCGCGCCGCCCGCAGCCGTCACGGCGCCGCCGCCGGTGATGACCGCTGCGGCCACGCCGGAGCCGGCGACGCCTCCTGCGGTCGCGACGGTCACCCCCGCGGTCGCGGCAGCGACTCCGCCGCCGGCTGCGCCCACGCCGGTCGCGGCGCCCACGCAGACCACGCCGAAACCGACGACGCCGACCATCGCGCCCGTCGCCGCCGCGGCGCCTCCTCCTCCCGCCACGACGACGCCGAAGAAGCCCGCTGCCCTCGGCGCGCTCACCGTCGTCTGCATGCCGAAGTGCGACCAGATCATCGACAACGGCGCATCGCTCGGCCCCGGACACATCTTCAATCGCCCGGTCCCCGCGGGGCGCCACGTGCTGCAACTGTCCGCACCGAATGGCGCACGAAAGAACCTCGTCGTGGAAGTCGCACCGGAACAAACGAAAGAAGTCCGCATGTCGATGGACAAGTAGGCCGCCCCGGCGCCACACGGATTGCGGTCACGGTGTGGCCGAGAGACACGGCTGAGCCCTGAGGGATGGAGCCCGCTTTCCGCGCCGGTTTGCATCCAGTTGCGCACCCCGACCGCAGTTCCGCCACGGCATACCCGGTGCACCTGCATCCCGCTCGTGAAGCTAGAAGTGGGTCAGGTCTTCTCCGGAACGCTACGCCTCGTGCGCAAGATTGCCGATGGCGGCATGGGCAGCGTGTGGATCGCCGAGCACCTCGTGCTCGGGACCGAAGTGGCCGTGAAGTTCATGTCCGGCCCGTGGGCCGCGGTGCCGAGCGCGCGTTCGCGCTTCCTCCGCGAGGCTCGCATGACGGCGAACATCGACAGCCCGCACGTCGTTCGCGTGCTCGATTGCCGGCACAACGAGGCCGACGAGCCGTACCTCGTGCTCGAGCTGCTGCACGGTGAGAACCTCGAGCAGCGCGTGCGTCGCCACGGCGCGCTCTCCGTGTTCGAGGTCGTCGAGATCGTCGCGCAGACGTGCGAGGCGCTCGCTGCAACGCACGACGCGGGCATCGTCCATCGCGATCTGAAGCCCGAGAACGTCTTCCTCGTCGCGGGGCCGACGACGTTCGTGAAGCTCCTCGACTACGGCGTCGCAAAGCCGATGAACAAGGAGCAGTGCCTCGACGTCGACCGGCTCCCGGCCGGGACTCCGCAGTACATGAGCCCCGAGCACATGTTCGAGCCGGAGACGACGGACGCGCGCTCGGATCTCTTCTCGCTCGCAGCGGTCGCATACTTCGCGCTCACGCGCCGCACGCCCTTCGACGCGGAGTCGATCGAAGGCCTCTACTTCGCCATCGACGGCGGGACGTTCGCGCGTCCGAGCGAGCTCCGCCCGGAGCTCCCGGCAGCGCTCGATCGGTGGTTCGAGAAGGCGCTCGCGCACGACCCGAAGAATCGCTTCGCGAACGCGCGCCAGATGGCCGATGCCCTCTACGATGCGGCGCGCGAGGCCCACACGCTCGTCGCGGAGACGACCGCCGCGGCCGACGAGGCGCCCGCGTCGACGCGCCAGCCGACGCTCTCCGAGCTCGTGGTGCCGCTGCGTCGCATGCGTCGCTCGCGCAAGAGCGCGATCGCGGCGCTCGTCCTCGCGGCCATGACGAGCCTGTTCGTATGGCGCAGCACGGGGCCCGAGCTGCAGGAGGCGAACGCGTCGACGACGAGCGAGACGTCCGACGCGCGCAGCGACGCGCGTCCGCTCGCGCCCGCGCCGATCGGTCCCGAGAAGACGGCCGCGGTCGAGCCGGAGGCGCCGTCCGCTCCCGCTCCCGCCGAGCCGGCGCCTGCGCCCGCCCCCGCGGTGCACGCGCACAACGCCATCCACGCTGCGGCGCGCGGAACGATGACGATCACGTCCGAGTCGGAGGCGAGCAAGCTGCTCGAGGGCGATCCGGCGCAGCTCGCGCCGGCGATCGAGGGGCTCGTCGGTGGCACGCCGAAGGCCGCCACCCCCGCGGTTCCAGCCGGGGATCTGGCCGTGACCGGCGACGGCGAGCGCTGACCGAGGCCCCGGACGGGGTCAATCACGTTGCCCTCGGGCCCAAGTCGGCCCAGTATTCCTGTGTGGGCCTCGCTCCTGCCGAGCGACCCCGGAATAACTTTGCTGGGCTTTTCATGAGGTCGTTCTCGCCTCTCTCGCTGCTCGCCGTGCTCATCGCGGGCGCCGTGGTCGGCCCAGGATGCAAGGGCACGCCGCAGGTCGGGCTCGACCTCGCCCTGCCCAACGAGGTCGTGCCGAACACCGTGTGGTTCGAGATCGGCGCGTTCCGCGACGCGAGCTGCGAAGCGCTCGGCCCGATGCTCATGAACGGCGTGCCCGACGGCGCGACCACGCGCGTGGCCTTCCGTCGTGACGACGCGCAGTCGCCGCGCGTCGGCGATCTCGCGACCGGCAAGTATGCGTTCGCCGCGGTGGCGAAGGGCGAGGACTGCTCGGTGCTCGCGACGGGCTGCGTCGAGGCCGAGATGGGGAGCACGGACACGGTCGCCATCAACCTGAACGCGACGGACACGCCGTCCGGCGGCTGCGGGCTCGGCGCATCGTGCCAGGCGGCGCGCTGCGTTCCGGCGAACGACAACGCGGACCCGAGCGTCGGTGCGCAGTGCTCGCTCGAGCTGCTCGGCGCCGGTCCGCTCGCGAACCCGGTCGGCGGCGGTGGAACGCTCGTCAGCGCGCCGGCGATCGCGACGACGCCGAGCGGCTTCGTCGTCGTGTATCGCGAGATCGATCCGAACGGCGCGAGCGCGCGCGTGACCGTGCTGCCGATCGATCCCGCCGGCGGCGCGCTCGATCCCACGCGTCCGCTCCTGAAGGGGCGCTGCGCCAACTCCGACGAGACCGACGGCATCGGCCTCGTCATGAACGGCACCGAAGGACAGCTCGTGCTCGCGCGCTCGGCGTGCGGCGGCAAACCGGGGCTCGAGCTCCTCAGCTTCTCGTCGAAGCCCGAGGTCACCATCAACCCGAACTTCATGACGTCCGACTCGGACACCGCGCAGAAATTCTCGCTCTCCGGCGGCCACGTCGCCGCGACGCGCCCGGCCGGCAAGGTCGTCGTCTTCACCGAGGACGGCTCGAGCCGCATCGCGACCGTCGGGAAGGACCTCGTGGGAGCGCCGAGCGGCTCGTTCGGGCCGGCCACCGGCGTGACCGGCGCGTGGGTCGCGGCGAGCGACAAGGTGCTCGCGGTGCTGTACGCCGGTCCGAACGCAGGCAGCGCTCCGGCTTCCGACGCCGGCGCCGAAGCGGGCGCGGGCACCGGCGGCGGAGGTGACGAGACCGGGCCGAGCCTGGGCCTCATCATGGCGCCGGCGGGCACGCAGGCGAGCGCGTTCAACTCGGTCGACGGCACGCCGAGCCTGCCGATCACGTTTCCGGGTCAGTGGGGTGCGCTCGCGGCGGTCGGTACGCGCGTCATCGTGATGAGCGACGGCGGCGGGCCGGGTCGCTCCGTGTCGTACCGCGCATTCGATCTGAATCGCACCACGCCGGCGGAGACGAACGGCTTCTCGATCGAGGGCGCCGGCGTCCCGACGACCGGCGACGTGGCCATCCTCGACGACAAGGCGTACTTCGCCGCGCTCAAGCCCGGCTCGGTGTCGCTCCACGTCTTTGCGAACGCCTCGACCACGCCGACGGCGCTGCGCGAGGTGGTCTTCGCGAAGGAGCCGCGCATCCAGTCGGTCGTGACCGTTCGTGACGGAAGGGTCGCCGTCGCGGCCACCCCGTCGCGCGTCGCCGTCGCCTGGACGACCGCGAAGGTCCTCAGCAACAACGATTCGACCGGCGGTTACGCGGTCTTCGCCTGCACGCCGTAGCGAGCGCGCGATGAAGCCGGCGCTGCTCACGATCGCGAAGCGAGCGCTGACCGGCGAAGCCAAGCTCGAGCGGGGCACGACGCTGCTCGCGGCGATCAGCGGCGGACCGGACTCGATGGCGCTCCTGCACGTCCTCGCGCGGCTCGGCCCACAGCTCGGGCTCACTGTCCGCGCGCACGGCGTCGATCACGGGCTCCGCGCGGAAGCGGCACGCGAGCTCGATGTCGCGGAGGCGTACGCGGCGCACCTCGGAGTGCCGTTCGCGCGAACGCGTGTCGCCGTGGCACGTGGCGGAAATCTCCAGGCTCGCGCGCGCGCCGCACGGTTCGAGGCGCTCGCTGCGGCGGCCCGGCAAGTGGGCGCACGCACGATTGCCACGGCCCATCATGCCGACGATCGTGCGGAGACCGTGCTGATGCGCCTCATGCGCGGCGCAGGACCGCGCGGTCTCGCCGCGCTTCCGCCGCGTGCCCCGCTCGAGGGGGTCGAGGGTCACGCTGCGGTCGAGCTCGTGCGACCGCTCCTCCGCGCGCGACGTGAGGCCGTGCTGGCTCACGTCGCGCGGCATGCCATCCCCTACTCGACGGACGCTTCGAACCAAGATCCCCGGTACTTGCGCGTGCGCGTCCGCAACGAGGTCATGCCGCTCCTCGCGGAGCTCTCGCCGGGTATCGTCGATCACCTGACCGCGCTCGCCGATCAGCTCGGCGCGATTGACGGCGGGGATGCCGGCGCGTTTCCGCTGTCACGGTCATCGCAGGCTGCCCTCGCGCAGCTCGCACGGACGAGGTCGACGACGGCCCGAGTTTGGCTAGCAGGAGGTCTCGTGGTGACGGTCGATCCCAGCAGAGCCGAAGCAAAGGCGAGCAGAGCTCGGCCGGCACGCGGTTCGCGTTCGAGAGCACGCGACCCATGACGAAAGGGCCTCGCGTGGCTATCGTGAACCG
>JAQBQJ010000307.1 GCA_028287065.1 Labilithrix sp. | reverse complement strand
GCAGCACTTCGCGACCTCGAAGGACGGCACGAAGATCCCGTATTTCGAGGTCGCCAAGAAGGACCGCACCGCCGCGGTTCCGACGCTGCTCGAGGCCTACGGAGGCTTCGAGATCTCGCTCACGCCGGGCTACTCGCCGAGCGACGGCGCAGCCTGGATCGAGCGCGGCGGCGCTTACGTGCAGGCCAACCTGCGCGGCGGCGGTGAGTACGGCCCCGCGTGGCACGACGCAGCGATGAAGCACAATCGTCAGAACGCCTACGACGATCTCGCGGCCGTCGCCGAGGACCTCGTGCATCGGGGCGTGACCACGCCGAAGATGCTCGGAGTGACCGGCGCGAGCAACGGCGGGCTCCTCACGAGCGTCATGCTCACGCAGCGCCCCGAGCTCTTTGGCGCCGTCGTCAGCAAGGTCCCCCTCACGGACATGCAGCGCTATCACAAGCTCCTCGCGGGAGCCTCGTGGATGGGCGAGTACGGCAATCCCGACGATCCCGACGATTGGGCAGCGCTCTCGAAGTACTCGCCGTTCCACAACGTGCGACGCGGAGCGCCGTATCCTCCGATGTTCTTCACGACGTCGACGAAGGACGATCGCGTGCATCCTGCACACGCCCGGAAGATGGTCGCCAAGCTCGAGGCGCTCGGACACCAGCCGCTCTACTACGAGAACATCGAGGGCGGCCATGGCGGGGCGGCCGACATCAAGCAGCGCGCGTACGTGAACGCGCTCGTCTACACGTTCCTCGCGTCGCGGCTCGGCCTCACCACGCCCGTCAAACCGGCGACCACCAAGCCCGACTGACCTCCGCGCGGCACGCGTGATGCACGGCGCCGTCACGAAAGGAGGGACCGCCCATGCCCTTCATCCAGGGCCTCCGCCAGAACGCGCCGTTCGTCGCGGTCGTGATCTGCATCATGATGACGGCGTTCGCGCTCGTGGTCGCCACGGTCGCGCTGCTCGCGCGCATGTGATGGCATACGCCTCGCACGATCGCGCGTCATGATAGGCCGCTCGAGCGTCGTGGACGACGTGCTCGCCTCGGATCTCGTCGACGATCCGACGCGTAGCGCGGCAGCCGAGCCGTTACGCGCCGAGGTCACCGCGAGGCGCCGCCGATACTGGGGCAGGCAGGCACTGCTCGCCGCGGTCGCGCTCGGCGCCACGGGCAGCTTCCTCGCGATCAGCCGGACGATCTCCGGCGATCACGGCAACGAGCTCGACCGCGCCGTCGTACGCGCGCTCGGCCGGACGCGGAGCCCGATCACCAACGCGATCATGCGCCGCCTCACGTTCTTCGGCGGCGTTCCGGGGGCGACGGCCGTGTCGCTCGCCGCGATCTCGCTCTCGCGACGGAGCCCGCGTCTCGCCTGGCAGATCATGATCGGCGCGGTCGGCGGCGCCGTCGCCGAGCTCGGCATCAAGCGCATCTTCAGGCGGAAGAGGCCCACGCTGCTCGCCCACCTCGAAGAGGTCGACAGCACGTCGTTCCCGTCCGGCCACTCGATGGCGTCGTCGTCGCTCTACCTCACGCTCGCCTTCGTCGCGTCGCGCAGCCGGCGGCTGCGAAGCCGGCGCGTGGCCTTCCTGACGGCCGCGAGCGTCTTCGCCGCGACCGTCGGGACGACGCGCGTCTACCTCGGCGTCCACTGGCCGACCGATGTCCTCGGCGGCCTCGCGCTCGGAACCGCATGGGCCTGCGCCGCCGAGGCCGTGTTCGACATCACGGGCGCCGAACGCATCGAACGCGAGGCCGGCGCCGCGCTCTGACGAGCAGCAAGACCGCCGCGGGGATGCTAGCGTCCGCGCAGGGCCATGAAGTTCGAACAGCTCGACCGGCGCATGCGGATCTACGAGACCGCCCATGACCACTGCGTGCTCCCCGGCATGCACATGGTCGCGCGCATCGACGGGCGCTCGTTCTCGCAGCTCACGCGCGGGCACGCGACCGAGAAGTTCGACGCGCCCTACGACGTGCGCTTTCGCGACTGCATGGTCGCGACGCTCGAGCACCTCGTCACGTCGTCGGGCTTCTCGGTCCTGTTCGGCTACACGCAGAGCGATGAGATGTCGCTCCTGTTCCGCAGGGACGAGTCGCTGTTCGGCCGCAAGCTGCGCAAGCTCCTGTCCGTCCTCGCGGGCGAGGCCAGCGCGAAGTTTTCGCTCACGCTCGGCACGGTCGCCGCGTTCGATGCGCGCATCTCGCAGTTCCCCGACGTCGACGACGTGGTCGACTACTTCCGGTGGCGGAACGAGGACGCGCACCGCAACGCGCTCAACGGCCACTCGTACTGGCTGCTCCGCCGGCAAGGCCTCGACGACCACGCCGCAACCGAGAAGCTGAAGGGCGTCTCCGTCGCCGATCGCAACGAGCTCCTCTTCCGAGCGGGCATCAACTTCAACGACGTGCCGGCGTGGCAGAAGCGCGGCATCGGCGTGCTCTGGCGCGACGAGGAGCACGCCGGCACGAACCCGAAGACAGGCGCTGCCGTGACGAGCACGCGGCGGCGCGCCGTCGTCGAGTACGAGCTCCCGATGAAGACCGAGTTCGACGCTCTCGTTCGCGACATCGTCGTCCGCCAGTAGCTCACTCGAGCATCGCGAGCAGCGTGGCGGGCGGATGCACGGCGAAGCCGAGCGCCGTCGGGTAATCGCGGAGGTTCCCCGTCACGATGGCGTCGGCGCGGCCGGCGAGCGCGACCTCGACGAAGATGCGATCGTCGTCGTCCTTCATCGTCCCGCTCCACCTCGCGACGGCGGCGAGCTGCTTGCCTTGCGCGGCGAGCCTCGCGAACAGGTCGTCGATGCACGCACGGTCGATCGCGCGGAACTTCGGGCGGACGAGCACGGACTCGTATTCCTCGAGGATGCGCTCGTCGTAGAGGACCACGGCTCCCCTCTTCCACACCGCGGCGAGCGCGCGATCGGGCACGCTTCCGGGCTTCAGCAGCGCGGACACGATCATGTTGGTGTCGAGGACGAGCCGCATCTACGAAGGCGCGAGCCCGAGCAAGGCGCGCGTCTCCTCGGCGAGACGACGCGTGAGCTCGCCCGCCGGGAGCGCGCGACCGAGGCGCGCAGCCTGCCCGGACCAGAGCGGGGAGAAATCGCCGGAGCCGTGTTGCTCCGCCTTCGCGCGGAGAGGCGCGACGGCGCCGCCGGCGAGCGGGAACTCCGGTGCGAGCTCCGACATGGGACCGACCTCTCGTACGAGGCGGTTGGCGAGCCCGCGCGCGGGCCTTCCGCTGAAGACGTTCGTGAGCCGCGTCGCGTCGTCCTTCGCGGCGTCGAGCGCTGCGCGGTACGGCGCCGAGATGCGCGCCTCCGGGCAGAAGAGGTACGCGGTGCCGAGCTGCACGGCCGACGCGCCGAGCGCGAACGCAGCGACGATCCCGCGCGCATCCGCGATGCCGCCGGCCGCGATCACCGGCACCTTCACCGCGTCGACGATCTGCGGGACGAGCGCCATCGTCCCGACCTGCGAGGCGATGTCCTCGGTGAGGAACATCCCGCGGTGCCCGCCTGCCTCCCAGCCCTGCGCGACGATCCCATCGCACCCGTTGCTCTCCAGCCATCGTGCTTCGTCGACGGTGGTCGCCGAAGAGAGGACCTTCGCGCCGGTGCGGCGGACGCGGGCGAGCAGCTCGTCGCTCGGCAGACCGAAGTGGAAGCTCACGACCTCGGGCGCGAGCTCCTCGAGGAGCTCGCACATCGCGCCGTCGAAGGCCGCGCGGCCGGACGACGCAACGGCCGTCGTCGGATCGATGCCGAGCTCGGCGTAGTAGCCCGCGAGGCGGCGCTTCCACGCCTCTTCGCGTTCGCGCGCGCGATCGACCTGTGGCGCGCGATGGCAGAAGAAGTTCACGTTGACCGGCTTCGAAGTCTTCGCGCGGATGCGCAGCAGCTCGGAGCGCGTCTGCTCGATGCTCAGCATCGCGCACGGAAGCGAGCCCAGCCCGCCCGCCTCCGATACGGCGATCACCATGTCCGAGAGCACCGAGCCGGCCATCGGCGCCTGGATGATCGGGAGCTCGATGCCGAAAAGCTCTTGCACGCGACGGTCGGGCGTCATCGGACCTCCAGTCTTACTGCCTTACCGGAGCGCATGCACGAGCGGCGAGGTACGTGCGTTGCACCGCGCGATAGCTCACGGAGGTCATCATGATCAGCGAAGCTCGACTCCTCACGTACGGCATCGCACTGGGCGCGGGACTCATGTACGTGCTCGATCCCCGCCAGGGAGGAGCTCGCCGCGCGCTCATCCGCGACAAGTCGCTGCGCGCGCTCCACGAGGTCGAGGACGCCGCGGCCGTTGGATCGCGCGACATGGCGCATCGCCTCGAAGGCGCAGTCGCGCGCGCACGGGGGATCGCGGGCAAGCGTGAGGACGTAGTACCCGGCGACGTGCTCGTCGCGCGCGTGCGCGCGAAGCTCGGACACGTGTGCTCTCATCCGCACGCGATCGCGGTCAACGCCAAGGGCAACGGCTGCATCGAGCTGAAGGGGCCCGTGCTCGCGAAGGAGGCCGGAGAGGTGCTCTCGGCGATCTCGCGCGTGCCAGGCGTTCGCCTCCTCGACGACGATCTCGAGCGATACGCGCATCCCGGCGACGTGCCGGCGCTGCAGGGCCCGCCGGCGCGACGGCCGCCGCTCGCTCGCCTGTGGACCCCGGCGACGAAGCTCGTGCTCGGCGCGTCGGCAGCGGCGATGGCGCTCGCCTCGCTCGTGCGCGGCAATCCGATCGGCTTCGTCGCCGCAGGAGGAAGCGTGCTGGCGCTCGCACGCAGCGGAACGCGAGGTCACGGCGGACATCGCATGCTGCGCGAGCAAGCCGGTACCGAGCGCGTGCAAGGCGAGACGCAAACGTCGCAGCCGGCGCCTGCCGCGCCCGCGTCGGCGATGTGACCGACCGCTGCGCTCCGCTGCACCGCGGCGTGAATCCCGTTCAAGGCCTTGTTCCGACCGCGGTCTTCCGGCGGACGTCGGCGCGCTCATGTTCACGAGTGCGAAGACAGATCACCGAGCCGGAGGAGCGATGGGCACGGATGCAAGGAAGTGGGCTCAGGCGTTTCGCGAAGCCACGAACTCCGACGAGACGATCCGCGCAATGGGGAAGTACTACACGTGCAGCTTCCTCCTCGACATGGGCGAGGCTCGCGTCATCGTGCGCATGCACGACGGCAAGGTCGACGACATCGACCTGAGCCCGGGGATCCTCGATCCGTACGACTTCTCGATCCGCGCGAGCGCCGAGACCTGGCGGAAGTTTGCGGTACCGGCGCCGGAGCCGATGTTCCACGGCATCTGGGCCGCATCGTTCCGCGAGGACATGAAGCTGGAGGGAAACCTCACGGCGATGTTCCAGAACCTCAGAAACTTCACGGTGCAGCTCGAGCTGCTCCGCGAGACCGGCGTGCCCGTCTGAGAACGAGGAGCGGCATCATGCCCAGGATCTCACCCGTCACCGGCCACTACGTCGACCTGATGGTCGACGGGAACGACTACAAGGTCTTCTACGACGAGAACGGCAAGGGCCAACCGCTCGTCTGCCAGCACACGGCCGGCTGTCACAATCACCAGTGGCGCGGGCTGCTCGAGGACGCCGAGATCACGAGCCAGTATCGCGTGATCGCGTACGACCTGCCGCGGCACGGCAAGTCCGATCCTCCGACGAACAAGGAGTTCTGGAAGGAGGACTACAAGCTGACCACCACGCACTTCGTGAACTTCATCACCGCGTTCTGCGACGCGCTCGAGCTCGAGAACCCGATCTTCATGGGGTGCTCGTTCGGCGGCAACGTCGCGCTGCAGCTCGCGCTGCGCTGTCCGGAGCGCTTCCGCGCGATCATCCCCGTCGAAGGCGCGGCGTACTCGCCGGGCTTCTACATCGACTGGTGGCGGCATCCGCACGTCAATGCTGCGCAGGTCTGCGCGAGCGGCGTGTGGGATCTCATGGCCCCGCAGTCGCCCGACATCGATCGGTGGCTGACCTGGCACTACTACACGCAGGGCTCCGAGGCGTTCAAAGGAGACCTGTACTTCTACTCGGTCGATCACGACCTCCGCGATCGGCTCGGCGAGATCGACGCAGAGCGGTTCCCGCTCGTGCTGCTCTCCGGGACGTACGACTACCTGACCACGCCCGAGATGTGCCGAGCGACGTCCGCGAAGATCAAGGGCTCGAAGTACATCGAGATGAAGGACATCGGCCACTTCCCGATGAGCGAGAACTATCCGGTGTTCCGCCGGTACCTGCGTGAGGCGCTCGACTTCATCGAGCAGCGAGCGCAGGACGGAGCGCGTGCCGGAGCGCCCCAGCAGCCGGCGCCCGAGTGCGCTCCGGCGAGCGCGCAGACGCGGTGAGCGATGCGCACATCACGCAAGCGCCCACGGGCACCATGGTGACGTTCGGCTGAATCTCTCGACCACGAAGTCCACGAACGCGCGGATGCGCGACGCGAGCTGCGCATGACCGACGAACAACGCATGCACCGGCTCTTCGTTCCCCGCGTGGTACTCCGCGAGCAGGGCGACGAGCCGGCCGTCGCGCAGGTCACGCATGACGAGGTAGTCCGGCAAGCACGCGATCCCGAGCCCTTCGAGCGCGAGCCGGCGGAGCGACTCGGGATCGTCGCTCTGCACGTTGCCGTCGATGCGCACCGGGTGCACGCGCCCGTCGACGAGGAAGAGCCACTCGTCCGTCGCGCTCATGAGCCGCTGCCGAAGGCAGTTGTGGTGCACGAGCGCTTCGGGATTCGCAGGGGCTCCGTGCGCGCGCAGGTACGCCGGCGACGCGACGATGCACGCGCGCGTCGCGCCGATCTTGCGCGCGAGCAGCGACTCGTCGTGCACGCAGCCCATCTGGATCAAGACGTCGCGATGGCCTGCGCCATGGGCCGGCGGCCCGTCGCCGGCGAGACCGCGACCGGCGATCGCGAGATCGATCGCGAGCGCAGGGTGCGCCGCGAGGAGCTCCGGCAGCGCGGGCACGAGGTGGTGCTCCGCGAAGGCCGGCGGCGCGGCGACGACGAGGCGGCCTCGTGGCGCACGGCTGTGCGTCACGAGCGCACGCTCGACATCGTCGAGCTCCGCGACCAAACGGCGGCTGTGGCGATGATACGCGACGCCTTCCTCGGTCAGGTCGAGCCCGCGGCTCGTGCGGTCGAAGAGGCTCACGCCGAGGCGCCGCTCGATCCGCGAGACGAGCTTGCTCACCGCCGAAGGCGTGAGCCCGAGCATGCGCGCTGCGGCCGAGAACGTGCCTTCCTCCGCCACACGCAGGAAGACCTCGAGGTCGCCGATCCGGCCGCCCCTCGCCTCGCCGAACGCTACGCTGTCCGATGCTCTACTTTGCGGAGTCGACGCCATGGCTGAAAAAACGTTCCGGACCGTGAACCCCGCCACCGAAGAGACGCTCGAGGAGCTGACGTTCCATACCGATGCCGAGGTCGAGCAGGCGCTCGCGGATGCGAGGAGCGCGTTCCGGGAGTGGCGGCGCACCCCAGTGAGCGAGCGTGCGGGCGTGATGCACCGCGTGGCGCATCTGCTTCGCGAGGAGAAGGAGCAACTCGCGCGCCACGCCGTACGCGAGATGGGCAAGCCGCTAGCCCAGGCGCATGCGGAGGTGCTCAAGTGCGCCCGCACCTGCGATTGGTTCGCCGACAACGCGCCGGCGCTGCTTGCGGACAAGCCCGCGCCGTCGGACGCGCAGGAGAGCTATGTCGCGTACGACCCGCTCGGCACCGTGCTCGCGATCATGCCGTGGAACTTCCCTTACTGGCAGGTGTTCCGCGCGGCGGCGCCGGCGCTGATGGCCGGAAACGGGATGATGCTGAAGCATGCGCTCAGCGTCAGCCGATGCGCGCTCGCGATCGAGGACGTGTTCGTGCGCGCGGGGACGCCGGAGGGGCTCTTCCGTACGATTCTCGTCGCGCACGAGGCGGTGCCGGCGATCCTGCGTGACGATCGCATCGTCGCGGCGACCCTGACCGGGAGCGAGCGCGCGGGAGCGTCGATCGCGAGGGACGCCGGCGGCGCGATCAAGAAGACGGTGCTCGAGCTCGGCGGGTCCGACGCGTACATCGTGCTTGCGGATGCGGATATCGAAGCGGCGGTCGACACGGCGGTGACGGCGCGGTTCCAGAACGCCGGTCAGAGCTGCATCGCGGCGAAGCGCTTCTTCGTGGAGGCAACGGTCGCCGAGGCGTTCACGAAGCGCTTCGTCGAGAAGGTCCGTGCGCTGCGCGCGGGCGATCCGATGGATCCTTCGACCGACATCGGCCCGCTTGCGCGCGGCGATCTACGCGACGGCCTCGACAAGCAGGTGCGGGCGACGCTCGATGCGGGCGCGCGCGCGCTGGTCGGCGGTGCGCCGCTGCCGGGGCGCGGTTACTTCTATGCGCCGACGGTGCTGGTCGACGTTCCGAAGGGCTCCCCCGCGCTCACGGAGGAGCTGTTCGGACCGGTGGCTCCGATCGTGACGGTGCGCGACGCCGACGAGGCGGTCGCGCGCGCGAACGAGTCGCAGTACGGGCTCGGCGGCAACCTGTGGACGCGCGATCTGGAAAGGGCCAAGCGGCTCGCGCGCGAGCTCGAGTCCGGCGCGGTGTTCATCAACGGGATGACCGCCTCGGACCCGCGGCTGCCGTTCGGCGGCGTGAAGAAGAGCGGCTACGGACGCGAGCTCGCCGAGTACGGCCTGCACGAGTTCGTGAACGTGAAGACGGTGTGGGTCGGCCCGAAGAGCGGCGAAGCCCCGCGCGAGGCGGGCGTGGAGTAGCCGGAGGCGCCTGTAATGGAGAGATTTTGCCGCCGAGACGCGAAGACGCCAACCTGATTTGCCGCGCTTCGCGCGGGAGAGAAGAGGCGGAATTCGTCAGCGACGTGGTGCGCGCGCTTGTCTCGATCCCGCGCGTAGCGCGCCCCCTCATCTCTCGTTGGCGTCTTCGCGTCTTGGCGGCAAAATCTCTCTCGTTCGGCTGCTCTCGGCTCTACGCGCGGCGCGCATGGAGGCGGACATGCAGGCCGTGCTTCGGGCGCAGCGTGATGGACGCCTCCGGGACGACCTTCGGCTTCCGGAGCACCTCGACGCGGAAGGCGCGCGCGAGCGTGACGAGCAGGAGGACGGCCTCCATCTGTGCGAAGGCCTGGCCGATGCAGAAGCGCGGGCCGCCGCCGAACGGGAAGTACGCGTAGCGGTGCAGCGTCTTCGCGAGGTCGCCTTCCCATCGCTCGGGGCGGAACGACTCCGGATCGTCGAACCACCGCGAATCACGCTGGATCGCCCACGGACAGAACCAGACCTGCCCGCCACGCGGCACGCGATAGCCGCCGATCTCGACGTCCTCGCGCGCCTCGCGCCCGATCGACCACGCGGGCGGATAGAGGCGAAGCGACTCCGCGATGACGTGCGACGCGTAACGAAGGTTCGGGAGGTCGGCCATCGTGGCCGGGCGATCGGCGAGGGCGTCGTCGATCTCGCGCCATAGCTTCGCAGCGACGTGCGGCTGCTGCGAGAGCAGATGCCACGTCCACGACAGGTTCAGCGCGGTCGTCTCGTGACCGGCGAGGAAGAGCGTCATGCACTCGTCGCGCAGCTGCTTGTCGGACATGCGCGAGCCGTCTTCGTCGCGCGCGTGGAGCAGCATCGAGAGGAGGTCGTTCGTCTCCCCTTCGCCGCTCTTCCGCCGCTGATCGATGACGCCGTACATGATCGTGTCGAGCTTCGCGACCGCCCGATCGAACCGGCGGCGCGCCGGCGTGGGGAACCGCTTGAGGACGGGGATGAAGAGCTCGAGCGGATCGGTGACGACGCCGCGGACGCCCTCGAGCGCGTGGCCGACGGCCTCCGCGTGATCGCCGACGTGCGCCCCGAAGAGCGTCTCGGCGACGATCTCGAGGGTGAGGCGCATCATGTCCTTGTCGACGTCGCGCGTCTCGCCGTCGCGCCACCTGCCCGCGAGACGCGACGCATGGGCGACCATGATGTCGCCGTACGCCGCGATGCGGTCGCGATGGAACGCCGGCTGTGCGAGCCGGCGCTGCCGCCGCCAGAAATCGCCCTCGCTCGAGAGGAGGCCGTCGCCGAGCACGGGCCGCAGGTTGCTCTGCAGAAACCTGTCCTTCTGCCAGAGCCGGTTCCGCGTGACGAGGACGTCCTCGACGAGGTCGGGATGGCTGAGGAGGGTGACGTGGAGCGGTCCGATCGCCACGCGGACGACGTCGCCGTGCCTCTCCCGCGTCGTGCGGAGGAAGCCGAGCGGGCTCCTCATGAAGGAGAGCGAATTTCCGAAGAAGGGCAGCCCGGGTGCGATCGGCGGAAGAGTGCCCGTCTTCGCCGTGGTCGCCGTCGTCACCGCCCGAAGATAGAACGAGTCGGGCGGGCTCGCGGCCCGATAGGTTCAGGACGCCATTTTCTCGAGTGTTTCGAACAGCTCGAACGCCAGCGTGAAGCGCCGGACGTCGTCGTCGAAGGCGACGACCCGGCGGTCGTCGTCGAGCTGCACGACGTACCGCGTGCGTGGGCCCGACGTGGAGGTCTGCACGTCCCGGGCGATCACCCTCCCCCCGAGCCACGTGGCGCTCCGCGCGGGCGCGGCGTCGCGAGAAGAAGGAGAGGAGACGCAGCGGACACTCACGCGGTCGCCTAGCAAATGGCGGTGCTGCGAAACGGCGGGGTTTTTCATCCTGCCATCATGGATCGCGCTGCGCGCCCATTCAGTCGAGACAATGGACACGGGTCCCCCATCCCCTCGCCTCCCCGATCCCGTCGAGCAACATCAGGCGATCGGGCTTGTTCCCTCGGCCCGCCGTCGAACCCACGCGCGGCCTGCTGCGCGCGCCGTGCCAGGATCCGCCGGGCTCGTTGTAACGTTGTCGCCTCCTCGATGCGTCCTCGTGATCGCACCCGCGACGTCGTCGAGTTCATGCTGGTCGGCGGCGCGACGCTCGTCCTCTTTCCGCTGGCGTGGGCGATCCGGAAGAGCGTCGGGCTGGACACCTCGGAGCTCGCCGTGGGCTTTCTCGCGTTCCACGCCGCCTACGTCATCAACGACCCGCACTTCGCGGTCACCTACCTCCTCTTCTACAAGGACGTGCGCCGCCGCGCCGCCGGCGCCGAGCTCAGCCTTGCGCAGCGGATCCGGTACGTGATCGCGGGCTTCGTCGTTCCGACGTGCCTCGCCGTGTGGGCGATCGCCGCGCTGCGGCTCCACTCCGCGCAGCTCCTCGGCTGGATGGTCCAGCTCATGTTCCTGTTGGTCGGCTGGCATTACGTGAAGCAAGGCTTCGGGGTGCTCTCCGTCCTCTCGGCGCGGCGCGGCGTGCGCGTGAGCTCGTCCGAGCGGAAGGCGGTCGTCGTCCACTGCTTCGCCGGCTGGGCGTTCGCGTGGGCGAACCCGACCGCCGCCGCGGGCGAATTCGAGGAGAAAGGCGTCGTCTACTGGGCGCCGGCCCACCCTCGCTGGCTCGAGCTCCTGACGGGGACCGCGCTCGCCGCGAGCACCATCGCGCTCGTCGTCGTGCTCATCGCGGAGCGCCGGCGCCGCGGCCGCGGGCTGCCGTTCGCGCCACTCGCGGGCTTCTTGATCACGATCTGGTCATGGACGATCTACTCGAGCATCGATCCGCTCGTCCGCTACGTGATCCCGGCGCTGCACTCGATCCAGTACCTCTATTTCGTGTGGCTGATGAAGCGCAACGAGGCGCGCGAGGCGGAAGGGCCGCCGACGTTCGGAAGGCCTGTCGCGGTGCGCGTGGGCGCGCTCGCGCTCTCCGCGATCGGTCTCGGCTGGCTGCTGTTCCGCGGCGCGCCCGATTTCTTCGACAGCGCCTTCGTGCCGCGCGCGAAGGGCGGCGTGACCGACGCGCTCGGAGAGACGCCGTTCTTCGCCGCGTTCTTCGTGTTCGTGAACATCCATCACTACTTCATGGATCACGTGATCTGGCGTCGCGAGAACCCGGACACGCGCCATCTCACGACACGACCGGCAGAGTGAACGAGAACGTGCTCCCGACGCCGATCCGGCTGGTCACTTGCAGCGTCCCGCCGTGCGCCTCGACGAGCCCCTTCGCGATCGCGAGGCCGAGGCCGACCCCCTCGCGCGCGCGCTTCTTCGCCTGCCAGTAGCGATCGAAGATGTGCGGGATGTCTTCGTCGGCGATGCCCGGCCCGGTGTCGGTGACATCGAACGTGAGCGTGCGGTTGTCGGCCGAGACCCTGGCGCCGATCCGCACCGTGCCGCCGCTCGGCGTGAACTTCACGGCGTTGCCGAGCAGGTTCGAGAACACCTGGACGATGCGGTTCGGGTCGCAGCGCACCCGGACGTCGAGCGAGGTCGTCTGATCGTCGATGTGCACGCCCTTCTCGACGGCGATCGGCTCGTACGTCTCGAGCGCGTCGCGCACGAGATCGCGCGCATTGCACTCGCGTGGCTCGAGCGTCAGCCGCGAGGCCTGGATGCTCGAGAAATCCAGGAGATCGGAGATCATGTGCGTCATCCGCTGCGCGGACCGGGCGATACGCGTGAGCGTTGCGGTCGTCGTCGCGTCGAGCTCCTTGCCCTGCTCGAGCAGCTGCCGCACGCTCAGGAGGATCGTGCCGAGAGGTCCCCGGAGGTCGTGCGAGACCACCGCGAGCACCTCCTCGCGCAGGCGGATCGCGAACTGCGCTTGCTCGTAGAGGCGAGCGTTCTCGACCGCGAGCGCCGCGCGACGCGCGAGCTCCTCGGCGAGCCGCAGATCGCGCGCGTCGTAGCGGCGCCCCGGCGCCGACGAGAGGAACGTGATGGCACCGAACGCATGCCCGCGCACGATCATCGGGACGCACATGCACGAGCGCACGCCGAGGTCCTGGATGATCCACAGACCCTCGGGACGTACGTCGGCTTGGAGCCACTCCGCCTCGGCGACGTCGGGCTGCAGGTCCGATTCTCCGGTCTGCATGACCCCGGCGATCTGACGGAGCAGAGGCGTATTCTCCGTGAGCTGCACGATCTGGGTCTCGAGCGAGCGCTGCCGCTCGGCGTCCTGGTGCGCGACGGCTACCGGCCTGATCTCGGTGCCCGTCTCGATCGCAACCAGGCAGCAATCGGCGAGCTGGCGCGTCGCGAGCCGCGCCACCTTCTCGAGCGTCGTCCGGTAATCGAGGGAGCCCGCCAGGGCCTGACCGGCTTCGGCGAGGAACGTCGCCGCGCGCTCGATACGCATGCGCTCGGTGAGGTCGCGCGTGATGTCCGAGAAGCCGCGGAGCCGGCCGTCCGCGTCGCGCACGGCGCTGAACATCACGTTGCCCCAGAAGCGCGTTCCGTTCTTGCGGAGCACCCAACCCTCGTACTCGCTCCGCCCCTCGGAGGTCGCGCGGTCGAAGAGGCGATCGAGCGCACCGAGCGCGACCTCCTCGGGCGGAAAGCAGCGCGAGACGGGCGCGCCGATGATCTCGTCGCTGCGATAGCCCTTCAGCCGCTCGGCGCCGGCGTTCCAGCTCGTGATGGTCCGCTGCGGCGACACCATGAACACCGCGTAGTCCTGCACGCTGTCGATCAGCAGCCGCAGGCGCTCTTCGCTGTCGCGGAGCGCCGCCTCGACACGTCGCTGCGCCGTGAGGTCCCGCGCGACGTTCGAGAAGCCGCGCAGTCGTCCTTCGGTGTCCTCGATCGCGTCGAGATCGATCATCCCCCAGAAGCGCTGGCCGCTTCGACGGATCAACCAGCCTTCGTACGTCGCGTGGCCGTCGCTCGTCGCCCGTTCGACGAGCTTCTCGGGCGTGCCTATCGCGACCTCGTCCGGCGGAAAGAAGCGCGCCGCGGGCGAGCCGAGGATCTCGTGCGCTCGGTAGCCGTTCAGGCGCTGCGCGCCGCGATTCCAGCTCGCGACGTGACCGTCGATGGTGAGCATGAAGATCGCGAAGTCCTGCACGCTGTCCACGAGCAGGCGGAAGTGCTCTTCGTTCGCGCGGAGCGTGTCCTCCGTGTTCTTGCGCTCGGTGAGATCGCGCGCGACCGTACCGAATCCGCGCAGCTGATCGCTCTCGGCGTCCTCCGCCGCGCTGAAGAAGATGCGGCCCCAGAACATCTCGCCGCTCTTGCGAACGAGCCATCCCTCGTAGTCGGCGCAGCCGGTCCTCGCGGATTGTTCGAGGAGGCGTTCGAGCGTGCCCTTCGCGAGCTCCGTCTCCGGAAGCAGCTTCGCTACGGAGCTGCCGATGATCTCGTGCGAGCGATACCCGGAGAGCCGTTGCGCGCCGGGATTCCAGCTCTCGACGAGGCCCGTCGCGGACGTCATCCACACGCCGTGCTCCTGGATGCTCTGCACGAGGAGCTGCAGGTGCTCCGTCCGCCGCCGCAGCTCGGCGTCGGCGGCGTGCCGTTCGGTGAGATCGATGATGGCGCCGGAGAAGAAGTCCGGGGGCCGCGCGTCGGACCTTGCGGCGCCGAGGCGAAGACTGCCCCAGAACTGGGTGCCGTCCATCCGGAGGAGCCATCCTTCGTATTCGGCGTGCTGCTGGCGTTCCGCTGCGCGGAGCAGGCGATCGGCGATCGCCGTCTGGCGTTCGGTGAAGAGGAGCGAGAGCTGCTTCCCTACGATATCGCGCTGCGCATGACCGGTGATGCGCTCCGCGTCGGCGCTCCATGCGTCGAAGTCGCCGTCCGGAGACATCAGGAAGACGCCGCATCCGCGGAGGTTGTCGACGATGAGCCGGCAACGCGACTCGTCGCGACGCGCGAGCTCGTCGCTGCGTCTGACCTCCGTGACGTCGAGCGTGATGCCGTTGATGAGCGTAGTGTGGTCCGGTCCTTCGCTCGGCGTGAGCGTCGTCTGCGCCCAGACCGTCGAGCCGTCGGCGCGGAGCATCCGATGCTCGCATTTCTCAGGATGCCCTCCGGATGCCGCGCGGTAGATCGCGTCGAGCAAGCGGCCCCAGTCGTCGGGATGAACGTGGTTTTTCAGGAACGACGGCTCCGAGCTCCACTGCTGTTTGGGCACGCCGAGCACGGCGGCCGCGGAGTCGCTCACGAACGAGAAGTGCGCGGCAGAGGCGTCGGCTTGCCAGACGATCGCGCCCTCGCCTTTGGTGAGCAGCTCGAGGCAACGCTGCTCCGCGGTCTGGTTTCCATCGCCGACGTTCGCCACGATCTCCCCCTCGTCTCGCGCACCCCGCGATTCAGGAGGCTGAATAGGTTGAGCGCGCGCCGCGCGCATCCCCCTCGGCGCGAAGCCGGCAACTCTCCGCACCGCGCTCACCGCGCGATCGCATGCGAAGAAATCGCGGAAGAGCGACGGGGATCACGACCGATCCACCAGGGCACATGGAAGGAATCGTGATTCCTCACCGGCGCGTCGGCCGTCTGGATGGTAAAACCGCTGAGTGATGCGTCTTCGAGCGACGGTGAGTGTGTGCTCTCGCGTTTTATGGTCGCTCGCCGGCGTCGTCCTCCTCACCTGCAGCGCGTGCGGTGGACCGAAGCGGGAAGCTGCGGCGCCCGAGGCGAATCCGTGGGCCGACTACAAGGGAACGTTTGCGGCCGGCGCCCCCGCGCCCGAGGTCGCGCCGGTCAGCGCCGCCGAGGTGAAGAGCGCGAGCACGAGCGCGGACGACGACAAGGACAAGAAGGAGAAGCCCGAGAAGCCTTCGAAGTCGGCGGGCGGGAAGCCGGCGAAGACGAAGCCGGGCAAGACCGCGAAGCCTGCGAAGGTGGAGGCGGATGCGGAGCCGGCGCCCGCGCCCGCACCGAAGGCAGCAGCCACGAACGACGCCACGGCGATGTATGACCTTCCCACGCAGGCGAAGAGCGCCGACGAGCCCGCCGCGGATCCGCCGGCCAAGAAGGCGCCGAAGAAGCGCGCCGCCGGTAGGAAGGGCGCAGGCAAGAAGCCCGCTGCCCCGAAGCCCTGACGGCGCGACGCTCGGGCGGCGCGGGACGATGATCGGCAAGTCTCTTCGCGAGCGGCACACGCTCTCTGCGCTGCCGGAGGAGCGCGCCGTCGCCGTGCTCAGGTCGATGCTCGCGTCGCAGGCGGGGCATCTCGTCGAGGTGCGGGCGCAGGACCCACGGATGATCGCATGCCTCGTCGTGCGCGCGGACGAGGCGAGCATTCGGTTGTGTCGCGCGCTCGGCTTCCGCGTGAAGAAGGGCGGGACCGGCGTGTTCGGCATGCACGGCACAGATCTCGTCGGCTTCCTCCCGGACCTCGCCTCGCACCAGCGGGCCTGGCTCGAGACTCCCTGCGGCCCACGTGAGACGAAGGTGTTTCTCGTCGCGGGCGGGACGGCGCTCCTGTCGGTCGAGACGAACGAGGGAAAGGTCGCGATTTCCGCGGTTCCGTGAGGGGCCGACCGGCGCGGGCGACCCTCGCCTCGCGTGCGTAGATCGCGTTACGCTTCGTGAGTGGGACCGCTCACGTCAACGGCGCGATGAACCTGAAGGTTCTGCTCCTCGAAGACGACGCATCGCAGGCGTTGGAGCTCCAACGTGCGTTCGCGAAGCGCGCCTGCGAGGTGACGACGCTCGCGGATGCCGACCAGGGCCTCTGGACGGCGACGTCCGACCGCTTCGATCTGATCCTCGTGTCCGTCGAGCTGCCCGGCGGCAACGGCTTCGACCTGTGCAACCGTCTCAAGGACGATCCGATCTCCGCGCGCGTGCCCGTCTTCGTCATGTCGAGCGCGTCGTCGCGTGACGACTACGCGGAGCACCGGCGGCGCGGGCTGAAGGCGGAGGGGTTCTTCCAGAAGCCGATCGTCGTCGCCGACGTGCTCGCGTTCCTGCAGGAGAAGGAGAAGCCGAACGGGTTCGGTCCCGCGGAGCTACGGACCGGCGAGATCGAGCTCGTCGAGGAGGTCATCGAGGACGTGCACGCGGTGGCCGACATCACGGCGGTGACGGCCGCGACCGCCGCGCGCCGCGAGGAGCTGCGGGTCAGCGCTCCGCCGAGGCCACCGCCGCCCCCGCCGCCGCCGGCGGTGACGGCGCCCCCGTCGAAGCCGTCCGCAAAGGAACAGCTCGAGTACCGCGAGACGATCAACAAGCAGGACCGCGTGATCGCGTCGCTGCGGAGCGATCTCGCCTCGCGCAGCCAGGCGGTCGCGAAGATCGACGAGCGCAAGAAGGCGCTCGAGGAGGAGCTCGCCGACGTCCGCAAGAAGCTCCACGAGACGGAGAATCGCATCGCCGCCGCGACGGAGGCCGCCACTCGCGCGCACGCCGACAAGGAGCTCGCGGCCCGGCGCGCCGACGATGCGCTGCGTCGCCTCGAGCAGCGGCAGGAGGAGATCGAACAGGCGCGCGAAGCGGTCGCGATCTTCCAGGTGGAGCGCTCGACCGACGACGCACGCGCGGCGCGCGAGCTCGCCGACCGCGAACGCGCGCATGCCGAGGCGACCGCGACCGCCGCGCAGCGCATCGCGGCGCTCGAAGAGGCGCTCGCCACCGAGCAAGCCGCGCGCGCGGCCGACGCGCATGCGCATGCGGCGGCGGTCGCGACGGCAAACGAGCGGCACGCGAACGAGCTCGCCCAGCGCGATGCCGTGGCGGCGCAGTCGGTCGATGCGCGCGAGCGCGATCGAGCGGCCGCTCATGCCGAGGAGCTCGCGCAGCGGGATCGCACGCACGCGGAGGCGATCGAGCAGATCGATCTCGCGCATGCCGAGGACCTCGCCGGCCGCGCGGCGGCACACGCCGCGGACGTCGAGCGCCGCGAGAGCGAGCTGGCCGCCACCGAGGAGGCGATCAACCAGGAGCTGGCCGTCGCCGCGCATCGGCTTGCCGCCGAACGCGACGCACGCGCCGCCGACGCCGCGACGCATGCCGAGGCGATCAGCGCCGAACGCGACGCACGCGCCGCCGACGCCGCGACGCACGCCGAGGCGATCAGCGCCGAACGCGAGCAGCGCGCCGCAGACGCTCGCGCGCATGAGGAGGCGATCGCTACCGAGCGCGACGCACGCGCTGCCGCCGCCGCTGCCCACGAAAGCACGGTCACCGCGCACGCCAAGGAGCGCGCCGACGAGGTCGCCGCTCTCCGGCGCGAGCACGCCGCTGCGCTCGAAGGCGAGGCCACCGCCCGCACCACGGCGCTCGCCGAGCTCGCGAGCGTCCACGCCTCGGAGCTCGCCGAACGCGATCGCGTTCATGCCGAGGCTCTGGCAGCGCGCGATCGCGCGCTGGCCACGTCCGAGGAGGCCAGCGCCGAGGAGCTCGCGTTCGCCGAGCAGCGCCTCGCGGCGGAGCATGCGGCGCGCGCGGCGGAGGCCGAGACGCACGCGCGTGCGCTCGCCGCCGAGAAGGAGCGCGCGGCGCAGGAGCTCGCGGCTCACGACGGCGCGCACGCGGCCAGCGCGGCCGAACGCGAGCAGGCCCGCGCGGCGGACGTGGCCGAACGCGAGAGCGCGCACGCATCCGCGATCGAGGCTCGTGATCGCTCGCATGCCGAGGCGATCGAGACCCGCGATCGCGCGCATGCGACCGCGCTCGAGGAGCACGATCGGGCTCACGCGGCGGCGCTCGAAGAACGAGCGCTTGCCCACGCTGCCGTGCTGGCCGCAGAACGAGCGCAGGCGGCGGAGGAGCTCGAGGAGCGCGATCGCATGCTCGCCTTCGCGGAAGGCAACGCAGCAGACGAGCGCGCGGCCGCCGCGAAGCGCCACGCCGATCTCGAGCAGCAGCTCGCCGCCGTGCGCGAGGCGCGCGCAGCCGACGCGACGCGCGCGACCGAGGCATACGCGAGCCTCGCCGCCGAAAAAAACGAGGCTCTCCGCCGAGGAGACGAGGCTCTGCGCACGCTCGAGGAGCGGAGCGCGGCGCTCGCGAAGGCCGAGGCCGCGCTCGCGGAGGAGAGAGCATCGCGCGCGGCGGACACGACCCGTCATGCCGCGGCGATCGAGGGGCTGAACGCGCAGCGCGAGCGCGACCGCCTCGCAGCCGAGGCGTTGCGCGCCGAAGCTCTCGAGGCGAACGAGCGCGCGCACCTCGAAGAAATCGAGGAGCGAAAGCGCGCTCACGCCGACGAATTCGCCGAGAAGGTCGGCGCCCATATCGCGGAGCTCTCCGAGATCGAACGCGCCCATGCCCAGGCGATCGCCGCGGAGCGACACGCACGCACTGCCGCGGCCGAGGCCCACGCACGCGAGCTCGCCGCGCTGAAGAGGAAGTCCGACGACGAGCTCGCCGCGCGCGAGCATGCGCACGCCGAGGCCGCCGCCGCCGCGGCGCGACGCATCGAGGACGCCGATCAGGCCGTCGCCTCCGAGCTCGATGCGCGCATCGCCGCCGGCGAGGCCTACGCGCGCGATCTCGCCGCCGAGCGACAGCAGCGAGCCGACGAGATCGCCGCGCGCGATCGTGCGATGCGCGCGCTCGAAGAGAGCGTCGCCAAGGAGCGTGCGCTCGCGGCGATGCGGCTCGACGATCTCGAGGCCGCGCTCGCCTCGGAGTTCGAGGCGCGTGTCGCGGAGAGCGCGCAGCTGCGCGAGGTCAACGCCGGCGTCGTCGCCGAGAAGGAAGCCGCCGTCGTCCGAGGCGATCAGGCGCTCGCCGCGCTCGCGGAGCTGAAGGCCGATCATGCGCAGCTCCAGACGAAGCTCGCGGACGAACGACGCGCGCGTATGTCCGAGGCCTCGCGGCATGTCGTCGAGCTGACCGAGCTGAACGCGCAGCGTGAGCGCGAGCGGATGAAGGCCGACGAGGACAGGGCCGACGACCTGGCCGAACGCGAGCGCGCGTATGCCGCCGAGCTCGCGAAGCGCGACCGCGTGCTCGCCGCCGCGGAGCGGAGCGCGGCGGAGTCCATTGCCGTCCTCTCCGCCCGTCTGGAGGACGTGGAGCGAGCGCTCGTCGCCGAACGCGAGGCGCTCGCCGGCAGCGTCGCCGCGCACGCGCGCGATCTGGCGACGGCGAAGAAGCAGAAAGAGGACGCCCTGACCGAGCGCGACCGCGCGCATGCCGAGCAGGTGCGAGAGCGCAATCGTACGCACGCGAAGGAGCTCGCCGACCGCGATCGCGCGCACGCGGACGCGCTCGCGAAGGCGAAGGCGGCACCGGCCGAGGCCCAGGGACAAGGCGCCGGAGCCACGGTCGCGAAGCGCCTCGCGGACGCGGAGCAGGCGCTCTCTGCCGAGCACGCGAAACGCGAGCGCGATCAGGCCGAGTGGAAGAGGCAGCTCGCAGGTCTGCGCGAGGCCGCTGCTGCCGAGAAGCGTCTCGCGCAGCACGAGGTCGAGCAGCAGGCGCGCGCCCGTGCCGAGCTCGAGGCGTCGCTCGCCGACGTGCGGAAGGGCCTCGAGATCGCGCAACGCGAGGCGATCAAGGAGGAGCTCGCGCGCGACGCCGCTCTCGACGAGATCCATCAGTCGTTCGAGCGGGAGCGCGAGCTACGCCTCGCGCTCGAACGCGAGCTCGAGTAGACCCGAAAGAAATAAGAGAACCCCATGCACGGCGACAAACCCACCGACGACGATCCGAACGAGGTCAGCCTCGACGTCGGCGACGTGGACCTCGCAGAGTCCGCCCCGAAGCTCCCGCGAGTCACGGCTCCGCCTCCCCTTCCGATCTCCGCGCAGGCGTCGTCACCTCCGGCGGGCCCGAGCATCGCGCCGCCTTCCGCCGCTCCTCCGCCGCCGCGCAGCAAGCTCGTCTACGTGCTCGTCCTCGCCGCATGTCTCGTCGCGAGCATCGGGATCGGAGCGGTGTGGGCACGCAGCTCGGCGCCCAAGCCCGTTGCCGCGAACGTCGCTTCCGCAGGTGCAGCGGCGCCCGTGCCCTCGCCCGCGGCATCGGGCTCGGTATCGGCGACGCCGAAGGTGATCACGATCAATCCCGTCGATATGACGAACGAAGCGCCGTAGACGCCGCAGGCAACGAGCCGCAAGCTCATATGTCACGCGAGCGCAGCGCGCCTCGTGCGCGCGGCGCGTGAACGTGCGGCGACGCGAGCGTGCATCTACAAAGGTTTCCATGGCGCCGCGACACCCGACGCGGACGTGCACCTGCCTTGCACTGGGATCGGGCCTGGTCGCTTACGAGGAGGATTTCTCATGAAGCTCGATCGCCGTCACTTCTTCGCCTGCTGCGCTCTCGCAGCCTCGGCCTTCGCCGGCTGCGGGCAGGACCATGCGCCCGGCGCGCTCAGCTCCGAGCAAGCCACGACCGGCGTACCGGGCCCGAGCGCCGGATCGAGCCCGGGCGCGTCTGGCTCCGCCGTCGCCTGCAGGACGCTCGCGGTCTGCAGCGATGCGCAGGCGCTCGCCATCGCGATGGCCGTGAATCAAGGCGAGATCGACGAGGGCAATGCTGTCGTCGAGCGATTGACCGACCCCGACATCAAGGCGTACGCGCGGCAGATGATCGACGTCCACACGAAGCTCCGCGACGCCATCGCGGCGGTGGCGAAGAACCCGCAGAGCGGGCTGTTCGGCAGCATGGACAAGAACGGCAACGACGACAACGGCACGGACAGGAACGGCAAGGAGATGAACGGCAACGACAGGAACGGCAACGACGACACCGGCAAGGAGATGAACGGCAACGACAAGAACGGCAACGACGACACGGGCAAGGAGATGAACGGCGCGATCGTCCCCCAGAAGAACCTCCTCAGCCAGAGCGTGCAGGAAGCTTCACGCAAGGAAATCGCCGAGCTCGGGACGCTGAAGGGCGCTGAGCTCGATCGCGCGTTCGTCTCGCACGAGGCGCTCGCACACCTCCAGGCGCTCGCGCTCATGGAGCACGTGGTCGTGCCGAGCATCTCCAACGTGAACCTCGCTGCCGCGGTCGCGAGCGGCACGCCCACCGTGAAGATGCATGCGATGCTCGCGTTGCAGCTCCAGTCGCGCATGGCGGGCGCGTGCGGGAACACGACCCCGAGCTCGGGCAACGGCAGCGGCAGCTGACGACCCTTCGCCCAGATCACTTAGAGGCCCCTCGAACGATGCTCCCGAGGGGCCCTTTTTTAATTCGATTCGGGCATCTCCTGCTCATCCACGACGGAATGTCACCACCAGCACGTCGCGATACGCCGGTTTTTCCGGGTCGAGGCGGCGAAGCGCGGTGACGCCGTGGAACACGCGCTCGTCGTCGACGAGCGCCGCGTCGAGCGGCTCGGTCAACGTGAAGCTCCCGACGGGACGATGGGCGACGTCCTCCATCTGCGTCTCGCCGCTCGCGATGTTCTCGCGTCGCACGAGCACGACCATGACCCAGTCGACGCCGTCACGATGCATGCCCTCGGGCGTGGGCAAGCCCTGCTGCTCGGGGCCGGTCTCGATCCGGAACTGGTGCACCTCGACGTGCCAGACGGGCGGCCTCGTCGCTTCGGGCGTGAGCGCGTCGAAGAGGCGATGACACGTCGCGAGGATCGCCGTCATCGCCGGATGCGCGGCGACGGCGTCGGTCACCGGCGAGAACCAGCGCGCGACTCCGCCGTTGAGCGCGTTGTAGTCACGGCTCTGGTAGTGCGGCTGGTGCGGCTTGCGCTCGATCCCACGCGCCGAAGCGGCGAACGCCGCGAAGCGCCGCCTTCGATACCTCCCGCCGTCGGCCATGAACGTGTCGACGCCGAGATCGTCCCACGAGCTCGCGAAGCTCTCCCAGTCACGGAGCCCAGCGCTCTCCAGGATCGAGCGCAGCCGAGGCGCGTGGACGAACGCGAAGCCGTCCAGCGAGAGCGGGGCCGCGAGCTCGGAGAGAGAAGGATCCATCGCGGGAGAGACCCTAGTCGTTCGCCAGGGTCGTTCGCCAGGTCGCTGCGCGAGCGTCGCATCCCTTGATCCACGGCGACTTCGCGTCGTTGTACGCGTTGACGTCGTCCGGATGCAGCCCGCGCGCGGCGATCTTCTCGGCTTCGTAGGCGCGGGCCTCGTCCGGGTGCGCGCGCAGGTAGTCGCGGAACCCGACGTGCTGCGCGATCCGCTCCGAGCCGCTCGCGAACACGTGCAGCTGGGCGACACGCCGTCCCGTCGCGGCGTCCTTCAGGATGCAATAGCGCCGGCCGGGGATCCCGTAGTCGCCGTACCATTCGTAGCCGAGCGCCTCGACGGCGGCGCGGCGCTCGTCGACCTCCGTCAGCGTCGAGACGACGGGCAGCAGATCGACGATCGGCTTCGCGCGGATGCCGGGGATCGACGTCGAGCCGATGTGATGGACCTCGAGGAGCGCAGGCCCGATCGCACCGCCCAGGCGCTCGGCCTCGCGCGCGGCGATCCGCGCCCAGCCCTCGTCGTGCTCCGCGAGCTCGATGCGATAAGGGGTGGGCGCTGCCCCCGTCATCGCGTCACTTGTCCCAGTTCGACATCGCGCCGAGCTCGTACACCTGCGTGTAGCCCTTCGCGCGGAGGCTCGCAGCCGCACGCGCCGAGCGCGCGCCCGAGCTGCAGTACAGGACGAGCGCCGTGTCCTTCGCGCCCATGTCGCGGTCCTCGATCGTCTCGACCGGCGCGTTCTCTGCGCCCTCGATGTGCTTCGCGCCGTACTCGTCGGCGCCGCGCACGTCGACGAGGCGAGCTCCGCCGGCGACGAGCTTCTTCGCCTTCGAGCCGTCGACATGCTCGCCCTTGGGCGCAGCCGCCTGCCCCGGATGCGCGGGGCCTTGCGCCGGCGCGGATCCGCAGCCCGCGAGCGCGGCGCAGCCAACGAGGCAGAGCACAGCCGCGGAAACGAGAGCGGAGACGGGGATTCGCGACACGACGGGTCGTCTGGTCATGATCCGCACGTTACCTCGTCTCTGAACGCACGTGGCACTTCAAGCGCGCCCGAGATCGTGGGATCTATGTCCGAGGCCTCGCTTGCAATCCGTCATTTCCGTCAAGAACCTCACCAAGACGTACGCGTCCGGCCTGAAGGCGCTCGACAACGTCAACCTGGAGATCCGTCGCGGCGAGATCTTCGCGCTGCTCGGGCCGAACGGCGCCGGCAAGACCACCCTGATCAGCGTGATCTGCGGCATCGCCAACCCGACGAGCGGCACCGTCCTCGCGGACGGGCACGACATCGTGAAGGACTTCCGCGCGGCGCGCAGCGCGATCGGGCTCGTTCCGCAGGAGCTCTCGACGGACATGTTCGAGACGGTCTGGGCGACGGTGACGTTCAGCCGCGGCCTCTTCGGCAAGGGCAAGGACCCCGCGCACATCGAGAAGGTGCTCCGCGAGCTGTCACTCTGGGACAAACGCGACAACAAGATCATGACGCTCTCGGGCGGCATGAAGCGCCGCGTGCTCATCGCGAAGGCGCTCTCGCACGAGCCGCGGATCCTCTTCCTCGACGAGCCCACCGCCGGCGTCGACGTCGAGCTCCGGCGCGACATGTGGAAGATGGTCCGCTCGCTCCGCGACACGGGCGTGACGATCATCCTGACCACGCACTACATCGAGGAGGCCGAGCAGATGGCCGATCGCATCGGCGTCATCAGCAAGGGCAAGATCATCCTCGTCGAAGAGAAGACGGCCTTGATGGAGAAGCTCGGGAAGAAGCAGCTCATCTTGGATGTCCAGCACCCGCTCGAGCGCGTGCCCGAGGCGCTCGCGCCGTACGGCCTCGAGCGCTCCGACGACGGTCTGCAGCTGATCTTCACGTTCCACGCCGCGCACGATCGTTCGAAGATCGCCGCGCTCCTCCGCGAGCTCGCCGAGCTCGGCATCGATTTCACCGACCTCCAGACGCGCGAGAGCTCGCTCGAGGACATCTTCGTCAGCCTGGTGAGCGAGCGCTCATGAACACCCACGCGATCCGCGCGATCTACCTCTTCGAGATGGCGCGCACGTTCCGCACGCTGATGCAGAGCATCTTGTCGCCGGTGATCTCGACCTCGCTCTACTTCGTCGTGTTCGGGTCGGCGATCGGCTCGCGCATGACCGAGGTCGAGGGCATCCGCTACGGCGCCTTCATCATTCCCGGCCTCACGATGCTCTCGCTGCTCAACGAGAGCATCTCGAACGCTTCGTTCGGCATCTACATGCCGCGGTTCTCGGGGACGATCTACGAGGTCCTCTCTGCGCCCATCTCCTACGTCGAGATCGTGTGCGGGTACGTCGGCGCGGCGGCCACGAAGTCGATCTTGCTCGGCACGATCATCCTGCTGACGGCGCGGCTCTTCGTGCCGTACCACATCGCGCATCCCCTCTGGATGGCGGCCTTCCTCGTGCTCACGTCGGTCACGTTCAGCCTGTTCGGCTTCATGATCGGACTCTGGGCCGACGGCTTCGAGAAGCTGCAGATCGTCCCGATGCTGATCGTGACGCCGCTCACGTTCCTCGGCGGGAGCTTCTACTCGATCAACATGCTCCCGCCGTTCTGGCAGCGGATCACGCTCGTCAACCCGGTCGTCTATCTCGTGAGCGGCTTCCGATGGAGCTTCTACGACGTCTCGGACGTGAGCGTGGAGATCAGCATGGGCATGACGCTCGTCTTCCTGGTGCTCTGCCTTTTGACCGTGCGCTGGCTCGTGAAGAGCGGATACCGGCTCAAGACGTGAGAAACCAGGCCCGGGCGCCGCAGTCTCGACTGCATCACGGCAGGATTCCGGCGGTACTGGAGCAGGGCGGATCGCCTAGGCTGTGCCCGCGATGAAGACCCCCGCCCGCCCTCTGATCGCCGACGAAGCGCCGAAGAAGCACGCGTCCGAGCTGCGCGTGCGGACGGACCGCGACGCGACGCCGACGCCGGAGGTCGGGCGGAAGACCCGCGAGGCGGACGCCGCTGCAGGCGACGAAGGCTATGCCTCGCACGTGAGCGAGATCCGGCGGCTCTATGCCGAGGGCGAGGTCGACGCTGCGCTCGATCTCGCGTCGATGGTCAGCCCGACGACGATGGCGTTCTCGCTCCACTCGGTGCCCGTCGTCGTGCTCACGCCGCAGGAGATCGTCGCGCTGCCGCTCGATTCGCGTTCCGGCTTCCTGCTCGCGCGCATCGACGGCACCTCGACGCTGCAGACCCTGCTCGACGTGAGCGCGATGCCGTGGGGCGAGGCGATGTCGCTGCTCGAGGAGCTGCTCGCGCTCGGCGCGGTGCGCCTGCTCCCGCCGCCGGTGACCGATTCGAGCTCGATGCCCTGACGCATTGGCAGGCCGGCGTACGGCCTCGCCAGTTTGTCTCCGTCGTGAGCGGCGGAAGGCCTGCATTCACGGTGTTCCGTGGCTCCGCGCGGGGCACGTCGGTTGCAGTCGCGCTCGGCATGTCCATCTCATCGACGACCGCTTCTCTCGTCCTCGCTCTCTCCTTCTTCTCCGTCTCGGCCGCCGGTTGCGCGCCGAAGCCCGAGGCTTGCCCGCCGGTCACCAGCGCCGGCACCTCGCAGCGGCTGCCCGGCGCCGCCGACCGTCCCATCCATCGCTTCGACTTCGTCCTCACGGCGAACGACGGCACCGCCGCGCCGTCGAGCACGGCATTCACCATGACGCTCCAGGAAGGAGAGAAGGGCGAGGCGGTCGTCGGCCGCAACGTCTCGCTCACGCCGGCGACGCCTCCGGGGTCGCCGCCCGCCGCGCCCGGCCCTCGCCAGGACGTCGGCGCGAAGGTGGCCGCGTTCTACCGGACGAGCGGCGACGACGTCGTCCTCGAGGTCAGCACGGAAATGAGCTCGCTCGAGCCCCCGACCAGCATCCGGAAGACGGTCTCGAAGGGCAACGTGCTCGCCTCGCCGGGGAAGCCGGCCGTCGTCGCGAGCGTCGACGACGACGCCGGCGGGGCCGGCGGTAAACGACGCGTTCAGCTCACGGTCACCGCCACGAAATTGAGGTGACGTCCTGGACAGTGCATTCGTTCGTGCTACGAGGTCGAACGTGCGAACCGTCTATTTTTCCAGTGCGATTGCGATCGTGGCCCTTGCGACCCAGGCATGTGCCTCGGGAGGAGCCGGAGCCCCCGCCGCGCATCCCGCAGCCGAGGTGAGCACGACGGCCGGTGAGGTATCGACCACCGAGCGCAGCCCGAGCGAGGCGACGCCCGCCGCTCGCGAGGCTGCCGGGGTGGAAGGCGCCGCTTCGAACGAGGCCGGCCAGCTCACGTGCCGCACGAAGAGCGTCCTCGATGGGACCTCGGAGCTCTATCTCGAGTGGAATGGCGAGACCGCGAAGGGCGTCCTCCGCCGCGTCGCGCCGAGCGGCATGGTCTACGTCGAGCGCGTCCGCGCCGAACGCTTCAAGGGCGCGATCATCGCCGATCCTCCGGAGTCGATCGACCTCGTCGACCACGTCGCGGTGGTCGGAAGCCAGAACGGCAAGCAGTTCATGCGCGTCGGCAACGCGCAGCAGCCGTGGGTCGCCTGCGACTGAAGCTTTGCGTAAGCTGCCCGCGTGCCGCGGCTCGAGCTGACCTCACACCTCGCACGTCACGTCGTCTGTCCGCCGGAAGATGTCCCCGGCGCGACGGTCCGTGAAGCGCTCGACGCCTACTTCGCGAAGCATCCGCTCGTCCGCACCTACGTGCTCGACGAGCAAGGGATGTTGCGGCGCCATGTCGT
>JAQBQJ010000296.1 GCA_028287065.1 Labilithrix sp. | reverse complement strand
CTCGCGCTCCGCACGCTTCGTCTCGACGAACTTCGCGCGCTCCTCGGCGCTCATCGCCTGCATCTGTTCCGGCAAGTCGGACGTCGCGACCTTCGCGACCTCCGACGGCTTGCCTGCCGCGAGGTCCTTCTTCGTCGGGCCCGCCTTCGTCGCCGCTTGCGCGGAATAGAAGCCCGCTCGCTCCGCTTGCGCGGTCGTCGGTGCCGCCAGGTTCTTCGCGACGACATCCGCCGCGGCGCTGCGCTCCGCGCTCGAGCCGTAGTGGATCTCCGTCTTCGCCAGCTCCGCGTTCAGGCGCGCGAGCTCCGCGTCGTACGGAGTCGCGACGGCCGCTCGCACGCCGCCGTTCTGTTCGATGCTTGCGACCTCGCCGTCCGTACGCCTCGCGATGAGCGACCACTTGTCGAGCGTCGTCGCGTCGGTGCCGCACCGGATCGCGCTGATGCGGATGCCCTTCGCGCGCGCGTCCTCGAGGACGGTGTTCAGCGTGAGGCCGTCGTCGTAGTCCTCGTGCGGGGGCGCATCGCCGACCAGGTACACGAGCTTCACCGCGCGGTTGTCCTTCGACCAGTGCACCTCGTTCACCGCGTCGGATAGCCCCTTGATCACGTGCTCCGGGCCGTCGCCGCCGCCGCCAGCCTCGAGCTGCATGAGCCTCGCGTACACGAGGTCGAGGTCGCTCGTCAGGTCCAGCACCTTCGTCACGTACTCGTCGCCGCGATCGCGATACGCGACCAGGCCGATGCGCACCTCCGGCGCCGGCTGCCCCTCCTGCGCCTTCCGCGCGATCTCCCAGATCTTCGCCTTGGCACCCGCGATGAGGCCCGTCATCGAGCTCGTCGTGTCGAGCGCGAACACGATGTCGACGCGTGGCCGCCCATCGTTCTGCGACGAGAGCTGCTGGAGAGGGGAGGACTGGCTCGACCCGGCCGCGAACGCACCGTCCTGCGACCGCCAGAGCATCAGCCCCGCAACGGACAAGACGACGGCGCCGGCGGCAACACTTCGGTTGCGCTTCATGGACCCCGTCTACGGGCCAGCGCAGCGATCGATCTATCGCGCCGTCACTCAGCTCGCCTTGCGGAACCGCAGCGTCTCGGCGTCGCTTTCGCGCTGCTGCTGGAGCAGCTGGCGCGGGGTGAAATCCGGATCGGGGTGCATCCACGTCGTGCGGTTCCGGCCCCTCGCCTTCGAGCGGTAGAGCGCGCCGTCCGCCAGCTCCAGCGTCTCTTGCCACGTGAGAGCATCCGGCCTCGAGGGATCGAAGGGGAACAGGCACGCACCGACGGAGCACGTCATGTCGATCGGGCGACCGCCGGGGCCCGACACCGGCGTCGCCGAGACCGTCGTCCGAAGTCGCTCCGCCACTGCTTTCGCGGACGCAGCGTCCTCGACCTCCATGACGACCAGGAACTCCTCGCCGCCCCATCGCGCCACGATGTCTCCCGCGCGCACCGCGGACCGCGCGACCTTCGCGAACGACGCGAGCACCTGATCCCCCGCCGCGTGACCGTGCTTGTCGTTGATCTTCTTGAAGTGGTCGATGTCGACCAGGAGCAGCGCGAGCCTCCGCGCCGCGTTCGGCTGGCGTCGACCACGAAGCTGCAACTGCTCGACGAGCTGACGCGCTCGCTGCTCCGTGAAGATCTCGACGAACGCGCGGTTCCGCAAGCCCGTCAGCGCATCGCGCAGACCGAAATCGCGCACCTGCAGCGACAGAGCGAGCTTCTCGCGCAACGACGCATTGTTCTTCTTGGCGACGAGCGTGAGCACGACGACGAAGAAGACGATCATCGCCGGGAGCGTCGGCGTCAGCGCCGCATCCGCATGGCGCACGATCACGATCGCGAGCGCGCCCAGATGGATCGACACGTAGCCGATGTACGTGAACAGGCCGGCGCTCGCGCTGAGGATCGCCAGCGCACACACGGCGGTCGCCACGATGGCCAGCGTCAGCAGCTGCACCGCATCGACGTGCGGACCCACGGAGAAGTAGATCCCGGCGAAGCCCGCGCTCATCAGCCACGTCGATGCGCTCAGCGCGCGATTCCGCCACGGCGACCCGCCTCGCTTCGGGGCCACCCGCGGAATCCATCGGAGCGCCGCCCATCGCGCGATGAGGAGCGCCAGGCACGTGCCGAAGGCCGCGCGGACCTCGACGGCCCGCGTCGCCTGTCCCACGATGACCCAGATCAGCGCCAGCGTCGGCACGAGGAACGGCAGCACGAGCAGCGTCGCACGCGTCGCTTCCTCGAGGACGAGCACGTCGACGTCGACCTCGTCCGCTGCGGCGGCCTCGAGCTCGCGGCGCGCCGCGGCGGTCAGGGAAGCATCCGGAGGGCGAGCGGTCGGCACAGCTGTGGTACGGCGCAACAGTGCCGGACGTTCACCCCGCTTGATCCCCCGCGCGCTCGCGTAAGCTTGCCAAGGGACGTTGAGGAGAGGAATCGATGAGCCAGAACAGCAAGAGCTATGTGATCGACGCTGCACGTACTCCCCGCGGTCGTGGCAAGGCCGGCAAGGGCGCGCTCTCGGGCATCCACCCGCAGGAGCTCCTCGCGCAGGTGCTCCGCGCGCTCGAGAAGCGCACCGGGTTCACGACGAAGGACGTCGACGACGTCATCGTCGGCGCCGTCTCGCAGGTAGGCGAGCAAGGCTCGAACATCGCGCGCAACACCGTGCTCGCGGCGGGGTGGCCCGTCGAGGTCAGCGGCGTGTCGCTCAATCGCTTCTGCGGCTCCGGCGTCCAGGCCATCAACTTCGCCGCGATGGGGATCGCGTCCGGCACGATGGACCTCGTCGTCGCCGGCGGCGTCGAGAGCATGTCGCGGCTGCCCATCGGCGCCGACGGCGGCGGCGTCGACGGCGCGAACCTCGAGCTCCGCAAGCGCTTCTTCCAGGTGCCGCAGGGCATCAGCGCCGATCTCATCGCCACGCGCGAGGGCTACGTGCGCAAGCAGCTCGACGAGCTCGCGCTGCGCTCGCAGAAGAAGGCCGCGGTCGCGATCGAGGAGAAGCGCTTCGCCAGGTCGCTCGTCGCCGTCACCGATCCCGCGACGGGCAACGTCGTGCTCGCCGCCGACGAGTCGCCGCGCGCCGACACCACGCTCGAAGGCCTCGCGAAGCTCGCGCCCTCGTTCGTGCAGATGGGCGCGACGCCCGTCGGTCCGAACGGCGAGACGCTCGATCAGATCGCGCTCTCCGCATTTCCGGACACGTTGGCGATCGAGCACCTGCACACCGCCGGCAACTCGAGCGGGCTCGCCGACGGCGCGGGCGCGGTCGTCCTCGCCTCGGAGACCTACGTGCGCGAGCACGGTCTGAAGCCGCGCGCGCGCATCCGCGCGATGGCGACGGTCGGAAGCGATCCCATCCTCATGCTCACCGGGCCCGCGCCCGCGAGCGAGAAGGCGCTGAAGAAGGCCGGCATGTCCGCGAAGGACATCGACCTCTGGGAGATCAACGAGGCCTTCGCCGCCGTCGTCCTCCAGACCACGTCGAAGCTCGGGATCGATCCCGATCGCGTCAACGTGAACGGCGGGGCGATGGCGCTCGGTCATCCGCTCGGCGCGACCGGCGCCATGCTCATCGGCACCGCGCTCGACGAGCTCGAACGAGCGGGCAAGGCCACCGCGCTCATCACGATGTGCATCGGCGGCGGGCAGGGGATCGCGACGATCCTCGAGCGCGTCTGAGCTCGTTCGCTACTTCGTCGCCGCGAGCGAGATGACGTCGAGGCGCATCACGTAGGCGTGCTGGGTGAGCGGCGCGAAGTCCTGGCTCGTGCCGCTCACCTTCACCTTCTTCGCGAGGAGCGGCTTCGCCTTCCAGTCGTCGATGTCGAGGATCACCTCGTCGGTCACGCCCGCGCTGAAGCGTCCGCCCGAGAAGCACACCTTCTTCGGCAGATGAACGCGCACGGCGCCCGAGCCGTCCGGATGCATCTCGAGCTTGCCGACGAACGTGTGCTTCGCGCCGCGCGTCGAGTCGAGACAGCCGGCCTTCTTCGGCGTCGGCGGCGGCATCGCGCTCGAGGACACGGGCGAAGGCGCGCTGCTCGTCGGTGCGGCCGCGGCTGAAGGCGCGGGCGAAGACGAAGCCGACGACGCGGCGGGCTTGTCGTCGGGCGTATCGGTCGATGCCGGCTTCGGCGGCGCGCTCGCGCATCCGCCGATCGCCGCCGCCACGACGACGCCGCAAAGCCAGGCCATCCCCGTGCACGCCCTCATCCAACCTCGAGCGTAAGGGACCGCGGCGCGCCGCGGAAGTCTTCACCGAAAGAGCATCTTCACGGCGCTGCTCGGCTTCGGTCCTTCCCCGCGAAAAGCCCCGATCGCAGCGACTTTCCAGGGGCCCCCGCCGGCCGTCTCGGACAAGCGCATACCGATGTGCGCCCGCTCGCCGGCGAAGAACGGGCGGCGCCATCGCATCTCGGTCGCGCGCGCGAGGAGCGCATGCGGGGAGGGGATGCGTGCATCCTGCACGAGTCTCCGCGAGGCGGCCTCCTCGAAGATGCGCGGGTAGACGAGCGAGTTCACGTGCTGGTTCGAGTCCGTGTGCATCATCCCGAACACGAAGTCGCCGGCTTCGTCGAGCGGGCCGCCCGCGCTCTCGATGAGCGCCTCGGCGCTCTCGAACACGTGCTCGTCCTCGGGGACGGCGGGCACGCCCGGCGCATCGAGACGCGTCACCTTGCGCTCCGCCGGCGGCGCGAACGGGCGCGTGATCACGTGCTCGGCGAACACGCGTCCGAGGAGCTCGCGCGGCGCATCGCGCGGAGGCGTGGGCCCGAGCGTCGACGCGACCGGCGCGTAGGCCTCGACCCACATGTTCGCGAAGAGGCGATCGCCGTCCTTCTCGCGCGCGAAGCGGAACGAGCCCGTGTACTCGATCGGCACGTTCACCGAGACCGAGCGGTCCTCGCCCACCGCCACGAGCCGGCGAAGGATCGGCAGGATGCCTTGCGCGCGGAACAGGTCCATCGCCGGCACTTGCGAGAGCAGCGCACGCCATACCGCGCCGCCGAGCCCCGGCATCAGCGCGGTGAGCTGGATGCGTCCGTCCTGCGTGATGTCCTCGTAGCGCGCCGCGATCGTCGCGCGGCCGCCGTCCTGACCCGGCCCGCGTGCCGGCGGGAGAGGCGGAATGAGATCGTCAGCCATGGAACCCGAGCGCCGCATGGCTCACGATCGAACCCTCGTCGGGATCGACGGTCTGCTCGTAGTGGCGCAGGTATCCGCGCGAGCCCGGCGCGATCGTGCGGAGCAGCGAGTAGATCGGCGCGAGCCCGCACACACGCCGCGTCTCGAGATCGCCGGCGACGTGCCTCCAGAAGCCCTCGGCGTCGCCGCGCGTCGCGTGATCGAGCGATTCGCCGTCGGTCTCGTGGAGCGCTTGACGCTCGCCGTCGTCGAACGGCTTCGGATCGCCGAAGCGCGGTCCGACGTGCGCGAGGTCCGCGCCGGCGATGACGACGGCGCGCTTCCCGTCGACGACCTTGCGCACGGCGCTCAGGAATTTCTCGACGGCGCGCGTGCGACTCGGGCTCGTGCCGGTCGACTGCTGCTCGCCGAGGCCCGCGAGGATCGGGATGATGCGCGCGCTCCGCTTGCCGAGCAGATGGCGGAGGAAGACTGCCTGGAACTCGAGCGAGTGCTCGCGCTTGTGGTTGAACTGATCGGCATACGGATCGAAGTCGCATGCAGCGGCGATCGTGTCGATCGAGTCCTTGTCCG
>JAQBQJ010000300.1 GCA_028287065.1 Labilithrix sp. | reverse complement strand
ACGGGGAAACCGTAACGGCTCGGGCGTGGTCGGATCGTCGACCGCGACGCTGCCGTAGTGCATAATTCGGGGCCGTGATCGATCTCGCGACACTCGAGGCCTGCTCCGATCTCACGTCCGAGCATGCGAAGCTCGCCGCGAGCTCGTCGGCCGAGATCCGGAAGCTGCTGAAGCGCGTCGCCGAGATCGCAAAGCCGGGCGAAGGCTGCCCGAAGGTCCTGATGGCCGTCGCGCATCTCGTCGGCAAGGAGTGGGTCGAAGGCGATCTGCGCATCGAGCTGTCGGGCGACGACACGTCGACGACGCTCACCATCATGTGCGACTACGGCGTGGGCATTCGCGAGCGCCTGCTGCCGAACACACGCTTCGCGGTTCCGATCGACGAATTCGAACGCGCCCTCGAGCTCGCGCCGCGCATGGTGCTGCCGCTCCGGATCACCGACGAGCCCGGCAAGATCGTGCTCACGCCGCTGGCGAGCCCCGAAGCGCTCGTGAAGAGCGTCGCGCCGGCGCTCGACCTCGACAACACGAGCCTCGGCGACGGTGAACGCACGACCGCTCCGCCGCCCGCCGACGAGCTCGTCGTCGTCGACGAAGCGATGCCCGAGGACCTCGACGGCCTCGCGGCGTTCGGTGCGCTCATCACGGGCGAGAGCAACGAGGTGAAGACCGCTCCGCCGTCAGCGGCCGCGTACGACGCGGAGCACGCCGGCCGCATGGAGTCGGGTCCCGTTCCTTCGGGCAACGAGCGAAGCAGCTCCGAGCCGTCGCACGACGGACGCATCTCGAACGTCCACACGCGTCCGACGGTGCGCCGCATGGTCGCGGTCGATGCCGCGGCGATCGCGGCCGTGAAGCGTCGAGATCCGCGCCGCGAAGAGGAGTGAGCCGGGCCGCGCGGGCCGTGCCCCGTTGACGCCGGAACGCTAGCAGTGCTACGCGCGCGAACGTGGCACAGTCGACAGCACGCTCCTCCCGTCCCTCCTCCTCCTCTCCTGCACGTGCAAAGGCGAACAAGCCCGCGACGCGTCCGGCCACGCGCTCCAGCGTAGCCGCGCGCACGACGGCGAAGACGACGACGAAGACGACGACCACGAAGCGCCCTGCGCTTCGTCCCGTGAAGAGTGGCGCCGCCGCCTCTACGCCCGCGCCCGCGACCGCACCCGCGCCCGCCGCTGCGGCCACCCCCGAGCCGCTTCGTCAGTCCGAAGCACCGAAACGCGTCTCCGGGATCGCGCCGCGCGGCTACGTGCCGCTCGTCGACATCCCGAAGCCCCCGCCGCCGCCGCGCGACTTCACGCTGAACGTCGGCGACAAGGCCGTGCATCCTTCGCACGGCCTCGCCGAGGTCACCGCGATCGAGCATCGCGAGATCGGCAGCATGAAGGGTGAGTTCTACATCCTTCGCATCATCGACAACGGCATGCGCGTGATGGTGCCGCGTGCGTCGTCGAGCGCTGCCGGCATTCGTCCGGTCATGAGCTCGAAGGAGGCCGACCGCGTCCTCGAGACGATGAAGGCGCGCGAGGTCGCCGTCGATCTGCAGCCCTGGAGCCGTCGCTTCCGCGCCTACACCGAGATGATCAAGTGCGGCTCGCCGCAGGAGGTCGCGAAGGTCCTCCGCGACATGTACCGCCTCAAGTTCGACAAGGACCTGTCGTTCGGCGAGCGCCGTCTCCTCGATCAGGCGAAGAGCCTCCTCATGAAGGAGCTCGCCGCCGCGAAGGGTGTCGCCGAGCCTGTGCTGCAGGCGCAGGTCGACGACATGTTCCGCGCGTGAAGCCCCTCTCGAGCGTCTGGACGGGCGTCGTCCTCGCGGCGATCGCGATCGGCTGCGGCGGCGGTCCGTCGAAGTCCCAGGCGCTCGAGCAGATCCAGGCCGGCATCAAGGAGGAGGGCAGCTGCACGCTGCCCGTCGACATCCTCTCGCACGTGAAGATGCAGCACGCCACGAAGGGCATCTGCGTCGCGAAGGAAGGCGCCGCGAAGGCGCGCGCGTGCATCGATGCGCTCCTGGCGGCCGGCGCGACGCATCGCATGCCCGACGCGTACATGCTCGCGTGGCCGGACGAGGTCGCGACGGCGAGCCTCTCGGACATTCCGGCGTATGAGCGGCGTCCGCGCAGCCTCGTGTACGGCATATGCGTCGAGCTCGTGAACGAGCTGCGCGACGGACGCTTCACGTGCGCCGACGTCCGCGCCGAGAAGGTCCTGAAGGTCACGGCGACCGACGACACGCACGCCGACGTCCGCTACGAGCGCGACGTGAAGCTCCGTCCGACGCTTGCCGCGATCGATGCGGCGTGCGGGACGGTCACGCGCCCGCCCGGCGAAGCGACGGTTGCGTTCGTGAAGGGCAGCTCGGGCTGGTCGCTCGCTTCGGCGGCGTCCGCCGACGGCGGGACCCCCTGAGCGGCTGACGTGCTGCTCGGCATCGACATCGGCACGACCGGCGTCCGCGCCGCGGTCTTCGCCGATGACGGCACCCTCGTCGCCGATGCCAGCGTCGCGTGCCCGCACGACGCGCCACAACCGGGCTGGGCGGAGGCGGATCCGGAGGTCTGGTGGCGAGCGGTCGCGCGCGCGCTCCGCGACGTGGCGCTCACGACGAAGCTCGCGGACGTAGCGTGCATCGCGGTCGCGGGTCAGGCGCCGACGGTGGTGCTGGTCGACGACGGAGGCGCGGTGGTCCGTCCGGCCGTGCTGTGGCTCGACACGCGAGCCCACCTCGAGGCCCGCGAGCTCGGCACAGAGCCCTACTATCTGGGACCGAAGCTGCTCTGGCTGGCGCGCCACGAGCCGGCGTCGCTCGCACGGACGAAGTGGCTGCTCCAATCGCATGCGTTCGTGGCGATGCGTCTCACGAGCGAGGTGGCGGTGGACCCGTCGACGGCGGCGCTGGCGCTGCCGCTGTTCGACCTCGCGTCCCTCACATGGGTGCATAGTGCATTCACTAGCGTGCATGACGCACGTACCGGAGCGGGGCTCACGGCGGCGCACATGCCGCCGCTCAAACGAGCGCACGAGGTGCTCGGCGCCGTGACGGCAGAAGCGGCGCGGGCGACGGGCCTCCCCGCGGGGACGCCAGTGGTCGTGGGCGGCGGGGACTTCGCGGCGGCAACGCTCGGCGCAGGCGTCGTGTCGGAGGGCGAAGCGTGCTTGATGCTCGGCACGGCGGGCAACCTGCTCGTCCCGAGGAAGTCGCCCGGCACCGATGCTCGGCTGATCAACGCGCATCACGTCGGGACGGAGTCCTGGCTGTCGCTCGGCGGAACGCTCTCGGGCGGGGCGCAGGAGTGGCTGCGTCATGCGCTGGCGCGTGGCTCGGTCCTCGAGGACGACACGGCGGTGCGAGGCGCGCTCCCGACGTTCGACGTCCTCGACGGCGAAGCGTCACGCGTGCCGGCGGCGAGCGACGGCCTCTTGTTCCTCCCCTACTTGCAGGGCGAGCGCACGCCGGTCTGGGACGTGTCGGCTCGAGGCGCGTACGTGGGGCTCGGATTGAATCACGGCCGAGGTCATCTCTGGCGTTCGCTCCTCGAGGGCATCGCGCTCGGTTTCGTGGACTGCCAGGCGGTGCTCGAGGACGGCGGCGTGGTGCTGAACGAGGTCGTGGCCGCGAACGGCGGCGGAAAGAGCGCGCTGTTCCGTCAGATCCTGTGCGACGCGCTGGGCGTGCCGCTCGCGTATGCGTCGAAGGGCGGCGGCACGGTGGCGGGCGCGGCGATCCTGGCGGGGCTGGGCGCGGGCGTGCTGTCGAGCGCCGAAGATGCGAGGGCGTGGCGCGGAGCGGTGGTGAGGCACGAGCCGGATCTGGCGGCGCATGCGAGGTATCGCGAGCTGCTGGGGTTGCGGCGAGAGGCGTACGCGGGGCTGAAGGGCGTGTACGCCGGTCTCGCCGGGATGAGAGACGTCAGCCCTTGATGATGCCGGCCTGAGCGGCCTGGGTCTTGGCGGCCAGGTACTGGCGGACCGCGTTCAGCGTCTCGCGGATGTCGTCTTCCGCACGACGGCTCGCCGTCGACGCAGCATCGACGGCGGACTTCGCGCGCTCGACGGCGCGATCGGCGAGCGCGATGTCGGTGCGATCGTCTTCCTGCGCGGATTTGGCGACGGCGCCGCCAAGCCTACTCGAGCCGGATAGCGCTCTGCTTCCAGCTTCGAGGAGCTTCCCGTTGCGGGTAAGCGCGACAGATCTTTGCGTGAGCTCGCCGGAGTTGTTGACCTCGAGCATCTTGCCGTTGAACTCCTCGACCGCCGAAGCGGCCGCCATCGCCGACGACGCGCCTTCGAGGACGGCGCTGACCAGACCCTCCAGGAAGGTGTCCCTCGCCAGCTCGCGCATCTTCTCGATCTTCTGCGCCTGCGCTTCCTCCTGATTCTTCTCAGCCTGCACGCGCTGTTGATCGGCGGCGGTGCGGTCGTTCTGCTTCTGCTTCATGGTCAGGATGGATATCGACGTCATGAGATCGTCGGCGGTCGCTGCCGGCAGCGGAAGCAGCTCGGTCGCGTCGGACGGACCGCGCGGACACGCCGTGGTCGACTCGTCGGGGAGTGCGGACGCTGTCGAACGGGAAACGTTGCTACAACCACTCATCCTCGAACTCCTGCGATGGCGACCGCGGTCGCGTTGTT
>JAQBQJ010000266.1 GCA_028287065.1 Labilithrix sp. | reverse complement strand
GCGACCACCGTTCACCTCCACTTCAACATCCACCAGAACGTGGCCGGCGTCGGCGCCGTGTACGTGCCGCCGTACCTCTCGGTCGTGCAAGCGTACGAGACGCTGCAAGGCATCGGCGTCATGGATGCCGGCGCGCCCGAAGCCGCTGCACCGCCGCCGGCCATGGATCCGCCGGTCGTGCAGGAAGCTCCCGTGACCACGAGCGATCCCACGGAGCCGGCGCCTGCGCCTGCCGACGCGTCCGCAGGCGGATGCACGCTGGTGCTCGCCGGCCACGACTCCACCACGACGTGGTTCGGCGCCGCGCTCGCGGTGACCGCTCTCGGTCTGATCGCCGCGCGCCGCCGGCGCTGAGAGGCGCGTGGACGCACGGCCGTTCGGACCGCTCGACCGCCGCGTGCCGGTGGTGGGCCTCGGCACGTGGAAGATGGAATCGGACGATCGCGAGTCGGCGATCGTCACCATCCGCCGCGCCATCGAGCTCGGTCTCGTGCACATCGATACCGCCGAGATCTACGGCAAGGGCGCCGTCGAAGAGCTCGTCGGCGAGGCCATCGCCGGCTATCGCGGCGACGTCTTCCTCGCCTCGAAGATCCATCCCGAGCACGCGACGTACGCGGGCACGCTGCTCTCGTGCGAGAAGAGCCTGCGCCGACTTCGCACCGATCGCCTCGACCTCTACCTGCTGCACTGGCCCGGCACGCAGCCGCTCGAGGAGACCTTCCGCGCCTTCGAGGAGCTGAAGAAGGAGGGAAAGATCCTCGCCTGGGGCGTCTCCAACTTCGACGTCGCCGACCTCGAACGCGCCATCGAGATCGCGGGCGAAGGCGTCATCGCGTGCAACCAGGTGCTCTACAACCTCGGCGAGCGCGACGCGGAGCACGTCCTCCAACCCGTGTGCGAGCGGCACGGCATCGCGTTCGTCGGCTACAGCCCGCTCGGCTCGGGTCAGTTCCCGACACGCGGCAGCTGGCGCGGCGACGTCCTCGCGGGCATCGCCTCGGCGCACGGTGTCACGTCGCGCGCCGTGGCGCTCGCGTTCCTCGCGCGACGTCCCGGTGCCTTCGTCATCCCGAAGACCGCGCGCGTCGATCACGTCGAGGAGCTGGCACGCGCCGGGGATCTCGTCCTCACGCGCTCCGAGATCGACACCCTCGAAGCCGCGTTTCCACTGGAGCCGCCGAAGTCGAAGATGCCCTCGCTCTGACGGCGTTCACATTACTCGTCACGTTCGCCCTCAGCGCACGCACACCGCGAGGCCGGGGCGGCGCGACGACGGAACCGTGTAGCGGGCAGCGATCGAGCCCTGCACCATGCCGCAGCCGGCCTCGTGGAGCGCATCGCATTCCTCCGCGGTGGAGACGCCTTCGGCGATCGCGACTGCATCGAGCGAGCGGCACATCGAGACGAGCGCGCTCACGAGGCGCCGACGCGCCGCCGACGTATCGAGGCCGCGCACGAGGCGCGCATCGATCTTCACGAACTCCGGCGAGAGGTCGGCGATCTGCTCGAGGCACGCCTGACCCGCATCGAGGTCGGCGATCGCGAGGCGGAAGCCGACGAAGCGGAGCACGCTGGCGCGCGCGCTCAGGTCGTTCATCGCGAGGCCACGCGCGCGGACCTGGAGGACGACGCGCTCGGCGATGCGGGCGAGCGGCGGCTCGGGCGAGTAGAGGTCACCGTCGCGGAGGTCGGACGGGTGCACGTCGACGAAGAGGAGCGCATCCTGAGGGCAGCTCGCGAACGCCTTCACGGCGAGGTCGCGTACGCGACGGCGAAGGGCCTCGAGGACGTCCAGGCGCTCCGCGGCGGCAACGAGCGCCGTCTCGGTGGCGAGCGTCTCTTCGGTGGAGAACATGCGCGCGGCATAGCCGACGAGCTTCTTCGTCTTGCCGTCGACGATCGGCTCGAGGTCGACGGAGAGCGTCGCCATCGCGTCCTCGTACGTCGCGCGAAGGGCTGCAGACGTGCCGCTTGCGGGCGGCTCGCTCGCGGGCGCAGGGCTCTCGGCGGACACGGCGGGGAGCGCCGCAATCGTCTCGGCGTTGGCGAGCACGGCCTTCGCGGCGCGATCGTTCTCGAGCGCAGGTGCGGGCATCGTCGGAGTGCCGGACACGGCGACCTCGGCATCGTTCGCCGCGGGGGGACGGACCGTCTCGGCGGTCGCCTTCGTGGCCTGCGCGTTCTCCGACTCGAGCGCCTGGCGACGGAGGAGCGCGGCACGACGAGCTTCCGTGGCGCGGCCGAGGACGCGAACGAGCTGCTCGCGCGGGGTCGGCTTCACGAGGTACTCGAGGACGCCGAGGCTGCACGCCTCGATCGCCGTGTCGACGGTCGGACAGCCCGTCATGAGGACCAGCGGCACGTCGGGGTCGTACGCGCGGACGACGTTGAGCACGTCGACGCCGGACGCGCCCGGCAGGTTCAGGTCGGAGATGACGGCATCGAACGAGCGGCTCATCACCTTGTCGACCGCGGCGGAGCCGCTGCCGGCATGGACGACCTGGTAGCCCTCCGCGTTCATCACGCGGATCAAGCTGCGCGCGAGCGGCGCGTCGTCTTCGATGAGGAGGACCGTGCCCTGGGCGGTCTTCTTCGGAGCGGTGAAGCGCGTGGTCGGGTGAAAGGCGGCCATCGTCATGACAGCTACCTAAGCAACGAGCGGTCCATCCGCCAACCGCGTGAAACCACGATGAGTAGCGCTCGACTCAGCGGGGGTCATGGCTGACCCCGGTGTCAGCAGCGACCTCGCTCTTCCGCCCTTTTGCGTGCCCCCTTGGAGCCGTTTTAGCCGCGCGTTCAGCGTCCAGAGAGGGCGCGGGCGAAAGCTTCGACGAGCGGATCGCCGCGATCGAGCGCACGAACGGCGTCATCGAAGCCCATGTTCGGCGCTCTCTGTACGAACGTC
>JAQBQJ010000262.1 GCA_028287065.1 Labilithrix sp. | reverse complement strand
CAATTGGGCGGGGCTCCGGCCGCGCGACACTCAGCGCCGGCGCACGCCGAGGTACACGCCGTAGGCTCGCTTCCCGCCGGGCTGATGCATCGATGCCGTGAAGCCGGCGTCGGTCATTCGCCTCTGGAATGACGGATTCGCGTCCTCGGACCAGATGGAGAGGACGCCGCCGGGCGAGAGCGCGGCGTGCGTCCGCGCCAGCGCTCGCCGGCCGTAGAACGGCTCGTCGTCGCCTTTGGATGTGGCGTGCGGCCCTTCGTAGAGGTCGAAGATGATCGCATCGAAGCTCCCTGGCGCCGCATCCGCGATCACGCGCGCCACGTCGCCGATGACGACACGCACGCGCGGATCGAGCACGGCGCCGCGCGTGAGCGTGGAGAGCGGCCCGCGGCACCACGTCTCGACCTCTGCCGTGAGCTCCGCGACCGTGACCTTCGCCGCCGCAGGCAGCGCATCGAGCGCAGCGCGGAGCGTGTAGCCCATGCCGAGCCCGCCGATGAGCACGCGCGGCGCCGCGACGCCCGCGAGCTTCGCGCACGCGAGGGTGGCGACCGCCTCCTCGGACCGGCGATCGCCGCTCGACATGAGCACCCGTCCGTCGATCGTGATGAGGTACTCGCGCTCGCCACGCTGGCGGAGCTGGAGGTCGCCGTCGCTCGTCGCGACGCTGGCCAGGAGCTTCAACGGAACCACGAGCTACCCACTACTCCTTTTCGGCCGGCTTCGCCCGGGGTCACGCATCCGTCAACACGTCTTGCGCGTCCACACCAGGGCAACGAAAGCCACGAGCGCCACCGTGAACGCGACGGGCCGCACGAACGGCGCGAGCGCGCCCGCGCCGGCCGCGCCCAGACCGATCGCCGACAGCATCGCCGCGACGCACAGCGGGCACTTCGGCGTCAGCGCGAGAAGGACGAGCGCGCCCGCCGAGGTCGCGCCTCGCGCCGCGCGCTCACGCCTGCACGTCATACGCATCCCGCAGCCGAAGCCACGCCATCGGGGACGCGAGGCCTTCCTCGTCGCGCCCCTTCGGCACGAGATCGAGGTAGTGGTACGCGGCGTTCATCATGTCGAGGCCGCGCGAGTACGCCGAGTACGTGTGGAAGATCGCGCCGGCGTCGTCCTTCGCGAACACGCTGATCCCGGGCAGCTCGGTATTCGCCCCCTTCTTCGGCGCATAGTTGTACGTGCCGTCGCCGCGGCCCTCCTCGAACGACACGTGGTAGTCGAAGTTGAAGTCGCTGCGGGCCGACGACACCCATGTGAACGTCCAGCCGAGGCGCTTCCGGAACGACTCGAGCAGCTCGAGCGGCGCGCGCGACACCGCCACGAGCGTGACGTCACGGTGCGCGAGATGGACCACGTTGCGCTCGAAGTTGTCGGCCCAGAACGAGCAGGCCTTGCAGCCGGCGGTCCAGTCCGGCGCGAACATGAAGTGATACACGACGAGCTGCGAGCGCCCGTCGAACAGGCTCGCGAGCGTCTCCTCGCCCTTCGGCCCGTCGAACACATAGCTCTTCTCGACGCGCTCCCACGGGAGCTCGCGCCGCGCCTTGGAGAGGGCGTCACGCGCGCGCGTGAGCTCCTTCTCCTTCTCGAGGAGCGCTCTCCGCGCTCGTTCCCACTCGGCTGCGCCCACGATCGCGTTCGGCTTCATGTCCTCATGGGTAATCCGCGCGGGCGAACCCTGGGAGTAACAAGATCGCCGCGATCGGATTAGACAGGAGGGATGGACCCCCTGCTCGGCGCGGCGCAAGCGCTACGCGTGTCCGACCCGCTCGGCGCGCTGAAGCACGTCGCGCTGCGCGACGACGCGCCCGGCCTCGCCCTCCGCGGCATCGCGATGGCGCAGCTCGGCGAGTACGCGACCGCGCGCAAGCTGCTCGGCCGGGCTGCACGTGCCTTCGGGAGCGCGGCGCCCGCCGCACGTGCACGATGCCTTGCCGCCGACGCGGAGGTCGCGCTCGCGTCACGTGACGTATCCGAGGCCGGCCTTCGCCTCGAAGCTGCCGCCGTCGCGCTCGAGGCCCACGGCGACGCCGCGAACGCGCTCTTCGTGCGCATCCAGCTCGCGCGTCGCCTCCTGCTGCTCGGCAAGCTCACCGAGGCGCTGCGCGATCTCTCGTCGCTCGAGCTCCGCGGAGCGCCGGCACGGCTCGTCGCGGTCGCGGAGCTCGTGCGCGCGGACATCGCGGTCCGGCGTCTTCGCTCGGACGACGCGCGCGCGGCGCTCGAACGAGCACGTGTGGCCGCGCGCTTTGCCAAGGTCCCGTCACTCACGGCGGAGGTCGACCGCGCCACGCGTGACCTCGACGCGCCCGTCGCGCGTCTTGTCGACGGCGGAGGGGAGCGTGCGGTCTCGCTCTCCGACGTCGAGCAGCTCGCGCGCTCGAACGAGCTCGTGGTCGACGCATGCCGGCGCGAGGTGCGCGCGGGCACGACGGTCGTGTCGTTGCTCACGCGTCCCGTGCTGTTCGCCATCGCTGCCGCGCTCGGCGAGGCCGCACCCGCCGAGGCAACGCGCGAAGCCCTGATTTCCAGGGCGTTCGGAGGTCGCACCGCGAGCGAGTCGCTGCGCGTGCGCCTGCGGGTCGAGGTCGGCAGGCTCCGCCGAGCGCTCGGGTCGATCGCCGACGTGCGCGCAAGGCCGCGCGGCTTCGCGATCACGCCGCGTCGCGGAACGCGCGTGCACGTCCTCCTGCCCCCGATGGCCGGCGACGCGAGCCCGCTGCTCGCGCTCCTCGCGGGCACCGAGTCGTGGTCGACCTCGGCGCTCGCCGCCGCTCTCGGGAGCAGTCAGCGCACCGTTCAGCGTGCGCTCGTCGCGCTCGAGGCGGAGGGCCGCGTGCAGTCGATCGGACGAGGTCGCACGCGACGGTGGGCTGCGCCAGCACCGGCGGGCTTCGCGACGACGTTGTTACTCATCACCCGCGGCGGATCGGTGTAGGCCATGGAGGTGACCCAAAACGCAGCATCGAAGGCAAAGGCGTCTCGGCCGGCCGAGGTCGTCCGCGAATACGGCCCATTCCCCGGCGCAAACAACGTCAGCGGCGTGACGTTCGACGGCAAGGACGTGTGGTGCGCCGTCGGCGATCGCATCCAGTCGTTCGACCCCGACAGCGGCGCGCCCGGCCGCGCCCTCCCGGTTCCTGCCGACGCCGGCACCGCGTTCGACGGACGGCACATCTTCCAGCTCGCCGGCGGTCGCATCGCGAAGATCGATCCGCAGAGCGGCGCGGTGCTCGCGACGATCCCCGCCCCTGCACCGGGCGCTGCGGGTCTCGCGTGGGCCGAAGGCGCGCTCTGGGTCGCGATCTATCGCGAGCGGAAGATCCACCGGATCGACCCCGAGTCCGGCGCGATCCTCCGCACCATCGAATCGGCGCGCTTCGTGACCGGCGTCACGTTCGTCGACGGCGATCTCTGGCACGGCACCTGGGAGGGTGAAGCGAGCGATCTCCGCCGCGTCGATCCCGAGTCCGGCGACGTGCTCGAGACGCTCGCGATGCCCGAGGGCACGATCGTCAGCGGCCTCGAGTCGAACGGGCGCGACCTCTTCTTCTGCGGAGGCGGCACGAGCGGCAAGGTACGCGCGGTGCGCCGCCCGAAGCGAGGCTGACGCTCACTCCAGCGGCACGAACGCGCGCATCTCCGCGACCATCTGCTCGGCGACGTCCTCGAAGAAGAAGTGGTCGGCGTTCGGCAGCTCGATGGTCTTGTGCTTCGGGAAGGTCGATTCGAATCGCACGAGGTCCTCGCGCGGGAAGCCCTGGTCCTCGAGGGCCCACAAGACGAGCGCCTCCTTGTCTGCGAGACGCGGCAGGCTCGCTTCGACCTCCGCGAAGAACGCGGTCGCATCGTTGATCTGGCCTGGATAGAACGCGGCGATGCCGCGGCGATCGAGCGGCAGGAACGGCCGCACGTACACCTCGGCGACGTCCGGCGGGAGCGCGCGAACGATGCCGTTCTCGATCCCGGCCTTCGCGAACGCGTTGAAGTTCACCTGCGCGAGCTCGCCGACCGGGCCGCCCACGAGCCACGAGAACTTCCCGCGCGGCACGCTCGTGTTCGTCGGCCAGGCCCACGTGCTGCCGACGACGAAGCGGCGCGCCAGCTCCGGACGACGTCCCGCGAGGCCGAGGCCGATCGGTCCGCCCCAGTCCTGCATCACGAACGTCATGTCGTGGAGCCCCAGGCGGTCGACGAATTCCTCGAGCACGAGGCTCTCCTCGCGCGGCGTGAAGCCGAACCCGGCCGGCGCGGTCGACAGACCGAAGCCCGGGTAATCGAGCGCGACGCAGCGGTACGAGCCGCGCAGCTCCCGGACGAGATCGCGCCACTGGAACGACCACGACGGGTTGCCGTGCAAGAAGAGGAGCGTCGGCCCCTTGCCTTCGTCGACGTAGTGAACGCGCGCGCCGCTCGGGAGAGCGACGAACCGATGCTCGACGTCGAACATCGCGCGCGGCACGTCGAAGGCGAGGCCGCCCTCCCCGCGCGGCGCGACGCGCTCGCTCGATCTCGCGGCCGCGACGCCGGCGACCTCCAGCGCACCGAGCAGCACGATCGCGATCGAGCCCGCGCGCGAACGTCGTGGCCGGTCGACGAACCGCGGGACGAGGAGAGCGAGCGCAGCGCCGCTCACGAGCACACACGGGAGCGCGGCGGCGACGAGACCGAGTGGCCCCGCCGCAGCGATGGCGACGAGGAGCGCAGCGCCGAGCCCGGCGAGGGCGGCGGCGAGCACCGCGCGGGGCCTCGGCGATCTCGCGACGAGCGCGCGGTACGAGAACGCCGCGCCGATCGCGACGACCATCACGGCTGGCGTGACGATCGCCAACCGCAGCGCAGGAAAGAAGCCGATGCCGCGCGCATGCGGCACGGCGAGCACGGCGGCGTTCGCGAGCAGCGCGACCGGAACGGAGGCCGCCCATCCCGACCAGACGGTACGAGAGGGCGTGATCGCTCGATCTTCGGACATGGGCTCTTCCTCTCGGCAGGTCCGCATCGCGCACGACGTGAGGCACACGTCGACCCCGCGGGCAGATGCCGGCTAGACTGCGGCGCAGCGCGAGGCGCCACGTGCGGTTACAGTAACTTCGATTCAATATAGTTCACTATGTCGAAAGAGCAAGGCTCCCCGCGCAAGAAGACGGCGGCGCGCGCGTATTCGTCGCCGGCCCGCGACCAGCAGGCGGACGAGACGCGCACGCGCATCGTCGCCGCGGCGCGGAAGCTCTTTCTCGAGCACGGGTTCGACGGCACGACGATGGACGCCGTCGCGCGCGAGGCGGGCGTCGCGACGCCGACCGTGTACGCCGCGTTCCGCTCGAAGCGTGGCCTCGTCGCCGAGCTGCTCAACCGCGCGCGCATGGGCCCGAGCTACACGGAGCTCGTGAAGGCCGCGCATGCCGAGACGGATCCGGAGGCCAAGGTCCTCGCCACCGCCGCGATCGCGCGCGAGGTGTTCGACGCAGAGCGCTCCGTGATGGACATCCTCCGCGGCGCCGGCGTCGTGTCGCCCGAATTCGGCGACGAGGACCGCGAGCGCAATCGCTATACGGGACAGAAGCGCCTCGTCGACTACCTCGTCGAGACCGGACGCCTCCGGCCCGAGCTCGACGCAGGCACCGCGCGTGACGTCCTCTACGCGATGACGAGCCGCGATTTCTATCGTCAGCTCGTCGTCGTCCGCGGGTGGCCCTCGACCAAGTACCAGACGTGGCTGGCAGAGACGCTGGTCGAGGCGCTGATGACGCCCTAGGAGCGCGGCGTAGGGGCGCGGGCCTCTTCCGCCCGCGGGTCGCTGTTGTCCGACCTGCGGGCCTCTCGCGGGCGCTCCCCCCGCGCAGCGCGGGGACCCCCCGCGCCTCTGCTGGCGTCTTCCGACCTGCTAGATCGCCGCCGCTCCTACGCGGGCGGAAGAGACCCGCGCCCCTACGCCGCTTCCCGATCTGCGCACGCGGAGGGATCGACAGGTGACGAGAGGCATGAGGTCCTGGTGAAACCAGTCTTCGGTCAGATCAAGAGTGCCATGGGCTTCCGCCGCTTCTCGCTCCGCGGCCTCCAGAAGGCGGCGAGCGAGTGGGTCGTCTGATTCGGCGGCTCAGCTACGACTGCGCAGGAATTCGCCGAGCTGGTTCAACGTCGCGGTCCAGCCGGCGTTTGCGCCGCGCGTCGCGTCCGACTCGAACGCATAGACCTGGTGCACGCTCAGCGTCGTCTTGCCGCCGCTCTCCGCGAACGTGACCGTGGT
>JAQBQJ010000238.1 GCA_028287065.1 Labilithrix sp. | reverse complement strand
GGGTGCGCGCCTCGTCGATCAGAAACGAGTCGACCTCGTCGACGATCGCGTAGTTGAGCTCCTTCTGGTTGTAATCCAGGGCGCTGAACTTCATGTTGTCGCGAAGGTAGTCGAAGCCGAACTCGTTGTTCTGGCCGTAGGTGATGTCGGAGCGGTACGCGTCGCGCTTCTCCTTGTCGCCCTGCTGGATGACGACGACGCCGGTCGAGAGACCGAGGAAGCCGTAAAGCTTGCCCATCCACTCCGAGTCGCGGCGAGCGAGGTAGTCGTTGAGGGTGACGACGTGGACGCCCTTGCCCTCGAGCGCGTTGAGGTAACACGCGAGCGTCGCGACGAGGGTCTTGCCTTCGCCGGTGCGCATCTCGGCGATCATGCCCTTGTGGAGGACCATGCCGCCGATGAGCTGCACGTCGTAGTGACGCATGCGGAGCGCGCGCTTGCCGGCCTCGCGGCACACGGCGAACGCCTCGACGAGGATGTCGTCGAGCGTGGCGCCGTTGTCGAGCTTCTGCTTGAGCTCGGCGGTCTTCCCCTTGAGCTCGGGATCGGTCAGCTTCGAGATGGTCGGCTCGAGCTTGTTGATCTCCTCGACGAGCGGCTTGAGCTTCTTGACCTCACGTTCGTGCGAGGTTCCGAGGAGCTTCTTGAGGGCCCAGGCGAGCATGCGAGGCGCGGTCCTTTCGTCTGCCGGAGAGCCGGCGGCGCCAAGCTAGTGAGGCTAGGCGTCGATGGCAAACCCCGATCCGGGAAGGCTTCTTCCCGATCCGGGGATCCGGCAGGCTAGCAGGCCCTACGCGCCCCGTCAGCGCGTGAAGAGCGCAGCCGTGGCCTGTGCCGCGTGGGACGCGCGCGCGCGTGCGCCGTCACGGACCCGCACGACCGACGGCTTGTGGCCGGCCGGGCTCGCGAAGAACGCTGCGCTCGCGAACGATCCGGCGACCACAGCACAGAGCGCGAGCGCCCAGCGCGACGCGCGATGCGGCTCGCTCCGGCGGGAGACGCGGTGGGTAGCTGCTCCGAGCCCACGGCTCTTCTGCGGCTGCGCACCGACCGCGTCTCCCGCCGTCTCGTCCGGCGTGCTGCTCGCGGCTGGTGAGCTCGCGGCGCTGCCGGCCGTATCGATCTTCGTGAGGATGACCACGTCACGTCGCGGAGCCACGACGGGCAGCGGCGGCAAGACGGCGTCGTCGTCGAGGCGAGCGGTCTCGCGGACGTTCGCGATGCACTCGTCGATGAGGAGGTGCGTGGAGCTCGAGAGGTCGCCCTCGTCGATGACGAGGTGCGTGGAGCTCAAGATTTCGCCTTCGCTCGGGAAGCGTCTTTCCGCATGACCATGCACGTGCCGTCCCTCCACGGCCTCCCACGAAGCACGGCACATGCCTGCTCGATTTGCGCGGTTTTACGCGCGAACCGCCGCAGATTGGTGCTGCCGGCCGCCATCACTCCGCGATGCCGGAGGACCACCGGTCACGCGTGATTCAGCGAGGGGAAACGCCCTCGCTGCGGCGTCAGAGCCAGCCGTTGTCCTGATACCACTTGGCGGTCAGGTGGACGCCGTCGGTGAAGCGGACCTCCGGCTTCCAGTTTAGATCGCTCTGCGTCTTCGTGCTGTCGCAGACCCAGTGGTGCCGGAGCATCGCGACCTTCTCGCGGGTCAGCATCACGGCCTTGCCGCGAACCTTGCCGTACGCCTCGACGCCGAACGACGCGAGGCTGAGCACCGGGAACGGGATGCCCATCTTGACGAACGGCCGCACGCCGAGCGCCTCGGGGATGAGCTCACCCATCGCGCGGGTCATGCTGAGCGGCTCGGCGCCGTCGTCGATGAAGTAGATGTTGCCGCTCGGGATGTTCGCGTCGATCGCCTGGATGCACGCGCGCGCGCAGTCCGGACCGTACGTGTAACAGGCGATCATCTTGCCATCGCCGATCACCGGGTACTGGTGCTTCTTCACGGCCTTGAAGGCCTCGTAGACCTCGGCCTCGCGCGGTCCGTAGATCAGCGCGGGACGGAGCACGACGACGGGAAGCTTGTCCTTCCGTGCGACGACCTCCTTCTCGGCGGCGAGCTTCGATCGACCATACGCGGTGACCGGGTGCTCCTGATCGAGGGGAACCGGCTTGCGATCGAGCGAAGGGCCGCACGCCTCGAGGCTCGACACGTGGACGAAGCGACGGAGGTTCGGCGCGTGCTCGATCGCGGCATCGAGCAGGTTCACCGTGCCCTGCGTGTTGCACTCGAAGAACTCTGCTTCGTTGCGCGCCTTCACGAGCCCGGCGGAGTGGACGACGGCGTCGACGCCCTTCATCGCGGCGTCGATGCTCTTCCGATCCTCGACGCTGCCCTCGGCGAGCTCGACGTTCTTCAGCGTCGAGAGGAACTTGCGGTTCGAGCTCTTACGAACGAGCGCCACCACCTGGTGCCCGGCAGCCGAGAGCTGCTCGGCGACGTGACTGCCCAGAAAACCGCTGCCACCGGTGACGAAGACCTTCATTGCCGGCCACTTTTGCCAGATTCCCCGAGAAGGTCAACGGGTGTGGGGAAATGTCGGTTATCAGCTGGAGGCGAGGTCCTTCGTATAGACCCGGTACGTCTTGTACTTCTTCGCGCCCATCATCCGGATGCCCGTGTTGATCGCGGCGTTGTCCTCGAGCGTCCAGCCGAGCTCGCCCCAGGTCATGCCGCAGCGACGGCCGCCGTCGTTCATCTCGGCGTAGAGGAAGAGCGAGAGGCCGGCGTACTTCCGGTTCAAGCGGTACTTCTTCTTGATGCCGAGG
>JAQBQJ010000229.1 GCA_028287065.1 Labilithrix sp. | reverse complement strand
TCCGCGCGCGCGCCGGCTTCCGGCAACGGGCGCGTCGTCGCGGCGATCGTCGCGTCGTCGGTGCTCGTCGCGTCCGTGCTCGCGGCAGGCGGCGCGCTCCTGATCGCGAATCGGCGCGCGTCCGAAGCGCCGGCGGCGAGCGAGTCGACGCCGGCACGCCAATCGGTCTCCACACCGTCGCTCGTCGCCAGCGGCACGGCCGCGACGACGGCGCTGACGTCATCGACCACGACGGGCACGGCGGCGGTCGCGACCACGTGCCCGGACGGAACGGCGCTCGTGCCGGGCGGTCGCTTCTTCATGGGCTCGGACGACGATCTCCCGGCAGAGCGGCCCGCGCACAAGGTGACGCTACATGCATACTGCATGGACAAGCTCGAGGTCACCGCCGCCGCGTACCGCGCCTGCAGCGATCGCGGTGACTGCAAGCGCGCGGGGCTCACGAACAAGTGGCCGGAGATGACGGCGAAGGACGCGCGCACCTACGACCCGCAGTGCAACGGAAACCCCGAGCTCACCTCACGCGCGAGCCACCCGATCAACTGCGTCGACTGGAACATGGCCGATCGATTCTGCAAGGCGGAAGGAAAGCGCCTGCCGACCGAGGCCGAGTGGGAGTTCGCCGCGCGCGGCTCCGACGGTCGCATGTATCCGTGGGGCGACGCAGCGCCGTCGGTGAAGCACCTCAACGCGTGCGGCGCCGAGTGCGCGGCGTGGGGGAAGAAGCACGGCACCTCGCTCGACGCGCTCTTCACGGAGAGCGACGGCTGGGCCACGACCGCGCCGGTCGGCTCGTTCCCGCTGGGCGCATCGCACTGGGGCGTCGAGGACATGGTCGGCAACGTGTGGGAGTGGGTCGCGGACTACTATGCATCGTACGACGACGCCGATCAGGAAGACCCGACCGGTCCGCCGACCGGCACGTCCCGCGCGATGCGCGGCGGCGCATGGAACGGCGCCTACGCCGACTGGGTACGGCCGTCGTTCCGATTCCAGAGCCCGCCCGACACGCGCAGCCACGGGGTCGGGTTTCGCTGCGCGAAGACGCTCTGAAACGAGCGCCGCCGTGCGCTCGGATGCGCTCAGCCGACGAGGAGCTGCTTCGCGATGACCATGCGTTGCACCTCGCTGGTGCCCTCGCCGATCTCGCAGATCTTCGCGTCGCGCAGGTGACGCTCGACCGCGAACTCGCGGGTGTAGCCGTAGCCGCCGTGGATCTGCAGCGCCTTGTTGCAGGCGCGCGTCGCCGCTTCGCTCGCGAAGAGCTTGGCCATCGACGCTTCCTTCGTGAAGGGCCGCCCCTGATCGGCGAGCCACGCGGCGCGGTACGTGAGGAGCTGCGCAGCGTCGAGCTCGGTCTTGCAGTCCGCGAGCATCCACTGAACCGCCTGGAACTCGGCGATGGGCTTGTTGAACTGCTTGCGGTCCTTCGCGTAGGTGACCGCCATGTCGAGCGCGCCGAAGCCGAGGCCCAGCGCCATCGCGGCGATCGAGATGCGGCCGCGATCGAGGATCTGCATCGTGTCGAGGAATCCTCGGTCCACCTCGCCGACGCGCTGCTCGTCGCCGACGACGACCTCGTCGAACGTCAGCTCGACGGTGTCGCTCGAGCGGCACCCGAGCTTCTCGAGGTGCTTCGAGGCCGTGAAGCCCTTCGTGCCGTGCTCGACGACGAATGCGGTGATGCCCTTCTGCTTCGCGACGTCGGGGTTCGTACGCGCGAGCACGACACAGAAGCCACCGACGCTCCCCTGCGTGATGAACATCTTCGTCCCATTGATGACCCACTTCGCGCCTTCGCGACGCGCGGTCGTGCGGAGGCCGGCGGCATCACTGCCGCTGCCCGGCTCGGTGAGCGCCCATGCCGCGAGCCACTCGCCGCTCGCCGCCTTCGGCAGGTACTTCTTCTTGATGGCCTCGCTGCCGAACGACAGGATGTGCCCCGTGCCGAGCCCGTTGTGCGACGCGACCGTGAGAGCGAGCGAGCCGTCGGCGCGCGCGATCTCCTCGACGCAGATCGCGTAGCTCGTCACGTCCATGCCTGAGCCGCCGTACTCCTCCGGGATCCGGATCCCGAGCAGGCCGAGCTCGGCGAGCTTCGGGACGATCTCCGTCGGGAAGCGCTCCTCCTCGTCCCACTTCTTCGCGTGAGGAAAGACCTCGGTCCGCGCGAAATCGCGGACGGTCTTGCGGAGGAGCTCGTGGTGCTCGGACAGGGAGAAGTCCATGATCCCCGTCATTTAGGGGTCCGCGCGCCGCGCCGTCAATGGTGAGTCTCGTCATGGCACCGCAATGCATGCGCTCGCGGTGGCTCCGCCGGTCACCGGCTGGCAGTGGTAGTGCGCCGGGCATCGATCGCCGGTCCCGCACGGGCGCGAGCAGTACGGGCCGTCCATGTCCTTGATGCAGATCCCGGCGGCGCAATCCGCGCCCTTTTCGCACGCCGCTCCTACGTCGCTCGGCGGCTTCTGCTTCGTGCCGTGCGGCGGTGCCGTGGCCGGCGCTCCTCCGTCCGTCGCGCCGTCGTGATCGAGCCCCGCGACCTTCGCGAACGCTTCGTCCACCAGCCAGCTGAACGCATCGACGCGCGTGTAGATGTTGTGCACGCCGAGTCCCTCGCAGCTCGGTCCACCGCGTGAGACGACGCCGACCACCTCGCCCGTCGTCTCGTCGAGCGCCGGTCCTCCGGAGTCGCCCGAGCACGTCGCCTCGCCGACCGTGAGCTCACTCGGCGTGACCGAGAGGACACGAACGTGCTCGCGGACCATCTTCGTCCCCGCTGCCTGGCCGTCGCCTTCGCGGCCATAGCCGACCGCACGCACGCGGTCGCCGCGAGCCACGCCGTGCGTCCGGACGGGCAGCGGCTTGACGATCTTCACCGGCTGATCGAGCACGATGATGGCGATGTCTGCGTCGCACAGCGTCACGCCGCTCGGCGCGATGACGCTCACGCCGTGCGCGACGAGGTGCGCGGACGGGACGTCGTCGCCGACGAGGATCGAGAGCGTCGAGGGATCGCGATCGCCGAGGACCTGCACGCCGGACGCAGGGCAAGCGACGGCGTCGACGGTGGCGCTCGTGCAATGACGCGCCGTCAGCACGAGCCGCGGAGAGATGAGGGTGCCGGTGCACAGCGCATCCGAGCCGATCCGGACCGCGACGACCGCGGGATCGCGGTTGTGGTCGGGAACGCCGCTCACGATCTCGACCTGATCGGTCGACGCGAGCGGAGGGGCCGAGTCGACGCCCGCGTCCGCGGAGCTCTCGACCGAGGCGCGTAAATCGCTCTTGTCCGGCGCGGCTCCGCACGCGAGCGCGCAAGTGACGGACAGAGATGCGAGCAGGCACGTGACGAGCAGTGACGAGGAGACACGACGATGCATGGTGACCTCCGAAGGCTGTTGGCGAGCCGCGCTCAGCGAACGGCGTGCCGAAAACCGCCTCGTGAGATCGTTGGTGTTTTCGGCGGACGAGGGTGGCCCGGACAGATCGGAGGGTGGCGCGGGCCAGCTCCTCGGCGTGTAACCGGCGGTTCGCGCCCGCAACGTAATCGCGGCGGCGCGACGGGCTGTCTCCGCATGGAAAGCACGTAAATCGTGGGCTGAAAGAAAGAGACGGTGCGAAGATCCTCGGTACGTGCCTTGCGTACGATCGATTGGCTTGAGTAACCCGGCCCGCTTCGTCCTCCGGTGTGCGCGTGTCGCCGCCGTCTTCGCCCTCGCTCTGTCACCCGCAGCAGCACGTGCCCACGGTGCCGTCCTGCGTCCGGCCAGTGCCTCCGATCCCACGACGCTCGACGTGGAGATCGCCGTCTCCGTCACGCCGTTCGGCACGACGCGCTGGAGCCGCCTGACCGTCGGAGGGCCGGCCACAGTCCTCTGGCTCGTCCCCGCCCGACCGGGTGCTGCGCTCGACTGGGCGACGGAAGGCTGGCTCGATACCCTCGAATCCTCGACGTCGCCGCGCATCGCTCCTCCTTCGGCGACGCCGCCGTGCAACATGCCCTCGACGGCCGAGCGCATCGATCCCTGGACGACGACCGGCCCGCAGAAATTCCCGCGTGCCGTGCTCGTCCACGACTCGCCGACCGCGGTCCGCTCGCACGCGACCGCACGCGGCTTCGCGATCTCGCCGGACGTCGACGCGAAGATCAGCGACCTCTACGCAAAGGGTTACGCGCTCGTCTCTCTCGAGCTCGATACGGCCTCGGGCAGCACGGTCTCGTCGCCCACGTTGCGCGTCAGCGACGACGGCGGCGCGGTCGTTCCGCTCGCGCTCACCGGAAGCACGAAAACGCCGGTGCGCATCACTGCCATGGTGCTCGCCAATGCTCCCGCCGAGGTCCCCGGCGCGCGCGAGCTCGATGCGGCGTCGCTGACGTGGGGCCGCAATTACAGCAGCTACGAGGCCGCGCGTGCGAGCGCGCTCTTCAACGGAGGCGGCGCGATCTGGGTCCGCGAGTCCGCCTCGCATGCGGTCCTCTTCGATCCCGTCGCCGTCCCGCGCGACATGCCCATCCCGGCCATCGCGAGCGCCTATTTTCACGACGCGAACGGACAGGCGCAGCCGACGTGCGACGCGGCCGCGCACGGCGCGGCGGCCGCGGCCGGAACGGTCGGTCGCGTATGCGCGAGCGGTGCGCTCGCGCGCGTTGCGGGTGGCACGGCGTGCACGCCGTCGACCGGCGACATCGATCCGGCCGCCTTCAAATGCGGGACGGGGGTCGACGATCTCGCGCTCGCTCTCTCGGGTACGTCTCCGTCGGCGACGTTCGCGACGAGGTTCATCGGCATCGTCCCGCAGAACGGACTCGGTCTCGATGCGCCGATCACCTCGTCCGCCAGCAAGCTCGATCCCGTCGTGTACGCGGGTCAATACGATCCGTGTCCCGTTCAGGTCACCGTGCCGGGCGGGGGCTCGAGCCCTCCTCCTCCGCCGGCCGGCGGCGGCGGCGGCGGGACGAGCGACGATCGCCCGTACCACTACGAGCGTTCGAGCGGATGCTCGGGCGGCTCGACGACGATCGTCTACGACGACACCGGCGACGAGGCGCCCGTCGCCGACGACAGCTGCGGAAGCACGACGCCGAGCGATACCGACACGACCGACGACGCCGACACCAGCGGCGACAACTGCGGGAGCAGCGACAGCACGACGTCGTCGAGCTCGTCGTCGAGCTCGTCGTCCAGCTCTTCGAGCAGCTCCTCTTCCAGCTCGTCGAGCTCGAGCTCGTCGAGCTCGTCGAGCTCGGGCTGGGACGACAGCGACGACGGCGACGACAGCAGCTCGAAATCCGACTCGTGCGATTGCGGGAAGTCGTCGACCGGCTCGAGCTCCAGCTCCAGCTCCAGCTCCGGCGAGAGCGAGGCGACGCCGCAGTCGCTGCAGCCGAAGCTCTCGACGAAGACGCTTCACCAGAAGAAGACCTCGAAGAACATGAAGCGCCGCGGCCCGAGCCCGGTGTCGCGCTACGCGCTCCTGTTCGTCGCGTTGATCCTGCCGCTTCGCCGGAGGCTCCGGCTCCAGAAGCTCTGACCGGAACGTGGTAGGACACGGCGTGGCCGCGTCCCTCGCCTTTCGCGCCGGAACGATCGAGCTCCGTGGCGTTGCGCGCGATCGAGCCGGCGTTCCTGCGGCGCTCGCGTGGGACGACCGCGCCGCGTGCTTCCGCGCGCCCGCGATCGCGTACGCGAGCGTCATCGCTGCGCTCCGCGGCGCCGCCATCGAGGTGGACGACGACGTGCGGCGCGACGACGAGCTCGCGTCCGGCGCGCGCGTGCATCGCGAGCCGCGCTTCTTCCAGGCCGAAGCCGTGGGTGCGTGGCGCGCCGCGGAAGGACGCGGCATGGTCGTGCTGCCGACGGGCGCCGGTAAGACGCACGTCGCCGTCATGGCGATCGACGCCGTGCGCCGGAGCACGCTCGTGGTCGCACCGACGCTCGATCTCGTGCGGCAGTGGTACGACCTGCTGCGCGCGACGTTCGCGGTGCCGGTCGGCGTGGTCGGCGGCGGCGATCACGACGTGCAGCCGATCACCGTCACCACATACGACTCGGCCTATCTCCACATGGAGCACCTGGGCGCGCGCTTCGGGCTCGTCGTGTTCGACGAGTGCCATCACCTCCCCGGCCCCACGTACGCGCTCGCCGCACGCCTGTCGGTCGCGCCCTTCCGGCTCGGTCTCACGGCGACGCCCGAGCGCGCGGACGGACGCGAGGCGGAGCTCGAGGCGCTCCTGGGTCCCACCGTGTATCGCCGCGACATCGGCGAGCTCGCCGGCGAGTATCTCGCCGACTACGAGACGGTGCAGGTCGACGTGGAGCTCTTGCCCGACGAGCGCGCGGAGCACGACGCGGAGCGCGCGCTCTATCTCGCGTTCGTGGCGAAGAACGGCATCCGCCTCGGCAGCCCGCGCGGATTCGGCGAATTCGTCATGCGCTCGGCGCAGAGCATGGAGGGACGCCGCGCGATGCGCGCCTACCGGCGCCAGCGTGAGCTCGCGTTCGCGGCGAGCGGAAAGCTCGCCTACGTCGAGCACCTGCTCGACCGACATCGCGACGATCGCGCGCTCCTCTTCACGCAGGACAACGCCACCGCGTACCGCGTCGCTCGACGTTTCCTGGTTCCGGTCATCACGCACCAGACGAAGGTGACGGAGCGAAGCGACATCCTCGCCGGCTTCGCCGCGGGAAAATACGCGGCGATCGTCACGTCGAAGGTCCTGAACGAAGGCGTCGACGTGCAGGAGGCGAACGTCGCGGTCGTCCTCTCGGGCAGCGGCTCGGTACGCGAGCACGTGCAGCGGCTCGGGCGCATCCTGCGGAAGCGCGACGGCAAGCACGCCGTCCTCTACGAGCTCGTGACGAGCCGGACGGCCGAGACCGGAACGAGCGAGCGACGGCGGGAGCACGATGCTTACCGCTGATCACGTCGATGCCCGGCGAAAGGGCGGCGAGCTGGTGCTGCGGCGCCTGGATGCGCGCGGGCTCGCCGAGGCACACGAGCTGGCCGAGGCCTACCTCGCGGCGGCACGGTCGCACGTCGGACGGACGCGCGAGGAGCTCACCGAGGCGTGGAAGGAGATCGGCACGCGCGCGCCGAAGCGGAAGCTGGCGGCCGGCATCGAGAAGCTCGTCGACGACGCGTGCGGCTTCGATGCCGACGACGACCTCGATCCCATCGCCATCCGCCGGGCGATCTTCCTGCGCGCGACCGAGGCGCGCCGCGCGCGTGGCGACGCCAAGCCTTTCGACCGGGACGCGGTCGTCGCCGAGGTCGCCGCATCGACGGGCCGAACCGCGGCCGAGCTCGACGCGGCGCTCTTCGCCGATCTGCGCGGCGAGCACGTGCTCCGCGCGGCGCCCGCCTCGACTGCTTCGATGATCGTCGAAGCATACGAATTGGGGCAGGCGCAGGCCGTTCTCCTCCGCGCCGTTCGCGTGACGTGCGAGATCGAGAGCGCTTCACCGGGCGCGATGCGCGCGTTCTTCAACCAGCTGAAATTCCATCGTCTTCTGTTCACGGTGAGCCGGAAAGATGACGCCGGCTTCACGATCGCGATCGACGGGCCGTTCTCGATGTTCGAGTCGGTCACGAAGTACGGGCTCCGCCTCGCGCTCGTGCTCCCGGCCCTGCGCCTGCTCGAGCGTTGGTCGCTGGTGGCCGACGTGCGCTGGGGAAAAGAGCGCGAAGCCCTCGTGTTCCGGATGTCGTCGGGCAGCGCGCGCCCGAACGAGGCGCCGCCGCCGCCGCATCTCGCCGACGAGGTCCGCGCGCTCCTCGACGGCCTCGAGAGCCTGCACGCCGGCGGCTCACCGTGGCAGGCGGCGGTCGCGACCACGCTGCTCGATCACCCCGGGCTCGGCGTGTGCATCCCCGACCTCGTGCTGCGTCATCGTGACGGCGCCGACCCCGTCTATGTCGAGGTGCTCGGGTTCTGGAGCCGCGACGCGGTGTGGCGGCGCATCGAGCTCGCGGAGCAAGGCCTCGGCGCGCGCATCGTCTTCTGCGCCAGCTCTCGCCTCCGCGTGAGCGCCGAGGTGCTGGCGGACGAGGCACCGGCGGCGCTCTACGTCTTCAAGGGAAAGCCGAGCGCCCGCGCGCTCCTCGAACGTGTCGACCGTGTCGCATCCGCCTCTCTCGTCAGCGCGCCGGAGGGCCCGTATGCTCCCGCGCCATGCACGTCGTCGTCACCGGAGCCTCGAGCGGGATCGGCGAAGCCATCGCCCGCGAGTACCTGAACCGCGGCGCGAAGGTCACGCTGATAGCGCGCCGTCGCGATCGCCTGGACACGCTCGCCGGAGCGAACAAGGAGCGCGCGCACGTCGTGCAAGCCGACCTGGGCGACCCGGAGGTCGCGTTCGCGTGGATCGACGCCGCCGAGCGGGCGCTGGGCCCGATCGACGTGCTCGTGAACAACGCCGGCATCCAGATCGTGCGGAGCGTCCTCGACACGACGTGGGAAGAAGGCGAGCGCCTCCTCGTCCTCGATCTCCACACGCCGCTCCGGCTCACGCAGCTCGTGCTCAAGCGCATGGTCCCGCGCAAATCAGGGACGATCGTCGACATCGCGTCGATGGCCGCGCTCGGCCCCACGCCGGGAATGTTCTTCTACAACGCCGCGAAGGCCGGCCTCGCCGCCGCCTCCGAGGGGCTGCGCGCGGAGATGAAGCCGCACGGCATCCACGTCGTCACGGTCTATCCGGGGCCGGTGACGAGCGACATGGAAGCCGCCGGTCGCGCCGCGTACGTGGAGAGCGCGGCGACCAAGTACACGCCGACCGGCGCGCCGGACGTGCTCGCGCGGATGATCGCCAGTGCCGTCGAAAAAAAGCGCGACCGCGTCGTGTACCCGCGTCTCTACGCGCTCTCGCGGCACTTCCCCAACGCGACGCGCTGGGCGCTCGACGCGTTCACGCCGCGGCTCAGGGGCCTCGTGCCCTAGGTCGCGCGCTCAAGCCTTCGGACGGACGTTCTCGCGCACCCAGCCGATGATCGTCTCGAGCGTCGTGCCGGGCGTGAAAACGCCCTTCACGCCCGCGGACCGCAAGCGCTCGAGGTCGCCCTCGGGGATGATGCCGCCGCCGAAGATCACGACGTCGGTGACGCCCTTCGCGTTCAAGGCGTCGATGACCGCGGGGAAGAGCGTGTTGTGCGCGCCGCTCATGATCGAGAGGCCGACGCCGTCCACGTCCTCCTGCACGACGGCGTTCGCGATCATCTCGGGCGTCTGGTGCAGGCCCGTATAGATGACCTCGAAGCCCGCGTCGCGGAGCGCGCGCGCGACGACCTTCGCGCCACGGTCGTGGCCATCGAGCCCCGGCTTTGCGACGAGGATGCGGACCTTGCGGGACGAGCCCGGACCAGCGTCCGGTGCGGCGGCGTCTTGCGACATGGGCCCCGGTTATCGTCCGCAGACGGGCCCCTGTCAAATCGAGTCAAATCGAGGCTTTTTCGAGCCACTCCGGATGCTTGTAGGTGCCGTCGAACTGCGTGCTCGTCTTGAAGCGCTCGAACCGGCCGTCCTTGGCGAGGTCCTTCGTCTTGTCGAGGAGCGCCGTCACCTGGGCAGGCTCCATCGGCTTGAACGAGAGCGCGGCGGCGATCGCCTGATCGAGGATGCCCATGCTGTCGCACCCGGTGATGACCACCGACGTGGGGAGGCTCATCGCGTAGTGCAAGCACTCGACGGCCGTCACGGCCTTGCTCTCGAGGATGGTCCCGGAGCCCATCGACTTCATGCCGAGGACGCCGATGCCCTTCTTCACGAGCACGGGCAGCACCATCTTCTCGAAGCTGCGGTAATGCGCGTCCATCACGTTGAGCGGCATCTGCACGGTGTCGAACGCGAACTGGTGGTCGTCCGCGGCCTTCAGCATCGCGAGATGGATATCGGGGTCCTTGTGACCCGTGAACCCGATGAAGCGGAGCTTGCCCGCCTTCTTCGCGTCCAGCAGCGCTTCGATGCAGCCCCCTGCGGCGAAGCACCGTTCCGGATCCGTGGGGCGAATCACCTCGTGGATCTGGACGAGGTCGATGCGATCGGTCCCGAGGCGCCTCAGCGACTGCTCGAGCTGCTCGGCGGCGGCCTTCTTCGTGCGGCCGTCGAGCTTCGTCATGAGGAACGCCTTCTGGCGGTAGCCGTCCTTCAGCGCTTTCCCCATGCGCTCTTCGCTGCGGCCGTCGTTGTAGTCCCAGCAGTTGTCCATGAAGTTGATTCCGCGATCGATCGCGCTGCGGACGAGGCGAATGCTCTCCGATTCGTCCTTCGGCAGGCCCATGTGGAAGCCGCCGAGCCCGACGATCGACACGCTCTCGCCGGTCTTGCCGAGCTGGCGCTTCGGCATCGTCGCGGCCGCGACGGACGGCGCCGGGAGCGGCACCTCACCCTCTTGCGGAGCGCCGGGACGCGGGCCCTTCGGCGGCTCGTCTTCGTTCTTCTTTGCGCAGGCGGCGAGCGCGACCGTCGCGCCACCGAGGAAACCTCGGCGAGGGAGGCGGATGGACATGGCCCGACCGCCCTGCACCACGCATGCCGCGCTTACTTCTTGCGGCGTGAGGTCGCGCGCTTCGCCCGCACGAGCGGCGATTCGAAGTTGCTCGCTGCTGCAGCGCTTCCCGTGCTCCTGCAACGCTCGTCGTGACTGCCATAGCGCTCGAGCCAGCACGGATCCGAGAAGAGCGGGAGCGGGCCGCGGCGGTCCTTGGAGAGCGCGTCGATGATCGTGGTGTCGTGCGCCGGATCGAGCAGGCGTGCCTCGATCTTCGGCGTCATGACGGTGCGGTCCTCTGCGTGCTCGTTGTCGATCCACACGAGGTGCGTGCCCCAGTCGAGCCGCGCGTGCTTGTCGCCGGTGTGCTCGAACGTGAACGACAGGTCGGCGAGGACACCGAGGCGCGTCCATCCGTTCACGCATACGAGGTGCCGATTCTCCGGCAGGACCGGGAACATCGGGGGCTTCCACGACTCGCCTTGGTTCGTCGCGAGATTTCCGACGGACGCGAAGAGCGGCACGTTGCGCCGGTCCTTCGTTCGATGAACGACGACCGGCGAAGCGATGTGCGGGTGATGGATGATGACGGCGTCGGCGCCCGACTCCGCCGCGTGTGCGGCCTGATCCATCACGAGCGTCGTCTGCGGCGCGTACTCGTTCCCGCCATGGAAGATCGCGATCGTCGCATCGCATTGCGCGCGCGCCTTCGCCAACGCGGCATCGATGCGCTGCTTGCCGAGCACCGTCAGCGGCGCGACGGCGAGCCGATGACTGCGCGAGCAGCCGCCGGACGAGTTCGAGAGCGTCGTCCACGCGACCGCGCAAATCCGCTTCCCGTTCTGTTCGACGATCGCTCTCGGCGCCCATGGGTCGGTGCCGTCTGCGCCGAGCGCGAGCAGGCCGTTCTTCGATGCTGCCTCCAGCGTGGCTTCGAGGCCGGGCTCTCCGAGGTCGCAGGCGTGGTTGTTCGCGACGGTGACCGCGCGGAGGCCGGCCTTCGGCAGCTCCTCGAGCCAACCCGGCGGGGCGGCGTAGGCGAGGCGGAACGCCTTCGGATCGACGTCTCCCGTCGCCGCCTCGTAGTTCGCGACGACGGCGTCGGCCTTCGCGAACAGAGGCGCGAGCGGGGCGAGCGCCGCGCGAATTGCCGCCGGCGCGATCAGGCTCGGACGATGCGGGAGCAGATCGCCGCCGACGATGACGCGAAGCGCACGATCGAGAGGAGGAGGAGGCGGAGGACCGAAGGGCATTGCCGTGGCGGGAGAGGACGCGAGCCCGCCGGCCACCGGCGCGGTGTCCGCGCCATGGTCGTGCTTCGAAGAGCTCGAAGAGGTCCGTGAGCACGCGGTCGTGCCGCCGATCGCGAAGGCGAGAAAAACCGCCGTCGCGACGAGCGCGCACAGGGACCGCACAGCCATGTAGGCACGTATCGCACCCGAGGCCGGAACCGGCCTAATTTGCGGTGAACCGTGCCGCGCGGCGCTCCGTGGGCGCTCAGCGAGCAAACGAGAGTGCGATTTTTCCGAGGTGCTCGTCGCGGTCCATCGTGGCGAGCGCCGCGGCAGCATCGGTCCACGGATGCACGGCGTCGACCACCGGCACGAGGCGTCCGTGCTCCATCGCGCGAACGAGGCCCTCGTAGCTCGCGCGACTGCCGACGGAGACGCCGCGGAGGACGACCATGCGGCGCATGGCGGCAACGAGATCGACGGGCGCGACGGTGCCCGCAGCGAAGCCGACCAGCGCTACGGCGCCGCCGATGCGACAGGCCGCAACACAGCGATCCACGTCTTGCCCGCCCACCAGGTCGATGACGAGCTCGGCGCCCGCGCCCCCGGTGAGCTCGCGGACGCGCGCGTCCCAGGCGGGCTCCTCGCTCACGTCGATCGCCTCGTGGGCGCCGAGCGCCAGCATGCGATGGAGCTTCGGCCGGCTGCGCGAGAGGGCGATCACGCGTGCGCCGGCCTGGCGCGCGAGCAGCGTCGCCATCGTGGCCACGCCCCCCGTGCCGCGCACCACCACGACGTCACCCGGGACGATCCGCCCGTCGGCGAACAGCACATGGAACGCGGTCACGCCGGCGATCGGCAGCGTCGCGGCCTGGACGTCGTCGAGGTGCACGGGCGGCCGAACCGCCGCGTGCTCGTTCACGAGGACGTACTCGGAGAGGACGCCGTCGAGCGGACCGCCGAGCCTACGCCGGACGAGGTCGTCGCGCGGGGCCCCGGCCACCCAGTCCGGCACGTACGCCGGAGAGGCGCGGTCGCCGATCGCGAAGCGCGTCACTGCGGAGCCCGCCGCCACGACCTTGCCCACGCCGTCCGAGACCGGCACGAGCGGCAGGGGGAACGAGCCGTATTCGCCGCGAACGATGAGGAGATCCCGGCGATTCAGCGACGCGGCGGTCATGCGCACGAGGAGGTCGTGGCGGCCGATCGTCGGGATCGGCGCCGTCTCGAGCACGAGCCCGTCGAGCCCCGATCTCCGGAGCACGAGCCGTTTCATGGTGTCTGTCATGCCCCGAACGTGAGGCGCGCCCGACCGTGCAGCAACGCACGTTACTGCACGCCAAACGTGCAACAATGCACGGGCATGCTCTGGGACGACTACCGCTTGCTCCTCACGGTGGCGCGCACCGGCAGCCACGCCGCGGCCGGCCGGGAGCTCGGCGTCGCGGCGACCACGATCGGACGCCGCGTCGCCGTCGCCGAACGCGACCTCGCCACGAAGCTCTTCGAGCGCGGCCCGCGAGGGCTCACCCCCACGACCGCCGCTGCGCGCGTCCTCGAGCGCGCGAGGCGTGCCGAAGACGAGCTGGTCGCCGCCGAGCGCGAGGCGCACGGCGACGATCTCCGTCTCGAAGGCGACGTGCGCCTCACCGCGCCGGACGGCCTCGCCACTCTCGTGCTCGCCCCCGCGATCGGCGCGCTCCGCATCGCGCATCCCGGCGTCCGCATCACGCTCCGCGCCGAGAACCGCGCGGTCGATCTCTCGCGTCGCGAGGCGGATCTGGCCGTCCGGCTGTTCCGCCCCGAAGAGCGCACGCTCGTCGCCCGGAGGATCGCCGCGTTACGCTTCGGCGCATTCGCGAGCGCGGCCTACGTCGCGCGCTATGGCGCGCCCCGCAACGCGGACGACCTCGCGTACCACGACCTTCTCCTGCTCGAGGGCGAAAGGATGCTCGATGCGAAGTGGGCGGCGAAGCACGCGCCGCGCTCCAAGCCCGTCCTCCGCTGCTCGACCACCACCGCGCTCGTCACTGCATGCGCGGCAGGTCACGGCGTGGCGTTGCTCCCCGAGCTCCTCGCGGGCCGCGCGGCTTCCACGCTGCTCCGGATCCCCGGGCTGAGCGTGCCGTCGCTCGCCATGTTCGTCGTCGTGCACGGAGACATGCGCGGCAACGCACGCGTACGCGCCGTGTCCACGTGGATCGAAGAGACGATGCGCGACGCAGAGCTCGCGACACCGCGCGCCGTCACTTCTTCTTGAGCGAGAACGCCGCGACGTCGACGTTCGCGCCGCGCTTCGCGATCAGCCCGACCTCGCCCTTCGCCAGCGCCGCGGGCAATGTGCCGGAGAGCGTCGCCGTGCCGATCAACGCATCGATCTTCGTCCCCTTCACCGTGACCTTCACGTGCACGGGCATCCCGGGCGCCGGATCGACGGGCGTTCCGAGCGTCGACTCGTTGCCCTGATCGTCCGTCGTCACGAGGGCCGCGCGACCACCGGGGGTCACGACGAGCAGCACGCCACGCACCGCGTCCCTGCCGTTCGCCGCGCGGAACGCAAGGCCGCCCGGCGCGCCGCGTACGGCGAGATCGCCTTCGAGCACGAAGTCGTCGCCGGGCGCCGCCGTCATGATCGCGTCGTAGCCCTTCGCGCCCGAGCCCTGCAGCTTCACGGTCGGCGCGCCGCCCTTCTCTGCGGCCGGCGCGATCCCCGCGCGAGGCGTGCCGCGGAGCTTCGTGAACGACAGACCGCCCTCGCTCCACGACGAGGCATCGCGCATCGGCGTGCGCGCCGTGGCCAGGTGCGCGAGCGAAAGGACCTGCCCCTCGCGCGTGATCCCGGTGACCGAGTACGCGGGCGCCGTGCGATCGATGGCCCACGAATGCCCTTCCAGCGTGAACGCGACGACGGCGCCGTTCGGTGCGAGCCGGATCGCGCTCGCGGTCGTCGCGCCGTTGCCCTTGCCGAGCTCGAGCGTCGGCCCGGCGCCGCCGCCGCCGCTGCTGGGAGGCGCGGTCGCGAACGCGGAGAGCGCGCCGAGGGCGTCCGACAGCAGCGCGGCGCTCTCCGGATGACCGCCGAGCGCACGCACGAACGCGAGGTCGATGGTACGCGGAGCGTCGAGCACGAGCAGATGCACGGCCGCGCCGATCACGTGATCGACGCTCGGCGCGCGCGGCCTCCCGAGCATGCGCCCGGGCTCCTTCTGCGCCAAGGCGGCGTCGCGCTCGGCCTGCACGCGGAGCTCGCCACGGTTGTCGAGCGCGCGCTTCGCCGCGAGCACCGCGAGATCCTGCACGATCGTCGCCACGCTGGTGTCGACCGCGCTCGGCGTGAGCTCTTCGCCGAACGGGTTCGCTTCCGCGGTGCCTCCGCCCGCGAACGCCACGAGGCCGCGCGTCCGCAGCGGTCCGCGATCGTCGCCCGCGTAGATCAGCTCGAGGTCGACGCGCGCGCCCGGCAAGCGCGCGAGCGCCTCGCGCACGCGGCCTGCCTTCGCGTCGTCGAGCTTGCCGGCGTCCTGCAGGAGGATGCCCCAGTCGGTGAGGATCTGACGCCGAGCGCCCTTCAGGCCCAGACGATCCGCGGCGTCGACGCGGCGCGTGAGCCCGTCCGGCAGCATGTCGAGGAGCGCGGCCTGCGCTTGCGCGCGGACGCGACCGACGCTCTCCGCGACGGGGGCGTCGCCCTTCAGCCATCGCGCGTTGTGCTCGACGTGATCGCGCAGCTCCTTCGAGCAGTCTTCGTAGGCCGCTGCCGACACACCGGAGCTCGCATCGTGCGCAGCGAGCGTCGGCCGCCCGGCATTCGCGATCGTGCCGTCGAGGAACGCGTAGATCGCGACCAGCTCCGAGATGGCGCGCGGCTCGTGATCGAGGCCGCCGACGTACTTCTGGAACACGGCGTCCGCGCGTGCGAGCAGCGCACGGGTGACCGCATGCGCGAGCAGCGGTCGCGACGACGCGCTCGACACTCCGAACGTGAGCTCACGAAGGAAGATCGCGCGCTGATCGGTGAAGGGCACCGGCGCGACGGATTCGGAGAGCGCCGCGAGCGACTCCTCGGCGGTCAGATCGGTGCGCGCAATGAGCGAGCGCACACGCGCGGCGTTCTCGGCGCGAGCCGTCGAGACGAAATCGCGGATCTGCCCTTTCTCGCTCGACGTGAGCGCAGCTTCGGCAGAACGAGGCGACGCGGCCCACCCGGCGAGCAGCATCGTCGAGACGACCAGAGAGACACCGAGCTTCATGCCCCGAAGTTAACAGAGGCGACGGTGCGGCGCGACGACTCGCGCGCTACTTCGGTAACTCCAGGACGACGGCAAACGTCGCGTCGCCGCGCACGATCCGCCCGGAAATACGGGTCGCGCCGCTCGAAGCGGCCTGCATCGCCGCGCCGACCATCGCGGAGGTGGTCGGCGTGCGCGTGCCGGCGACGTTCACGACCACGTCGCCGTCGCGGAGCCCCGTTCGATACTTCCCCACGCCCACGAGCCGCGCTCCGAGTGGCGCTCCGTCGGGCGTCTTCGCGTTCGTCGCGCCCACGTCGCGACGTTCGAGCGCGCGCGTGACGACCGAGGCCGGAACGACGATGGTCGCCTTCGGCGCATCGTCGAGCGACGGCCGGCCGCCGCCGCCTCCGCCGGCATCCTTGGCTTGCACGGCCGACGTGTCGGGCGTCTCGCGATGCGGCGAAGGCGTGCGCGAGGCAATGCGCCGAGACACGGCCTCGTCCGAGATGGCTGGCGGAGCGACGTCGGGCGAGGCGGGCTCGTCCGTCGCGGCCGGAGCACTCGCGGCACCGGCGCCACCCGCGCCGGAAGGAGGCGGCACGGCGTACGCGATGCTCTTCGCGATCGCGTCGCCAGCCGGCGCGATCGCCATTCTCAGGACGACCGCGCCGATCACGAACGGCAGGGCGAGCGCGAGACGGCGCGCGCGCGGGCCGAGCGGCTGCGCGCGCATGCTCATTCGCCCTGCCGTCTCTTCCTCAGCCCTTCTTCTCGGCGTCGGCTGCGCCGTTCTCGCCGTCCGACCCGCCGCCCTCGGCGTCGTCGTCATCGTCATCGTCGTCGTCGTCCGGAAGATCCTCGACCGACTCCGGCTCCTCGGGCAGCGCGCGGCCTTCCTTCTCCGCCTGCTGGCGCTCCTTCTCGCGCTGGGCCTTCGCCTGCGCGACCCTCTGCATGATCGCGGGCTTCGGCGCGACCAGCACGGACATCGCACGAGCTTCCATCGCGACGCGTGTTTCGACGTTCGCGATGTCCTCGATGCCCTGGATGATGACGGTGATCTGCTCCTGAGCCTTCTCGGGGTGCGTGATCTCGCGGCCGCGGAAGCGCACCGTGATCTTCACCTTGTGCCCGGCTTCGAGGAACCGACGTGCCGCGTTCGTCTTGAACGCGATGTCGTGATCGTCGGTCTTCGGGCGCAGCTTGATCTCCTTGATCTGGACGACCGTCTGCTTGCGCTTGGCCTCACCGGCCTTCTTCTTCTCCTCGTACTTGTACTTGCCGAAGTCGAGGATCTTGCAGACCGGCGGCTCGGCCTTCGGGTTCACCTCGACGAGGTCGAGCCCTTGTTCCTGCGCGCGCCTGAGCGCTTCGTGCGTGGAGAGCACACCGAGCATCTCGCCGTTCGCGTCGATGACGCGTACTTCCGGCACACGGATGCGGTGATTGACTCGAATCTGAAACTGGCGCTGCGGCTGGCGCGGATCAAACCTGGGACGACCCATCGACATAGGGGAAGGTGACCTCCTCGAAAATTGGTGAAACGCCTCGTTGGACGGTGTTCTTGGAACAGGCGGCCGCGAAGACAATGCAGTCTTCCCCGGGAGGTGGGGTGGGGTCAACCCCGGCGGGCCTTGTTTTCGAGGCTCCTGTGCAGATTCACCGGCGCCGCGCGCCGGGCATTTTGCAAAAAGCGGGCAAATGCTGGCGGTTTGGTGCCGCGGTCGTCTTTGCCACGCATTTTTGCCGCGAGATCGGCCGTGGTACGGTGCCCCGGTGCTCTCTCTCGTGATGAACCCGGGGACGGCCGAGGAAGAGACATTCATGCTTCCGGTCGGCACCTCGACCATCGGCCGGACGAAGGACAACCAGATCGTCTGCATGCACAAGAGCCTGTCGCGGAAGCACGCGCAGCTCGATTACGACGGCAAGCGAGTCCGCATCGCCGACCTGCAGAGCAAGAACGGGATCTACTTCAACGGGAAGCGCGTCCCCGCCTGCGAGATCCTCGAGGGCGACACGTTCCGCTGCGGCGACATCACGTTCCTCGTCGAAGGGGCGACCACGCGCAGCCCGCGCATCTCCGTCGGCGCGCAGACGCTCCCCTCGCCGCTCGCGCTCGATGCGTCGATGAGCAAGCGCGTCACGAAGGTGCCGCCGCCCGCCGTCCTCGACGACGACCAGCGTTACAAGGACAAGCTGTTCCTGCTGATCCGCGCGAGCGAGCTCCTCGTCGGCGAGCAGCCGCTCGAGCGCATGCTCGACGAGCTCGTCGTCCTCGCCGTCCAGGTGCTCGAGGTCGATCGCATCGCGCTCCTCGCGCTCGACGACAAGACGCTCCAGATGAAGCCGCGGGTCATCAAGACGTTCGTCGGCGCGGCGCCGCGGCCGTACAGCAAGCGCGTGATCGACTGGGTCGTCGACAAGGGCAGCCCCACGTCCTTCGCCGACGTCTCGCGCGACCGGACGCTGCCCGGCGATCCGAAGGAAGACGCTTCGATCAAGTCCGCGATGGCCGTGCCGATCAATCCGGGCGGCGGAACGGTCGGCGTCCTCTACGCCGACAGCGTGTCCCAGGCGGACGCGTTCCGCCCCGACGATCTCGCGCTGTTCCGCGCGCTCGCGAACATGGCCGCCGTCGCGATGGACAGCCACGCGCTGCGTCGCGGCAGCGAGAAGCCATGACCGACATCGACTGGATGTCGAAGCCCGCTCAGCGCGGCGGCTTGCTCTCTTCCGCCAGTGTCGCCACGAACTGATCGTACGGCATCGCGCCGAGCTCGCCCTTGTCGCGCGAGCGTACGGACACCGTGCCGCCCTCGACGTCTTTCTCGCCGAGGATGATCATGTACGGGTGGCGCATCGACCGCGCGTTGCGGATCTTCGCGCCGAGCTTGTCGCCGGAGAAGTCCGCCTCGACGCGGAAGCCGTGCGCCTTCAGGCGCGCGAGCACGTCGCGGCCGTAGGCCTCGCTCTTGTCGCTGACGGTGAGGACGATCGCCTGCATCGGCGCGATCCACGCCGGGAAATTCCCGCCGCAGTGCTCGATGTAGACGCTGATGAAGCGCTCGAGCGATCCGAAGACCGCGCGATGGAGCATGACCGGGCGATGCTCCTTCCCGTCCTCGCCGACGTAGTCGAGCTCGAAGCGCTCGGGCAGGTTGGGATCGAACTGGATCGTGCCGAGCTGCCAGCTCCGCTTGAGCGCGTCCTGCACGTGGAACTCGACCTTCGGTCCGTAGAACGCGCCCTCGCCGGGGAGGTTCTCGAACGCGAGCCCCGCGCGACGTAGGCCTTCGGCGAGCGCGCCCTCGCTCATGTCCCAGTCGGCATCGGTGCCGATGCGCTTCTCGGGACGGAGCGCGAGCTTCACGTCGATCTTCTCGAAGCCGAACGCCTTGTACGCGACGTAGAGGAGCTGGATGAACTTCTCGATCTCCTCGGCGACCTGCGCGCGCGTGCAGAAGATGTGCGCGTCGTCCTGGCAGAACGTGCGGACGCGCGAGAGCCCGTGGACGACGCCGCCGCGCTCGTAGCGATGAAGGCGACCGAAGTCTGCGACGCGCCACGGGAGCTCGCGGTAGCTCCGACGACGTGATCCGAAGATCACGCAGTGGCTCGGACAGTTCATCGGCTTGATCGCGAACGAGCTGTCCTGGAGCTGCTTGATGAAGTCGACCGTCGACTTCTCGCTCCCGTCCTTGTCCTTCGCGACCGCGTCCTCGAGGAGGTCCTCGGTCCACAGCCGGTACATGTTCTCGTTGTAGTTGCCGAGGTGACCGCTCGTGCGGAACAGCTTCGGATCGAACGCCTGCGGCGTGATCACCTCCTCGTAGCCGTGCACCGCGTAGAGGCCGCGCATGTAGTCGACGAGCGCGTTGTAGATGTGCGCGCCGCGCGGGAGGAAGAACGGCATCGCGGGCGCGACCTGATCGAAAAGGAACAGATCGAGCTCTTTTCCGAGCTTGCGATGATCGCGTGCCTTCGCCTCTTCGATGAGCTTGAGGTGCTCGTCGAGCGCCTCCTGCGTGGCGAACGCGGTGCCGTAGATGCGCTGGAGCATCGGGTTGCGCTCGTCGCCGCGCCAGTACGCACCGGCGACGCTCGTGAGCCGCACGGCGCCGAGGTTGCTCGTACGCGGGACGTGCGGGCCCTCGCAGACGTCGACCCAGTCCTTCTCGTAGTTCGACGATTTCTCGTGGGTGCCGTGCTTGTAGAGGCTGATCTCCTCGCCTTCCGGGATCGACTTGATGATCTCGACCTTGAAGGTCTCGCCCATCTTCTCGAAGAGCGACAGCGCGTCGTTGCGCGAGACGACCTCGCGGCGGAAGGGCGTGTTGCCCTTCACGATGTCGCGCATCGTCTTCTCGATCTTCTTGAGATCTTCCTCGGTGAAGCCGCCGCCCGGCTTGTCGAAGTCGTAATAGAACCCGTCCTCGATCGCGGGACCGATGGTCACCTTGGTGCCGGGAAAGAGCTTCTGGACCGCGTCGGCCATGACGTGCGCCGTCGAGTGACGGATGACCTGCAGGCCGTCCTTGTCCGTCGCACGCACGAGGTCGAACGTCGTCGTCGGGTCGACGAACGAATGGAGGTCGACGATCTTGCCATCGGTCTTGATGGCGACGACGTCAGGGGACAGCTGGCCCTTCTGCTCGAGCAGATTGCGTACGTTGATTCGGTCCGACATTGGAAATCCTGGCCAATGGCTACCACAGACGCGCGCGCGGCGCTCACGTCGGTCGGGAGGAACGCACCGTCCACCGATCGCGTGCGAGCCGCCGCCCGAAGCACGATCGCGCTGCGATCAGAACGCCGGCGCCGCCACGCGGCCCGCGACCGATCGCCCCGTGACCGTTACTGGCAGAGGCCTTCCTTCACGCCGTTGATGACCGGCGCGAGCGTGCCGAACACGTCGTTGCACTTCAGGCCGGCGGGCGTCGTCGGGCAGTCGCCCGCGACGCCGATCCGGCACCAGCGCTCGCACTCGAAGCCGTAGTCCGGATGCTTGATGCACGCGAAGCCGGGCTGGCAGTCCGCGTCGCCTGCGCACACGTCGCTGTACGGCAGCTTCGTGCCGGGACGGTTGCAGTCGCTGACCGACTCCGGCTTGTAGTAGTCCTCGAGCCAGTGGCACGAGTTCGTGCCGCACACCGCGGCGGGCATGCGCGGGTCGCATTTCAGCGTGCAGAAGTTCTTGTTCGTGATCGGCTTGCCGTCGTCGCCGAGCGTCTCGACGCAGAGGTCCGTGCCGCCCACGTTGCACTTCGTCCGCGGCGTCGCGCAGTACGGACGACACGCGCCGTACTCGCACGTGAGCCCCGCGAGGCAGTCACCGGTCTGCACGCAAGGCCGGCCGAGCGCCGCGCCTCCCGCCGTCACGCACGACGTCGCGCCGGTCGTCTCGTTCGTCACGTCGCACGTCTCGTTGTTGTTGCATCCGCACTGCGGGACGAGACCACACCGGTTGTTCGGCGCCACGGTCTTGCACTCGACCTCGGCGTCCGGAACGCTCGCGTCCGCTTCCTTCACTTCGCTCGTGCCTCGGCTTCCGCCGGTCGGCTTCTTCGAGGGCTGAGGATCGGGCGAGACGAGATCGTCCGGGACCTCCGGAGCATTCGCCGAGCACGCACCGAGCGCGGCAATGCCGACCCCCGCGAGAAGAGCCGCGACGAAGCGGCAAGAAGAAGGGACGTTCACATCGGAAAACGTAGCACTGCCGTGTGTCGTGATCCGTTTTAAGTGAAGGATTCCAATCACCTACATGGACCAAAAGAGATCCATTCGGAGGCGCGCCGCGTCAGGAACCCTCGGACTTTCGTGCACTTCACGGGGCGTCTCCGTTCCGCGTCGCGTCTCCGCCGCCGTCGGTCCCGTCGGTGCACAGCGAGCCGCAGTCGGCCTGCACACCGCAGCGATAGACCTGCAGGGCGAGGAAGATCGAGCGCTGCGCGGGATCCTTCGGCGGGAGCCCCTGGTCGTTGTCCTTGAACTCGCAGAGGCATTTGCGAACGCATTCCTGGACGCCGAGGAGGCCCGAGGGAGGTGCGCCGCCGTCGGGGCAGACGCTCGCGAGATCGCCCGCGTCGGCAGGTGCCGTGAGCGGCGCGCCGACGAGCGCATCGGCGACGAGCGTGCTGCCGAAGCTCGAGCCGCACTCCTTCACGATGCACTCGACGGTGAGCTTGCATGCGCGGCTGCCGTAGCAGGCGTTGAGCTCGGGACAGCAGGAGCTCGCGAAGCAGCCATCGCATTCGGCGCTATGGATGAGGAGCGCGGCTTGATCGACGCGACACACCGGCAGACCGCAGGGTCCTCCGCACTGATCGCGCATGCATCGATACGCGTCGTCGGCCTCCTTCATGTCGTCGAGCGGCTTCGCGCACGTCGTCTCGGCGCGCGCGCCGCCGAGCCCTTCGTGCAGCACACACGCATGGACGCCGGACACGATCTCGGTGCAGCCGTTCTTGCGCTCGCACACGCCGACGACGTCGCAGCAGCTGTCCTCGAGGCAGCGGTTGCATGCGCTCTCGCTCAGCGGCTCGGAGAGCTGGCCGCCGTGCTGCTTCGACGGGTCGCAGGTCTCGTTCGGGAGATCGAACGTGTTGCAGGAGAGCGCAGCACCGAGCGCGGCCGACACGGCGAGAGCGAGGAGCGCACGCGCGCGGGCTCGCATGCTCAGAAGCTCCCGACGACGCCGGCCGATCCCGGCCCGATGTACGGCCTTGCGCCGGCATGCGCGGTGACCTTCTCGTTGACCGGCTTCCCGATGCTCAGCACGGCGAGCGTGAAGAACGCGAGCGTCGCTCCGCCGGCGACGCCGGTGACGACGAGCCACGTCCCCATCTCCGTCACGTCCGAGTCGCGGACGTGCTGAGGGCAATAGTCGCTGCCACAACGGTCGTGCGCGCGACCGGCGGCATTGACGGCGAGGACGGCCGCGACGCCGGTGAGCGTGAGCGCGACGGACGACACGGTGAAGCCGACGAAGACGAGCGGGTTCGTCTGACGGAGGTAGACCACCTGTCCGCCGCCGGGCGGCGTGACGGGCGCTTTCGGCGGCACCCATTGCGGCGCGAGATCGACGTCCTTCGTCTCGCCCTCGGCCACGTCGACGGTCACGCGCAGCTCGGGCCCGTCGCCGGCGTGCGCGATGATGACGTGCTTGCCCGGATCGACCGCGCGCGGCGTGACGGCGCCGGTCGTCACGATCGGATCCTCGTCGATGCGAACGGCTGCGGTCGCATCGGGCGGGAGCCGCAGGTGCAGGCGAAGCGTCGGGATGCGCGGCTCGAGATCGGCGGCGAGGCGGTTCGCCTCTTCGCGCGCCGTGGCCGAGCGCTGCGATTCCTCGAGCGCGGGCGGGAGGCGCCCGATCTTGATGAAGAGCTCGTGCGCCTGGAGGACGTGCCCCATCAGCAGGTGCGTCTTCGCGAGCTCGAACGCCGTCACGGGGGTCTGCACCAGATCGTACGCCGTGGTGAAGCGGCCGAGCGCGCCGAGGAGATCGCCTTGCTCGCGCAGCGCGAGGCCTTCTTTCAAGGCATTTCGTGCGGTCGCGAGGTCGCCTGCGCTCGGCTCCGGCGCGGCGTGCGCGATCGCCGGACATGCGAGCGCGGAGGCGAGGAGGATCGCGACGGCGAGGGAGCGGCGCATGAAAAGCGTCAGGAGCTCAGAAGAGAGGATCGTCGTGGGAGGTGGTGGACGTGGGGACCGCCGAGGGTCGCGGCGGGGGAGCGCTGGTCGCGGGCTTCGTGGTCGGCGTGACGGATGCGTGCGGACGCACGGTCGCGTGCGTCGCGGTCGTGACGACGGGCGCATGGGTCGGCGCGGGTGACGCGGCGTCGGCGATCGCCGAGATCGCCGCCGTGACGGACGGCAAAGGCGCGAGCTCGCTCGGCGCAGCGGTCACCGGCGGAGCGGGCGACGACGGAGGAGGCACGTCGCGCGGGCTCGCATTCTGGAACGACGGCGAAGGTGTGTCCCCGCTGTGCTCCTTCGCCTTCCACCCGGCGGCCGTCGCGAGCGTGATGATCCCGAGCGCGATCACGGGGACGATCACCTTCGTGCGCGCGGAGGGTCCGCGCGGAGCCTGGGAGTCGCCCGGACGAGCGCCGATCGCGACCGCCGCGCCCCCGGGCTCGCTGCGTGCGAGCGCGGAGGGATCCCCGGCGCTCTCGGTGAGCGTGGGCTGCACGGTCGACGCGAGCACGAATGAGGGACGTCCGTCGCCGTCGTCGTCGACGGAGATCGGTCCAGGCGGCGCGCTCGGGATCGGCTTCTTGGCGTTGCGCGGACCCGAATCGGCCATGCCGCCCGACACGGCCGGAGGAAGCGAGACGACGCCTTCGAATGCGCCACGCAGGCGATCGGCGAGCTCGCGCGCGGTCGCGAAGCGCGCCGACGGATCGCGCGCGCAGGCCTGCGCGAACCACGTGTCGACGGCCTCGGGGACGGCCGGATTCGCCTCGGAGGGCTTCGGCATCTCGCCGGTCGCGATCTTCACCGCCAGCGCGCCGAACGACGGACCGTCGAAAGGACGCCGCCCGGTGAGCGCCTCGAAGGCGACGATGCCGAGCGACCAGAGATCGCTGCGGAGGTCGATGACCTTCTGCGCGGTCACCTGCTCGGGGCTCATGTAGAAGGGCGTGCCGACGACCTGTCCCGTCTTCGTCTGGCTGTCGATCGCCGCCTCGCCATCGGCGGCGTGCGTCTTGGCGATCCCGAAGTCGAGCAGCTTCACGAAGAGCTCGTCCTCGGCCTCGCTCTGACAGAGGAAGATGTTGTCCGGCTTGATGTCGCGATGCAGGAGCCCCGACGCATGCGCCTTACCAAGCGCCTTCGCGACCTGCGCGACGATGGTGATGACCGTCGCCGGATCGAGCGCGCCCCGCGCGGCGATCTCCGCGGCGAGGTCGCGACCTTCGAGGTGCTCCATGACGATGAAGGGGACGCCTTCGGCCGTCACGCCGTAGTCGAACGTCTGGACGACGTGCGGGCTCTTCACCTGCGAAGCGGCCTCGGCCTCGCGCTTGAAGCGCGCGCGGGCGCTCGTGCTCGCGTCGAGGCCGACGAGCATGAACTTCACGACCACCCGCGTGTTCAGCGCCGTGTGATCGGCGAGCCAGACGGCGCCCATTCCACCGGCGCCGAGCGGGCTGACCAGGCGCACGCTCGGCGTGACCTGCATCCCGGCCGCGAGCGTGGCGCGCGGTTCATTCACGGCGCTGAGTGTAGCCCAAACTGGAGCGGTCCCGGCGTCGTGCGACTTTCCTGCCGCGGGGACGTACGAGCGAAGCCGATCTACAATCGAGCGTTCGATGCCGGCCGTGCGCGTCCTCACGTACAACGTTCGCTACTTCGGTCACGGCACGCGCGGCCTCGCGAGCACCGCGAAGGCAATGGAGCGGATCGCCGAGGCGCTCGCCGGCCTCGACCCGCTCGCCGACGTGATCTGCCTCCAGGAGGTCGAGACCACGTCGCTTCGTTCCAACGTCGCGCACCCCGCCCCCGAGGGCGAGACGCAGCTCGAGCGCCTGATGGCCATGCTCCATCGCGCGCTGCACGCGCAGGGGAAACGCGACTCGTACGAGGCGTACTACTTCCCCGCGCACACGTACCGGCTCAGCGTCGCGCCGCTCTACACGACGGGGCTCGCCGTGATCGCGAAGCGGGACTTCCGCGTGTCGCACCACAACGCGGGCCAGCCGCACGACATCACGTTCCGTCGCTCGCGCATCCATCCCGTCAAGAAGCTGAAGCAGACGCGCATCTGCGCGCACCTTCGCGTCGAGCACAAATCAGGGCTCGACCTCGACATCTTCAACACGCACCTCAGTCTGCCCACGACGTTCTCGCGCGAGTTCTGGCTCGAGCCACGACGCATGGGCTGGGGCCCGAACCAGGTCGAGGAGGCGCAGAACCTCCTCCGCTTCGTCGCGAAGGAACGGAAGAGCGAGCGCTACGTCGTCGTCGGCGACTTCAACGCGCTGCCGGGATCGCCCGTGTACCGCACGCTCTGCGACAGCGGCTTCCGCGACGCGTTCGCGCACCACTACCGCCTCGACGAGGAGGCCCTCGTGAAGTGGCCCACGGCGGGGTTCATGAACCTGCGCATGCATCTCGATCACATGTTCAGCGGCGGCGGCTTGAAGTGGCTCGATTTCGAGAGCACGCATCGGTTCGGCCATCGCACGGGCGTGTTCCGCGGCCTGTCGGATCACGTGCCGATCGTCGGACGCTTCACGTTCGCGTAGCGACGCTCGCGTACTAAGCTGCGCCGCATGGCCACCGAACGCATCGTCGCAATCACCGGCGGCGCCGGCGCGCTCGGCAGCGCGCTCGCCGCTCACCTCGCCTCCAAGGGCTACCGCGTCGCGCTGTTCGACACCGAGCGCGCGAAGGAGCGGCTCGCGCAGATCGCAACGCAGCTCGGCAACGCGAACGCCTTCGGTCATGCCGGGGACTTCGCGAAGGCCGAGACGTGGAATGCCGCGCTCGCCGGGACGAAGGCCGCGCTCGGCGGCGCCCCCACGCACGGCGTCCTCGTTGCCGGAGGATGGGAAGGCGGCACGCCGCTCCACGCCGCGAACGACGACAGCACCTACGAGAAGATGATCGCGTTGAACGTCGACACGGCGTACCGGGCACTGCGCGCCCTCTTGCCGGCGATGGTCGAGAAGAAGGCCGGGAGCATCGTCGTCGTCGGCTCGCGCGTCGTCGAGCGTCCGTGGACGAGCACCGGCGCTGCGACGTACGCCGCATCGAAGGCCGCGGTCGTCGCGATGGCGCAGGCCGTCGCGCAGGAGGTCCTCGACGACGGCGTGCGCATCAATGCCATCCTCCCGAGCACGATGGACACGGCGGCGAACCGCGCATCGATGCCGAAGGCCGACCCCGCGAAGTGGGTCTCGCTCGAGTCGGCGTCGTCGGTGATCGCGTTCTTGCTCTCCGACGAATCGCGCGACGTGTCGGGAGCGGCGGTGCCGGTCTACGGACGCGCCTGAGCCCTCACTTCGCGTACGTCCCCGACTTCTGCTTCACCGGCGCGGTCGACGCGAGCTCCGACTCGATCCACGCCAGCGCGGCGAGCAGCTTCGGAAGGCCGCCTTCGCCGGTGACGATCTCCATGTGGCCGGGCGCGCGACGTCCTCGCGCGTCGTCGCTCCGCGTGATGCGCACCATATGGAGCGGGCCCGAGCAGCGACGCGCGAAGGCCTCGGCGGAGGCCGGATGACACGTGAGGAGGTCGCCGTCGCTCGAGACCGCGCACACCGGAACGTCGACGCGCGAGAGTGATGCGAGGTAGTCGTCGCGTCCGTCGTAGCTCCGCCACTGGCCCGCGCCCATGAAGCGGAGGATGTCGCGGACGAAGCGCCCGGAGGCGTCATCGCTGCCGATGCGCATCGAGCGCGCAGGCAGGCGTCCGATGCGCAGCACGGACTCGCGCATCACGCGTCCGAGCGCGAGCTTCGCGGCCCACCGCACGCGTGACGTCTCGAGCTCGCGGATCCACACGTTGGCCGCGATCGCGAGGATGCCGTCGGCCTCGAGCCTTCCCGTGCCCTGCGCGGCGAGCGCGACGTGACCGCCGAGCGAGTGGCCGACCACGACCACGGGCTTGCCGTCGCTCCGCGCGCGCGCGCAGCCCACGACGGCCGGCAGATCGTGGCGCACGAGGTCGTCGTACCCCCACTCGGCGGTGCCTCTCTGGAGCGTGCTCTCGCCGTGACCGCGGAAATCGAAGGCGATCGTGCGCCATCCGGCGGCGGCGTACGCGTGAGCGAGGCCCTTGCGATCGCGACGACCGAACTCGGTCTTCCGAGCGAACATCGCGTGCGCCATCACGCACGTGCCGAGGAGCGCGACGCCGTCGGGCGGATCGTCGACCACGGCGCGCAGCGCGACACCGTCTTCGGTCCGGACCTCCAGCTCCTCGTACGACGCGCGCGGCGCGTGGACCTGCGACTTCTTCTTACGCACTCGCTCTCTCGCGCTCGGCGATCTCGAGCACACCCTCGCGCGTCCTCCTCACGACCGCCATCGCGTTCGCCACCCGCGTGGCGGCCGGGACCTTCACGCCCTGGCCGGAGGACGGAAAGAGCAGCTCGCAAAGGCCATGAAACAGCTTGTTTACAGGCGGATCGTCGGGCCACGCGGGAAAGTCCTCGCGCATCGACTTGTGGATCTCCATCTGCTTGCGGAAGCCGATCGCGAGGATGTCGCGCGGGTCGACGCCGATCGTGAGGAGATCCGGCTCCATCGCCTTCAGCGAGAACACGGACGACGCGAGCAGCTCGAGCTGGAAGAGCGCGATCCCGATCTTCTCGGGTATCGACATCTCGGCCATGAGCGCGGGCACGAGCTGCGTGCCGAGGCCGACGTGCCGGGCCTCGTCGCGCTCGTAGTACGGCAGGAGATCGGCGAGCACGGGCTCCACGCGCAGCTCGCGGACGTGCTGGAACAGCGTGAGCGCGATCGTCTCGATGGTGAGCTGCATGCCGAGCAGCTTCTTCGTGAGATTGTCGGTGCCGAGGGTCATCTCGACGACGCGACGCGACCAGAAGTCCATCGGCGGCGGCGCGTGGCCGAGGAGCGCGAGGTAGTCGTGCATCACGTAGAAGTGACGAGCCTCGTCGTGGACCTGACTGGCGGCGGCGAGCTTCGGCTCGAGCTCGACGAGCTGATCCGTGAGCTGCGCGCTGATCTTCCACGCCGCGAGCTCGCCCCACATGATGATGGAGAAGATGCGAGACAGCGCGCGACGCTCGCGATCGGGCAATCGCGGTTTCCCGTGCTGCTTCACGAGATCGGCGAGCACCTCGCGGCCGTCCCAGATCCGCGCTTGGCCGACGTGGTAGATGCTCTCGAGCCGGCGCGCGCGACGCGCTTCGCGATCGGCGACCTCGTGACCGAGGGGCGCGCGCGAGGAATCGAACATGTCGTAAGGGATGCCTCGCGTACGGCGAAGACGTCCGAACAGGCCCATTCTTCGAACTGTATCACCGGTGTGCGCGCGAACGTGTCACGCGCGACCGAAGCACGATAGGCTGGGCGGACCATGACGGGCCAAGACTGGCTCATCTTCTGCGCCGCCCTCGCGATCGTCGGCGCCGTCGCCTATTCGCTCGGCGCCCGCCGTCGCGAGAGCCCGCCCGCGCGCGCCGCGGCGCCGTCGCCCGAGCCCGCGGCAGCGAAGCCGGAGCCCGAGGCCGAATCCGAGGCCGAAGCGGACGTCACCGCCACGGCCACGGCCGAAGAGAAAGCGCCCGCGACCGAAGAGAAACCCGCCGAGCCCGAGGAGCCGGCCGCCGTTCCCAAGCTTTACGTCTCCGACGACGACGGCGACGGCGACGTCGACGTCACGCGCGTCGGCAGCCTCGGCGTCCCTCCTCTACGTGCGATCATCCAGCCGCCCGTGAACCTCCTCGACGAGGAAGGCATCGCCGCCGTCTCCGAGCCGACGGACGAGAAGCCGTACTTCCTCGTCAGCGCCACCGCGCAGACCGACACGGGCCTCCGCCGCAAACAGAACGAGGACAGCCTCCTCGTGCTCCGCGAGAAGAACCTCTTCGTCGTCGCCGACGGCATGGGCGGCCACAAGGGCGGCGAGCTCGCAAGCAGCCTCGCGGTGAAGGCCATCGAGGACGCCTTCGTCGCGGGCACGTTCGAAGGAAAGCCGCACGAGGGCGTTCCTCCCGAGGCGAGTGACCTCGCGCGCGCGATCCAGATGGCGAACGCGACGATCCTCGAGACCGCGAAGGCGAAGCCCGCGCTCGAAGGCATGGGCACCACCGTGGTCTGCGCGCGGTTCTCGCCGACCAAGCGTCGCTTGCACATCGGCCACGTCGGCGACAGCCGCTGCTATCGGCTCCGGGACGGCATCTTCAAGCAGCTCACGGCCGATCACACGATGGCGGAGCTCGGCATGACCGGCCCCGAGTCCGCGAACCTGAGCCGCGCAGTCGGCATCTGGTCGACGGTCCCCATCGACGTGGTCGTGGGCGCGCCGCTCCCCTCCGACATCTATCTGCTGTGCTCGGACGGCCTCACCAAGATGCTCGACGACGAGCGCATCGCGCACGTGCTCCGCACCGAGGAGGATCCGCAGGCCGCCGTCGATCGGCTGATCTTCTTCGCCAACGCGCGCGGCGGAAAGGACAACATCACGGTCATCCTCGTGCGCGTCGTCGAGCCCACGCCCGACGCGTAGCCCGCGCGCTCACTCGAGCGGCAGCACCCACGCTTCGGCGCCGACCTCGAGCCCGAGCGCCTTCGCCGCGCCGATGCCGATCGCGCACGTGTCGCCCGGTCGCTCCTCGAACGCGGCGAGCATCGCGCGGAAGAACGGCGGGCCGTGCGACTCGGTCGCGACGACGGCGCGCTTCCGCTTGTCCGGCGCGACCGCCGCGAGCTTGTCGGCGTCGAGCAGGTCGACGATCTTGAAATGGCGCGAGCTGACGACGAGGCTCACCTCGTCGGTCATCGCCGTGAAGTGCGGTCCGCCGTCGAACGGGTCGACGCGATCGGCGTAGCGGAAGCCGATGCGGCGCAGCAGCTTCTCGACGCCGCGGGTCTGCGCGCCGACCTTGCCGATGACGCTCTGCGCGTCCTTCGGGAGGAGCGACGCGTAGATCGTCCCTTCGGGGAAGAGGCCGCGGATGAACTCCTTGTTCTTGCGCGAGAGCTTGTCGGCCTCGGCATACGTCATCCCGGTGAAATGGTGGCCGATCGCGTCCCAGAGGTGCGACGTGCCGTCCTTCTCGAGCGGCGGCAGGAGCTCGGCGAGCACCTCGTCGCGGAACCACTCGCGGTGCATCTTGATGAACAAGAAGCGGACGTACGAGAGGAACGTGCCGAGCCGCTCCGGCACGCGGCGATACGTCGGATCCAGAACGAGCCCGCCGATCTCCGTCGGACCGTTGTACGAGTAGCCGATCTTCAGGATCGTGTGCTCGAAGTGCTTGTCGAGCGTCTGCGAGTACCGCTCCTCGTCGATGACGTCGAGATAGATGTAGGGTGCATCTTTACGCCCGAGCTGGGCGAAGACCATCGACGTGCCGATGATCCGCTCCTTCGAGCGGTCGACGAGCACGAACACGTACTGGCGGCGCTTCGGGTCCTTGATCTGCTGCGTGAAGCTCTTGTGCGAGGCCTCGAGGATCTGCCGGACCCCCTCCTCTTCTTCGGGGAGGTTCACCGTGTTGAGATGCCGCGAGATCGCCAGGATCTGCGCTTCGTCCTCGATCGTCGAGCCGCGGATCTCGAAAACCGGCTCGCGCGCGACGTTCTCCATGACGGGGCTCGCGGTTGTACCACGAGCCCGTGCGGGGACGAATCAGACGGCGATTTTCGAGGCGCGGCCCGCCAGCCAGTCCGCGGGGCGCACGAGATAATCCACGGCGACGAGCGACAGGACGCGCTCGCTCAGCCGCATCTTCGGACGGTCGACCGGGACCCATCCGGAACGACCCGTCGCATCGGTGCACGGCTCGATCCACCCGTCGTGCATCGCCGCATGCGTGAACGAGACGTCGCTCGGGACGCGCGCGATCCCACGGATGACGCCGATCACGTGGGCCCGCGCATACGCGACGATCTCGGTGACCTCGCCCGCGCGCAGCGGAACGTCGAGCGAGCGCGTGCCGATCATCTCGACGGCCGTCCGGTACGGACCGTCGAGCCAGGCGGCGATGGCGCGGCGGCTCGCGTGTCCGTCGATCCCGCTCACGAACACGACCGCGCCGCGACGGCACTCCTCGGCGACGTCGACGACGTTCGTGCCGCGCGGCAAGCAGCACGTGGGCGCACGCGCGGCGACGCCGAGTAGCTCGCGGACATCGGACTTCGAAGAAGCCATCAAACGTCGCCGGGTGCAAAGGGCACGCCACCTGCGATAGGTTGGCAAGGTGCGAAGACCGGCTCCCGCTCTCCTCCTTCTCGTCGTCGCGGCCTCCCTCGCCTTCCTGCCCGGATGTTCGAAAGGTCGTGGAAAATCGGGCGGCGCCGGCGAGCGGATGAGCGTCAGCGTCTCGATCTTCCCGATCTACGACCTCGTCCGGCGTGTCGCGGGGCCGGATGCCGACGTCGCCCTGTTGCTGCCCCCTGGCCGCAACGAGCACTCGTTCGATCCAACCCCGAAGGACATCGAGGCCGCCTCGAAGGCGAAGGTCGGCGTGATGGTCGGGCTCGGCCTCGATCCGTGGATGGAGAAGCTGATGAGCGACGCCGCCCCGAAGGCGCGCCTCGTGAAGGTCGGCGACCGCGTCCCCACGCTCACCATCAAGGACGACCCGATCGGCGACGAGGAAGCGGACAAGGCGCGCGAGGCCGCCGAGAAAGCCGGCGGAAAACCCGAGGCTCACGACGAGCACGAGCACGAGAAGGGCGCGACCGACCCGCACGTCTGGCTCGATCCCGAGCGCGCGCGTCTCATCGTGCGCGCGGTCGCCGAGGAGCTCGGCAAGGCCGACTCGGCGCATGCCATCGACTACCGGAAGCGCGCGACCGAGATCGACGAGTCGCTCTCCGCGCTCGACAAGGAGATCGAAGGCCGGACGAAGGCGCTCACGACGCGCGGCTTCGTCACGTTCCATGGCAGCTTCCAGTACTTCGCCGAGCGCTACAAGCTCGACATCCTCGCGGTCATCGAGCCGTACCCCGGGTCGCAGCCTTCGGGCGCGTACGTCAAGAAGGTGCTCGAGGTGATCCGGGCGAAGAAGGTCCCCGCGCTCTTCAGCGAGCCGCAGCTCGACTCGCGTCCCGCGAAGGTGCTCTCCGATGAGGCGAAGATCCCGCTCGGCGTGCTCGATCCGGTGGGCGGCGGTCCCGACACGGACTCCTACGAGAAGATGATCCGCTTCGACATGGGACAGCTCGAGAAGCACCTCAAATGAAGAGCGCGCCTCCTCCGGTCTCGCGCGGGCTGGGGCCGGCGTCGCGTGCTCCGCGTCCGAACGTGCCCTTCGTGGGGACGCGCCCGCCCGAGGATGCGCCACGTGTCCTCGACGTGATCGGCGTGACGAAGCGCTTCGGCGACAAGGTGGTGCTCGACGACGTCACGTTCCACGTCCCCATCGGCGAGTTCCTCTGTCTCTGCGGACCCAACGGCGCCGGCAAGAGCACGCTGCTGAAGGCGATCCTCGGCCTCATCGTCCCGGACAAGGGCAGCATCCTGATTGCAGGGCTGCCGGCGCGCGAGGGCCGATCAAAGGTGGGCTACGTTCCACAGCGGAAGGCGTTCGACCGCGACTTCCCCGCGTCGCCGCTCGAGGTCATCGTCGCGAACGTCCGCGGCCGGTGGCCTCTGCGCATCACGAAAGAGGAGCGCGAGCTCGCGATGGCGATGCTCGAGAAGACCGGCGCCGCGGCGCTCGCCAACGCACAGATGCGCGATCTCTCCGGCGGCGAGACGCAGCGCGTGTTCCTCGCGCGCGCGCTCTCGACGAAGCCCGATCTCTTGATCCTCGACGAGCCGACCGCCGGCGTCGACGTCGGTGGGCGCGCCGCGATCGTCGATCTGATGGCGGAGATCAGCGGCAGCGAGACGATCGCGGCGATCCTCGTCACGCACAACCTGCAGGCCGTCGCGCGTTGCGCGGAGCGCGTCGTGTATCTGGAACGGTCCGTGAAAGCGTGGGGACTCTGGTCGGAGCTGAGTGGCGATCAGGATCTGAGCGCCATCCAGATCGCCTCGGGTGACCATCGCGCCCTAGCCATGGACGGTGACTGAGCAACGCTCGTCGGCCGCGTGCGACACGCACGCACCCCACTTTCGTGGAACTGAGCCGTAACAAAAGCTAACGATTGCTTGGGATCTTTCGGGGCCGCACAGATGGAAGCGCTCCGATCGGGATGCTACCTTGAGGTGTCTGGACGGCGGACGCGCGCGGCCGCATCCTTGCTTGGTCTCGTCACGCTCCTCTTCTCTCGTCTCGCCTCGTCCCCACCTACCCACGCATGGCGTCCCGCAGCCCCGAGATTCCGATCGTCCTATGGGTCTGCGCCGCGGTGTGCGCGCACTTCCTCATGGGTGGCGGAACCGAGGAGGTCTCGAAGCAGCTTCGGAAGTACAGCGACGACCGCCAGTACCTGTCGATGCTCGGCTCGAAGACGCGCGAGCGTGTCCGCGCGAGCGAGCAGACACTCGACATCGCCGTCGTCGACGAGGGCGTGAAGCCGAAGGACGAGGATCCGCCGGAGCCGCCCAAGCCGCCGCCCGTGGCCGAAAAGAAGCCTGATCCCGCGAAGCCGGAGCCCCCGAAGCCGCAGGAGCAGAAGAAGGCGGAGCCGCCGAAGCCGGAGGTGAAGATCGTCGTCAAGGACGAGGACCCGCTCAAGAAGCTCGACGAGCAGGAGCTCAAGTCCGACAAGCGGATCGCTGTGAAGCAGCACGTCCAGCCGAAGCAAGAGGACAACCCGAACGCGAAGTTCATCGCGGACGAGGCGAACAAGGTCGAAGAAGAGAAGGTCGCGACGCAGACGGCGCACGACGAGGACGCCGAGAACCCGACCCCGGGCGCGACCAAGACCGCAGGGCCGAAGGATCGCACCGGCGACAGCGAGCGCACGAAGATCGCCGACAGCGACGAGCACAAAGGCAACAAGGACAACGCGCCCGGCGAGAAGGGCACGGAGTTCGACGTCCAGAAGGACAACAAGCCGGTCGAGAAGCCGCAGGCCACGGCCGCGGTCACGGCGCCGGCCTCCGCCGCGACGCCGAAGTCCGGCGGTGACGGCCGCGCTCCGTCGCAGATCACGCAGAAGGAGACGCCGCCGCAGCTCGCGCCCGGCGCGCAGCCTTCGCCTTCGCCGGACCTCGTGCAGTCCCCCAACGGCGCCGTGTGGTTCACGCCGGTGAAGCCGGGAGCGCAGGCCGCGCAGGATCCGATCGCGGGCACGACGAACCAGAACAAGCCCGTCGTCCCGAACACGCAGCAGAGCACCAAGTGGCTCGGCCTCGGCGGCAACCCCGGCCCGGGCCAGGTGAACCTCAACCTGTCGACCAAGGGTGTGGTCGCGGTCGTCGGCTCGGAACAGCTCCGCAAGGAGCGCGAGGCGGACGGCGAGCGTCGCAAGAGCGAGCACCGCGGGTCGTGGACGGCCTCGAACTTCGAGCGCTGGAAGAACGCGATCGAGAACTACGTGTCGAGCGTGAAGCCCGGCAACCAGACCGCGCTCAACACCGCTGCAGTGCCGTTCGCGTCGTACCTCAACACGATCCACAACCGCATCCATCCGCTCTTCGCGGACAGCTTCCTCGGCTCGCTCGACAACCTGCCGAAGTCGCACCCGATGAACTCGCCGAAGATCAAGACGAGCCTCGAGATCGTGGTGAGCCCGAAGGAAGGGCGCATCGTGAAGATGGGCATCGTGAAGACGAGCGGCATCACCGCGTTCGACATCGCGGCGCTCGACAGCGTGCATCGCGCCCAGCCGTTCGGCCCGGCGCCCGGCGCGATCGTTTCGGCAGACGGCAACGTGTACCTCCACTGGGAGTTCCACCGCGACGAGGTCTTCGCGTGCTCGACGATGCACGCGCGACCGTTCCTGCTCAACACGCCTGCGAAGACGCCGACCGAGGAGCCGCAGCCGCCCGCCCCCGCGCCGAAGGGCCCGCAGGAGCGCGGCGCACCGCCGGTGAACCTGCACGAGATGCGCGAGGGCGTGACCCCGCCGGCGCTTCGCGATCCGCAAGGACGCCCGCAGGCGGGCTGAAGCTCGAGCACGATCGGCGCGGCCTTCGGCAAGCGGCGCTCGAGCCGTGGTAGGCTCCGGCGTCGTCTCAGGATGGTCGCGTCGAACCCGTCAGAGTCTTCTCCTCCGCGCGCGGAAGCGGCGCCCGCGAGCACGAGCATTGCGTGGGCGGGCAGCGCGCTCGTCCTCACGGCGATCGTCGGAGCGGCCGCGAAGGTCTTCGGTGTCCTCGTCGCCCCGGGGATGCGTGGCATCGCCTCGCAACGTGCCATGGAGACGACCGAGCTCGTCTCGGCGACGCTCGCCTACACGTTCGCCGCGCTCCTCATCGCGCTGATCTGCGGCGGGTCGTTCGAGCTCGCGCGGGTCCGCAAGATCGGGATCGCGTCGCGAGGCACGGTCGTCGCCGTGTCGGGTCTCGTCGTGGCGCTCGCCTCACCGGCGGTCGTGCAGCGCCTGCACACCATGGCCGCGCTGGTCCTCGCGCTCGTCACGAGCGTGATCGCGATCGTCGCGGCGACCGCGACGCTGCGTGTCGCGCACACGCGCGCGGTCGGCGCGGTGCTCGGTCTGTTCGCGCTCTCGAGCCTGCTCAGGCCCATCGCATGGGAGCTCACCGCGTTCGCGGGTGAGCGCGCGAGCCTCGGTTTGTATCACGCAGGTCGTGGCATGGCGACGTTCGCCGTCGTCGTCCAGGCGCTCGCCACGCTGCTCGCAGCGGCATGGCTGGGCACGCGCTCGCCATGGCGCGGGCGCGTCCTCGCGAACGGCGCGATCGTCGTCGCGTTCATCATCACGTACGTGGCCGCGCACGATCCGGGCGACACGCCGTCCGCGGTCGAGGCCGTGCTGCGTGGCTCGCTCGCGGCGCCCGGCGGTCTGCCGTTGCCGACGTGGATCACGAGCATCGCCGCGTTCCTCGTGCCGGCGACGATCCTCCTCGCGCTCGTCGCCGTCGTGCAACGCAGGCAGCCGCCCGTGGTGGTCGCCGCGCTCGCGCTCGCGCTGTTGTCCCACGGCGCCTTCGACGTGCCTCTCCATGCCCTCGCCGTCACGGCCGCCGCGCAGTGGATCATGCTCGCGATGGTCGACGACCGCGCGAGGTGGTTCGCGATCGTGCGCGAGCGCGCCGAGCCGAGCACGTGACGCGCGCGGAGCTCGGCGACAACCTCGCGCTCGTCAACGCGATGCTCAATGCGACGAGCGGGATCCTGCTCGTCATCGGCCGGCGCGCGATCAAGGCCGGCAAGCGCGAGACGCACAAGCGCCTCATGCTCGCGACGGTCGCGACCTCGGCGGTGTTCCTCACGTCGTATCTCACGCGCGTGGCGCTGACAGGCACGCACGCCGATCCGCACCAGGGCGCGGTGCACGTGCTCTATCTCGTCATCCTGCTCACGCACATGACGCTCGCGAGCGCCGTGCCGGTGCTCGCGATCATCCTGCTCGTCCGTGCGTACAAGGAGCGCTTCGCAGCGCACCGAAAGCTTGCAAGGTACACGTACCCGATCTGGCTGTACGTCTCGGTGACGGGGGTGATCGTGTACGTGATGCTCTATCACCTGCCTTAGCGTCGAGACTCGAGACCGAGAAGTCCGAGAAAGCGCGAAAGCGCGAACGGCGAGATCCGAGATTGAAAGAGAAGCGCGGAGGCGCGGAACCGGAGCTGGAAGGTTGCCCCTCCAGTTCTTGTTGTACCCTCGTCGCTGTTCGCGAAACTCTACGCCCCCTCCCACGCGCTTCGCGCGCGGGAGGGGGCTCCGAGTTTCGCTCACTAAATTGAGTCTCCGACCCGTCCTGCCACCGTGTCCCGCAATTTCGGGCGTATTCCGAGCACGTCCGGGCACGACAGTCGGTCGGACGAGGGTGAAATGGCGGATCGCCGTGGAAGGTCGGGACGGAGATCTCCCATTGGTGAGCGAAACTTGAAGGGCGCTCCCGCCGGCGAAGCGGGTGGGAGCGCCCTTCGAGTTTCGCGAACGGCGACGCGGGTCCAGCGAGGGATAGAGGGGCAACCCTCCAGCTCTCGTTCCGCGCCTCCGCGCTTCTCTTTCATCTCGGACTTCGCGGTTTCGCGCTTTTCTCAGACTTCTCGTCTCGCTCTCTCCTTGAACGCCGCCACCAGCTCCCCGAAGCGCGACGTCATCGGGGTCTTTTCCGTTTTCCATTTTTCGCGCAGCGCTCGCGCTGCGTCGACGAAGCCTTCGTCCGGGAGCGCTTGTTCCAGCACCTCGCGGAGGAGGCGGGCCAGCGCCGGCGCTTGCCCCGACGTCGAGATCGCGATCGTCACCGGGCCTCGTCGCACGATGGCGCCGCCGTACGCCGACGCATTCGGCGGATCGTCGACGGCGACGCAGAAGATCCGTGCGCGCTTGCATGCCGTCGCTACGCGGTGCTGGGCCTCGGGATCGTCCGTCGCCGCCATCACCAGCCACGCGCCCTCGACGTCGCGGTCTTCGAATGCGCGCTGCTCGACCGCGATGCCCGTCGTCGTCGCGAGCTCGGGCGCGATCTCGAGCGCGACCACCCGCACCGAGGCGCCCGCTGCGACCAGATCCGCCGCTTTTCGCGACGCGATCGCTCCTCCGCCCACCACGAGCACGTCCTTCCCCATGAGGTCGAGGAAGAGAGGCATCAGCACGCGCGGCTCGCTCATCTCTTCGCCGAGTGTGCCACGAACCGATACGCGACGCCCGCCGCGTCGAGGCGCGTCCTCACGGTCGCGATCGCGAGCTCGCCCATGTCGGAGCCCACGAAGTTGCGCTTCGCTGCCGCTGCTGCGACGAGCGTCGTCCCCGAGCCCGCGAAGGGATCGACGACCAGGGAGCCGACGTCGCTCGTCGCGCGGATGATCCGATCGAGGAGCTTCACAGGCTTCTGCGTCGGATAGCCCGTGGTCTCCGCCATCAGCGGTGTGTTCGCGGTCATCGCAGGACAGTCGGTCCACACGCTCCCGATCGCGCGGCCCTCGTCCGCGTAGTACCGGTACGTCTTTCCGCTCACGATGCGATCGCGATACCGGCGGCCCGACTCGTCGGTGCGCGTGAAGTGCATCGACTGGCTCGTCGCGGCGAACGGCGCGCGCATCGACGGATCCTTGCCGTTCCAGATCGGATCGGCGCCCCGTGCATACAAGAGGAGCGTCTGGTGGCCCATGCCCGGGCCGCTCTTGCTCTTGCTGCCGTTGCCCGGCACCCAGATCACCTCGCCACGGAACCGGCGCGCCCCGAAGACGCGATCGCACAGCACCTTCGCCTCGTGCACCGCGCGCGAATCGAGGTGCAGCCACAGCGTGCCGCGGGGCGAGAGAAGATCGCGAGCGACGGCGATGCGCTCCTCGAGCCACGCGAGATACGCCTCGAGCGACGGCCACGTGTCGTCGTAGGCGATTGGCCCGCGCGCGCGGGCACCTTTCACGACGCGCGCGCCGAAGCTCTTCTCCACCTTGAACGGCGGATCGAGATACGCGACGTCCGCGCTGCCGGCAGTGACGTACGCGCCGAGCTCGCGCGCATCCGCGCGGACGAGCAGATCAGTCGCGGTTCTTCGCGTTCGCATCACGCACGACGGACGGGGCGTGCGAGCGCGAGGCCGGCGTCCCGGAGACGAGCGCCGGCGCGATCGGATCGAGCGGCACGACGAGCGACTGCACGAGCTCGAGCGTGCTCGGCACGTCGGCCGCCGCGACCGCGTCCGCGACCGCGTCCGCGGTCGCGATCCAAGGACGAACCGGGCCCGTCGCCTCGCAGCCGGCGGCGATCTCGCCGGCATCGCAAGCAATCCGCACGTGGATGTGATCGTCGTGCGACTGCGCGGGCGGGCCCGGCTGGAGCATCATGTCCATCGCGCGCACGATCGTGTCGCCGGACTCGCCACGCGCGCGTGCCCAGTCGATCAGCATCGCTTCGACGGGCGTGCTCACGAAGAGCCACTGCACGCGAGCCTCGGGATCCTCGACGAGCGTCTTGACGAGCAGCCATTCGCGCTCGACATCGAAGCGGAGGAACCGCTTGTCGGCGTCGTCCCACGCGAGGCCGTCGTTGCCGACGTGCACGAAGCTCGTCGACGTGATCGGCGCGCCCTCGAGCGTGCTCATGTAGAGGAGGAGATCGCCGTCGCGGCCGGAGCGATGCGACGAGTGCGACGAGATCTTGCCGCCGTTCTTCGCCGACAGATCGCCGATCGTGAGCGTGCCGCCCGGCCGCTCGCGACCGACGTTCGCGGCTGCGCGCTCGATCGCCGCGACGAACCGCGGCGTGCCGAAGTGGCGCTCGTTGTCGGCGGCGAGCAGGTGATACCCGGCGCCGTCCGCGGGCAGCTCGGTCGCCTGGGTGAGGACCCCGCGATGCGGCAAGCCGATCGAGCCCGCCCAGTGTGGCGCGAGCGGCGACGGCGCGCGCGCGCAGCCGGCGAGCAGCGCGATTGACGCAGGTGCGAGGAGGCGTCGCATTCGGCAGGAATTTCTTACAACGAAGCATACGGCGTTTGGAAGAAATTGCTTCGCACGGCGCGGCGCGTCACGGGTTTGTGGGTTGCGCGATCTCCGTTTCCGGGTAGAGCATGGTCCCCTCGCGAGTCACGCCGAGCACGCGCTCGGGTGAGGGTGGGCGGGGGTCGTGGAGGTCGGTGAATGGCGCTCGAGGGACCGCAGCTTTGTTACGCGCGCGTGGACGACGCGCACTCCGAAGACACGCTGAAGAAGGCTCTGGATCTCGCGCGGAGGATCGAGGAGCTGCTCGAAGAGACGCGATCGGTCAGCGGCGAATCGCATGCGGCTCCTGTCGAGCACAGCACGCACGCCCGCACCCACTCGACCCGCATGGCGCGCGCGATGGCCGCGGGCCTCGTGGATGAGCTCGACGCGCTCGTTCGTCCGTTCCGCAAGACCGGCAGCTCCTGATCCCGCCGCGTTGAGCGCCCGAGCGCGCGCGTGGAATCGCCCGCGGCTCGCCGGGCGTTTCCCGGGCGATGCTTCACCGGTCGCGCTCACTCTTCCTCCTGCTCGGTATCGGCAGCGCCGCCGTCTCCGGCGCCTGCGCCCACCAGTCACCCGACGCTCGCACGTCGGCCGCGTCGTCGGATGCCGCGTCGACCGCTCGGTCGCCTCGCGCGGTCGGCTCGTCGCGCGGGCCGACCACACCGGCTCCCGTCGTCCGCCCGTTCGCGAGCGCGCGTGACGGCTCCGCGATCCTCCTTGCAGAGCTCGACGGTCGGACGGTGGCCTATGTCGCCGACGAGGACGACGCGCTCGTTCGTGTGATCGACGTCGACGACGGACGCGAGCTCTCGAGCGCGCGCGTCGGCGGCGTGCCCGGTCAGCTCGTCATGCGCAAGGACGGTCGCCTGCTCGTCACGGTGCGCGACACGTCGCAGGTCGTCGTCCTCAGCGGCGGTGGAAGCCAGGGCTCGAAGCTCACGATCGAGAGGCGCGTCGACGTCGCGACCGACCCGGCTGGTCTCGCCCTCTCGGCCGACGACAAGACCCTCGTCGTCACGAGCGCCTGGGGCAGCGCCGTCACCGTCTTCGATGCCGATTCCTTCGTGGTCCGCGCCGAGCACGCTGTCGCGCGCGAGCCGCGCGGCGTCGTCGTGTCGAGTGACGGCAAGCGCGCGTTCGTGTCGCACGTGGTCGGCGACAAGCTCGATGTCGTCTCTCTCGACGGAGCGACCGACGCGAAGGCGAAGAAGTCGCTGGCCGTCGACGGCGTCGAGAAGATCTTTGCGCGCCACATGGGCACCACGGACCAGAAGCGCGCCGCATGTCAGGGCTTCGCGCTCGCACGCGCCGAGACCGGACGCGTGTTCGCGCCGCACGTGCTCGCGTTCACCGGCGACCCCGCGGAGGTCTCGTCGGGCTACGGCGGCGGCAGCGAGGGACGGGAGGCCGAGGTCTTCCACATCCCGGTCATCGACGAGGACGCCGCCAAGATCGTCCCCGAGTCGAGCCGCCTCGCCGCGGGCCTCGAGAACGGCCCAGGCAAGTGCGCGCTCCCGCGCGCAGCGGCGGTCGGCAAGGCGGGCATCTTCGTGACGTGCCTCGGCGACGACGTGGTCGCGCTGTTCGATGCCGATGCGGTGAACCCTCACGAGGTCGCGCTCGGTCGCTGGTCGGTCCCCGCGGGACCGGTCGGCATCTCGCTCGACGAGGCGCACGGCCGCGCCGTCGTGTGGTCGCAGTTCGCGCACGCGATCACGACGCTCGCGATCGGCGACGGCTCCGATACCCCGCGGCCGTTCGCGCTCTCGAGCGTGTCGATCCCGCGCGACACGCGCGCTTCGGCGAAGCTCGAACGTGGCCGCGCTCTCTTCCACGCGACGCGTGACGATCGCGTCTCGAGCGACGGCCGCGCCTGCGCGAGCTGTCATCCGGACGGCCGCGACGACACGCTCGTGTGGTCGTCGCCGAACGGCCCGCGTCAGACTCCGATGCTCGCCGGCAGGCTCTCGGGCGCAGCGCCTTACGGATGGAACGGCGACGCTATGGACGTCTCGACGCACCTCGTGCAGACCTTCAAGCGTCTCGGCGGGAAGGGGATCACCGGCGACGACAAGGACGCGCTGATGGCCTACGTGAGCTCGCTGCGCGCGCCGCCCGAGCGCAAGGTCAAGGACGCGAGCGCGGTGCTCCGTGGTCAGGCGATCTTCCGCTCGTCCGAGGCGGAGTGCTCGTCGTGTCACGGCAGCGACGGCGACCTTCCCGACGGCGTGAGCCACGACGTGAAGAGCCGCGCCGGCGCGGATCTCCGCGCGAAGTTCGACACGCCCTCGCTCCGCTTCGTCGGCGGCTCGGCGCCGTACTTCCACGACGGTCGCTACAGGGACCTACGCACGCTGCTCACCAAGTCCGACGGCAAGATGGGCCACACGAAGCACCTCGCTCCGTCCGATCTCGCCGATCTCGAAGCCTACCTGGAGTCGCTGTGATGCATGCATCCTACAAGATGATCGCGGGAGCAGCTCTCTTCGCGTGTGCCGTGCTCGTTCCGTCCGAGGCGCATGCCGGAACGGTGTCGCCGCTTTCGTCGATCGCGACGATGCCCGGCCTTCTGCCGCTGAAGACACCGGAGGCGATCACCGGCATCGCGGGCGCGACCGTGAAGTCGAAGGACGGCTATCGCGGCAGCCGCTGGCACGAGGTGACGACCGCGGCAGCGCGTGGCTACTGCCTCACGTCGACCGAAGGCGGGTTTCGCTGGATGAGCACGTACGCGACGAGCTCCGGGAGCAACGCCGAGGACCTCGACCTCGATCGGCTCGTCGAGAAGGACGGGAAGGTGACGCTCGAACGCACGCGCGTACGCTTCGATCCCTCCGACGCATCGTTGACCGCCACCGGCCGCTCGCGGGTCGAGCTCCACGAGATCGCGCGCTCCCCCGACGGCGTCGTGGTGTGGGCCTACCGCGACGGAAGAGACGTGGTCGTGGTCACTCGCAACGTCGATCGCGGAGTCGAGTCGCGCGAGGTCGATGTCGAGCGCAACGACTTCCCGTTCGTCTCCGCGGAGGGCTGTCCGTTCGCGGGCGCACGCCTCGATGCACGCAAGCCCGAGACCGGCACGTTCGTGCAGCTCGCGGGGAACCTCGCGCCGCGCGGCACGGGCAAGGAACGCGTCACTCCTCGCTTCACCGTCGACGCGAGTCTGAGCCGCGTCGCACGCGATCCGGAGCCGAGGATCGCCGTGCGCGTGCGCGTTCGCGACTGACGGCGAGCGCGTCGCTCAATGCGACGGCAGCTTGGGCGCGGCGGCGTAGCCTTCCCAACCGGCGAGACCTTCGACCGCGAACGGAAGCGCCGCGTGCACGGACTCGCGGACCGGCGGCGGCATCGAATGCCCATGCGGACCGGAATAGACGACACGCGCGCGCACGTCCGCGCGCTCGAGCGCGGCGCGTGATGCTTCGAACGCCGCCGCGCAGCCACCTTGCGAGCACGTGAACACGACGCGCTCGCCGCCGGCCTTCGCGTACTGCTCTGCGAGACCGTCCGGCTCGAAGGCGTGGTGTCCTCCTTCGGTGAGCACGGCGCGCGGAAATCGTCTTGCGTTACGGACGAGCAGCGGCGCCGCCATCGTCGCGCCCTGCGAGAACGCGGCGTACACGACCGGCGCTCCGCGCGTGACGTGCTCCGGGTACTTCGCCTCCACGGCCGCCACTGCCTCGAGCGCGCGCTTCTCGATCTGGGCGGTCGAACCCCAGACGTACTTGCGCCCGGGCACGTCGGCTCCGATCGGCGTCCCCGCGGGACAGACCACGAACGCATGGACGTCCGCGATCAACCTCCATGCGCCGCACATCAAGCCGGGATCGTCGACGGCTCCGTGGATGGCGACGATGACGGGCCTCTTCCCGATCGCCCCGGTCGCGGGTGTGACGTAGGCGATGCCATCGTCGGGCAGTGAGACGCGCTCGATCCAATCTCCTCCGACGGGCGCCGGAGAGGCCGTCGCGTCCGTGCTCGTGCTCGTGCTCGGACTCGTGCTCGCGCTCGGGCTCGTCCCGGCGCCCGCCCCGGCGCTCGCCCGATCCCGACACCCCGCCGCGACGGCGATCGCGGAGATCACCGCCGCGCGCCCGATCACAGATAGCTCGCGATCCGAGCCTCGATCGTCTTGACCGCCTCGGGCGTCGCATAGCTCTCCGGCAGCACGTATTTGCCGTCTTTCCGCCCGAGGTATCCCTGGTCGACGAACGCCAGGAACGCGTTCTCGATCACCGGCCGGCTCACGGCCTCGCGGCACTCGATCTCGCCGGCGAGGAACATGCGCTCGCCCGCCGTGATCGCGCGCTTCGCGAGGTCCTTCGGCGCGAGCGGCCCCTTGAGCAGCGCCGCGAGGCCGCGTGCCGCCACGCGATAGCCCTCGACGAAATTCCTCACCATGCGCGCGTGGAGCGTCGCGCGCTCGCAGCCCTCGCCCGGCGGCGGCAGCGCCACGTTGCCTTCGGCGTCGAGCACGAGCTCGCCGTCCGCCTCCATCGTACCGAGCGTCTCGGCGAAGATCGTCTCGAACGTCGCGTCGGCGCGGAACTGCAGCTCGTACTTGAAGAGCCGCGACAGCGCCTGAACGCGGTCCGCGAGCAGCGACGACGCGATCGCCGCGTCGCCCGCGCGCGACGACGCCACGAGCGGCGTCGCGATCATGGCGCGCGACACGAAGAAGTGCACGACGAGGTTCTTCGCGATGTCGAGCGACAGGCGGTCGACGTCGGGCACGACGTAGATCGCATCGGGCCCTGGTCTCGCGTCCTTGTCCTGCTCGCCGAGCGGGACGCCCGGTCGATGCACCTCGAGATGACCCGCGCGCACGAGCAGCTCGCACGCCTCGCGTATCGCGCCCGGACGGAGCGCGACGTTCGCCGCATCGTTCGCGGCGTCGGGCGCGACGAGCGACGGCGTGAAGCGCGCGCCCTCGCCATGGAGGATGCGCGCGAGCCGTTCGCACGCCTGCACGAGCTCGGCATGCGGCAGACCGCGCTTCGAGTGCGTGAGCAGCGCCGTGGCGACGAGCGCGCTCGGCGTCACGGCGGTCACCCGGTTGATCTCGTTCATCGCGCGATACGCGAGACGCGCGACGAGCGCGCGGCGGCGCGCCGGCGTGAGCGCGCGCGAGCTCTCGCCGATCTCGGCGAGCAGCCCGTCGATCGTGAGGAGCTCACCGAACTGCACGTTGAGGCGCCCGTAGCGGCCGAGCGCGCTCTCGGCGGCGCGGAAGAGCCCGCTCACGTCTTCCTTCTTCTTCTCTCCGCCGGAGAGCTCGCGCACGTACGACTTCTCCTCGACGAGCCGCTCGTAGCCGATCGAGATCGGGCAGAACCACACCTTCCGGCCGCGGTGCTCGGCCGACGCGCTCGCCTCCGCGCCGAGCACCGCGTCGACGACGATCGACAGGAGACCGAGCTTCGGCGGCAGGAGCTTGCCGGTCCGCGAGCGACCGCCCTCGAGGAAGAACTCGAGCGGCCAGCCGTCCTTCAAGAGGCGCCGCATGTACGCATCGACGACCGCGCCGTAGAGGCGATCGCCCTTGAAGCTGCGGCGGATGAAGAACGCGCCTGCGCGGCGGAGCACCGGCCCGAGCGGGAAGAACGAGAGGTTGTCGCCGGCCGCGACGAGCGGGATCGGCATGTTCGCGCGATGGAAGATGCGCGACAGGATGATGTAGTCGACGTGCGACTTGTGGCTCGGGAGCAGGACGAGCGTCCCGTCCTTCGCCGCCTGCCTCAGGCGCTCGACGCCGTCGTCGTCGATCTCGAAGCCCGAGTACATGCGCGCGACGGTCTGATCGACGAGCGCATCGAGAGCGCGGATCGCGTTCGGGTCGACCTCGGCCTCGAGCTCGCGCAACATCGACAGCGCGCGGTACCCGAGCACGCGTCGCTCGGCCAGACCTTCGCCGGCCATGTCGCGGATCACCTTCTGCAGGCGCGGGCTGCGGAGCACCTGATCGCGCAGGCGATCGGACGGCTTCCGCGCAGGGCCGAGCACGCTCCGGCGCTCGCGCTCGAGTCGGCGCAGCAGCGCGTAGGTGAGGCGTCGCACGAGGACGTCGTCGGGGGGCGTGATGCCGCCGGCCGCGCGCGTCTCCTGGTCGATGAACGCCTGGACGTCGACGGGCTCGCCCGCGCGCAAGGTGACGTGTCGCCAGTTCGCCAAAAACTGTACGACCGTACGGATTTTTCCGGGCCACTCGCGCGGGCCGAACAGCGCGTCGACCGCATTGTGCTTCTGCTCGTCCGGGCTGCGCGTCCATACGAACACCTGCGGTACGAGCAGGATGGGCGTGGTCCGGGCACGCTGCGCCTCGAGCACGCTGCGCAAGAACGCGTCGCCCTCGGTCTTGCCGCGCGTCGGGAGCGCGCGAGCGACGCCGCCTCGTTGCCGCGCGACGGGCGCCGGATCGAGGAGCGTCGGCGGCCGCTTCAGGAAGAGCGCAGCCGAATGACCGCTGTCGATAGCCTGGCGAAGGCGCTTCACGTCGTCGGTCTCGCGACGGGGCCGCAGCGCCGAGAGCCACCCTCGTCCCATGGGCTCGAGCACCCAGAGCCCGAGGTCGTTCGCGAAGCGAACCTGCGGGAGGCGCAGGCTCTTCGTCAGGTAGTCGAGCGCGAGGAAGTCGACGAAGGAGAGGTTGCGGAGGACGTAGACGACCGTGCCGCGCGCATCCGCTTCACGGACGCGCCCGGCCCACGCCTGGTCGACCTCGATGTTCTCGAAGAACCGCTGGTAGACCCAGGCGAGCGCCGGATTCGGCGCGTAGGACTCGGGCGCCTCGCTCATTCGGCGTCACCCCTCAGACGCTCGCTCGTTCAGCGGCTCAGCCGCCGAAGGCCTTCCGCACGATCGCGACGATCTGCTTCGAAGAGTCGGCGGTGAGGCCGTTCTTCGTGCCGTACGGCCACTGGTAGCCGATCATCTGGACCTGATCGAACGAGAGCGACACGAGGATGTCGGCGGGAGGCTGGCCACCGGCCGGCGGCGTTCCGGGAGGCGCGCCGGGAGGGGCGCCGTAGCCGATCTGGAAACCGAACTCGGCGAACATGCAGCTCTGTCGCGGCTGCGTGAAGTTCGATTCGTGACCGAAGAGATCGAGCACCTCGTCGTGCAGCGTCTTGTCGGTGATCGCCATCGATCCGAGGATCCGGAAATTGTGGAACCGCGGCACGTCGCCGCCCGCCGCGGGCGCGGGCGTCCCGCCAGGGAGCAGACCGGGCGGGAGGAGCCCGGGCGGAAGCAGCTGCGCGCCGGCGCTGAGCCACTGCTGGATCTGCGGCGGGATACCGGCGGGCACGGCGCCCGTGTTCGCGGCAGCCGCGGGCGGCTCGTAGTTCTGGAGGCGATAGACCGTGACCGGCTGGCTCTTCATCCCCGCGAAAGGCTGCGAGAGCGCCGACGAACATCCGGTCGTCGAGAGGAAGAGTGCGACAGCGCCGGACGTGCAGAGGGAATAGAGGATGCGGTTCATGACGGCGCGGACTCTACCACGACGCTGCGCGCGGGTGGGCACGCGCATGGGGACGGCGCTACGGTAGGGCAATGATCCGCATCAAGAAGATCGACCACGTCGCCATCTGCGTGAAGGACGTCGACGAGGCGATTGCAAAGTACAGGCAAGTCCTCGGGGTCGAGCCGGCGGTGCGGGAGGTGGTGGCCTCGCAGAAGACCGAGGCCGTGCTCCTCCCCATCGGCGAGACCAGCCTCGAGCTCATCTCGCCGCGTGGCAACGAAGGCCTCGAGAAGTTCCTCGAGAAGAAGGGACCCGGGCTCCACCACATCGCCGTCGAGGTCGAGGGCATCGAGCAGGCGCTGTCGACGTTGAAGGCGCTCGGCGTGCAGCTCATCGACGAGACGCCGCGCAAGGGAGCACGAGGACACAAGGTGGCCTTCCTCCATCCGAAGGCGACGGGCGGCGTGCTCGTCGAGCTGGTCGAGCCCGACGGCGACCACGCGGAGTAGCTCATCCAGTCCGGGATGGCGCCCGCTTTGCAGACCCCGACGCGGCGCGTCGCCTATGTGGCGGCGGCCGAGGAACGTGATGCCAAAAGCCAAAACTATCGAGCTTCGAGTCATCCCCAGGAACCTGCGCTGGGAGGTCTCGGTCAATGGAACCACGCGCAGGTTGATCGATTGGCTCTGCACGAAGGAGAGGGCGATCGATCACGCCCAGGAACGAGCGCGCGAGCTGCTGCGCTGGGAACAGCAGGCGCAAGCGGTCGTGATCGTCGAGCGCCCCGACCACACCGAGGAGCAGCGCGTCGTCGTCGCACCGTGGCAGAACGCGTCGTAGACGCGGCCGCCGCAGCCGTTCACACGGTCGACACAGGTCGTCAAGGCGTGACGAGGAACAGGTCGACGGGGAGGTTCGAGCCTCCGCCCGTAGCGAGCCGCAGCTCCTTCGTGGCACCGCTTCCGTTGCCCACCGCGCCCACCACGACGGCGTCGGTCGTCGTCGCGAGCTGCTCGGTGGCGGACGGCAGGCTCACGCTCGCGCCGCTCGTGCGCGCGACGCCGCCCCACCCGCCGCCTCGCGCCGAGATCGCCGCCGTGGCCTGGACCGGCACGTCGAGCGCGAAGCGATAGAGCATCCCGTAGTTGCCGAGCAGCCGCTGCTTCACGCCCGTGGGCGCGTCGATGCCCTCGAGCGTGTCGTCGACCTCGTCGAGACCGAGACGCAGTCGCTGCACGCCCTTCTGCTGGACGGCCGGACCGCCCGGGACGACGAGCACGTCGGCACCGGGGAACGTCCCGCGCTGGTGATCGACGTCACGAGGCAGGAGCGAGAGGCCCGCGGTGACCGCGGCGGCATCCGCGCTGGCCGCGACGCTCACGAACGAGAGCTTGAGCGGGCGATCCGTGACGACGTCGTAGATGGCGTGGATCAGCTCGTTCTGGTCCGCGTGGAGCGCATCGAGCGCATCGTCGAGCAGCACCCGCACGCCCGCCGGCACCACGACGGACGTGGGCGCGCGATCGACGAGCCAGTCGAGCAGCACCGTCTTGCCGACCGACACGTACGCCGTCGACGGGGCCGCGAGGCCGCGACGCACGATCGTGATCGTCGCCGGCTGCGCGCCGGTGTTCAGCGCGACGATCGGGAACTTGCGAAGGCTCGCGCCACCATTTGCATGATACACGTAAAGCCGATAGCGCCCGGCTGCGACGGTGTCCGCGTAGAGCACGCCGTCCGCGGACGGCGACTCGGGCGAATCCGAGAAGAGCATCGTCGGTGCGTCCGCGGGCGTGCACACGACGACCGGCAGACACGGCGCGGCGCTCTCGTTCATGCCTGCCATCGAGACGACGTCGCCGGGCGACGACGTGGCGAGCGCGGTGGTCAGCGCGGCGGGCGGGACGAGGGGCGCTCCCGGGCAGGACGTGCGGGTGCGCCGGAGCGTCGACCCTGCGGGACATGCGGTGCCGGCGTCGGCGGGCGCGTCGACGGAAGCGTCCGAGATGGGGAGCGGCGGTTCGGGGGCGGGATCGACGGCCGCGTCGCGGGGAGGGGAGGTGGGGGTGGTGTCGCGGGGTGAGTCGCCGCCGGTGCGATCGGTGCAGGCGAGGCAGAGGAGCACGACGAGAGCGGAGATGCTGAGCGGGGGAGAATTGGTCACGGGTGATCGAAGCCCTGCATAGCTCGTCTCGCCGTGATCCGTGGCCGTGGTCCGTGATCCGTGAACCGCTTGGTCTCCCCGCTCTGACCCCGGTTCGT
>JAQBQJ010000211.1 GCA_028287065.1 Labilithrix sp. | reverse complement strand
GGCGCGACGGAGGCGACCGGCGCGACCTCGCCGCCGAGGACCATGCGATCGATGCCGATGCCGAGGAGGACGCCGGCGAGCAGCGCCGCAGCGAGCTTGCCGCCGATGCCCCCGCTGGCGCCTGCGCCCGTGCCGCCACCGCCGTCGTTCCCGCCGCCGGGAGCGCCGCCGATCCGCGCCGACGTCGCCGCGAAGATCCCCTCCTTCCGTCCCGGATCGATCTCCGGAACGTCCTTCGACGCCTTCACGAGCGCGAGGAGATCGTCGTCGAGAGGCTCGAGCTCGCTCATCGCGCCCTCTTCGTGGTCGAGGTCATCTGGAGACGGCGCACCGTGGCGGCGAGCTCGGCGCGCGCGGCGCGGAGCCGCGAGTAGGCCGTGCCCTCGGGGATCCCGAGCGCGCGTGCGACCTCGGGCACTGCCGTGTCGTCGAGATCGTGGAGGACGAAGACGGCGCGCTTGTCGTCGTCGAGCTCTGCGAGCGCGCGCTCGAGGAGACGGCGCGCCTCGTGCTGTTCGAGCGCCTGATCGGGGCCGAGTGCGGACGACGCGACGTCGACGTCCTCGAACACCTCACGCCGATGCCGCGCGAGCCGCCGGTGCTCGGAGGCGATGCGCGCCGCGAACGCGAAGAGCCACGGCTTCATCGGCCGCAGCGGGTCGTACGCCGCGAGGCCGCGATGAACACGCACGAAGACCTCGCTCACGAGGTCGTCACGATCGCGTTCGTCGACGCCGAGACGCGCCAGAGTGGCTGCCACATAGCTGACATGAGCATCGAAGATCTGCCGGAAAGAAAGCGCTTCGGCCGCGCGTCCGCTCGCGGAAACATCGACTGCAAGCGCCTCCACACCGTTGGCTTGGTCCTGCGCCGGCGTGCCCATTAAAGAAAGTGCCAGCCGAGGTGAAGTCCGGCCGTCCCGGCGACGGACGATAGCCGGTAGGCCTCGCGGCCGTCGACGCCGACACGGACGGGCGTGAGGACGAGCGCCGCGCCGACGAACGGCTCGACGAACACCTGCGCAGAGAGCGGAATGTCGACGCCCGCGAGCGCGACGAGAGCACCGACGAGCGCGCTGTCGCTGTTCGGACGTGCGAGGCCCTCGGTCGTCGTCGCGAGCGACGCGACGGCACCGCCGGCGCATACGAACGGAACGTCGCCGCGCACGCACAGCGTCCCGCTCGCGAGCACGGAGCTGACGCTCACGCGGCCACCGCCGGTGAGGTCACCGCCGGCCGCGAGATCGGCGCGCAGATCGACCCGCGCCGCGAACCATGCATAGCGAAGCGTGCCCTCGAGCCCGCCGCCGAGCGACGGAGCAGGCGCCGCGCCGACCGACACCGTCGGCCCGGCGCTCGCTGCGATGGTGACGCGGGACGGCGAAGCGGTGCGAGTCTCGGGCAGCGCCGCGGTCGGGCCGGGCGGAGCGTCGCGCGAGGACGGCGCGACGTCGACCGGCTCGCTCGGCGCGGCCGAGTCCGCGACGGCGGGCGGAGGAGGCGGCGAGGCGGTGCCGTCGTCGAGATCGTCGAGCGCGATGCTCACGGCGAGCGCCATCGCACTGATCAGCTCCGCGCAGTCGTCGCCGCGCGTCGCGAGATCGCGCTCGCCTCGTATCAGGCCGTCGTCGCCGATGATCTGCACCTTGCCGCGATAGCCGTCCTTCGCGCGCGAGACCTGCGCGATCACGGTCTTCGGTGCCGTCGGAAAGAACGGGTCGTAGCCGATGCGCGTGGCGACGGCGCGTCTCAGCTGCCCTTCGTCCGGGCACGCGGCGGCGCCCGGTCCACGCACGTACACGAGCTTCGCCGACGGCGTCGCGCGTGCGGTGGTCGGCACCGCGAGCACGATGGCGACCGCTGCGAGGGCGAGCCGGCGTGTCACGAGGCGAGCGCGCTCAGCTGTCGTCCGGAGGCGGCGGAGCGCTCGAGCGCGCGAGCGTGACGTCCTCGGCGATGCCGGCGAGCAGGTCGATGAGGCGCGGCGCGAGCTCGCGGGCGAGGAGCTCCTCGACGGCGTCGGCGCTGTCGCATGCGAGCGCTTGCTCGGCGATCGCCTCCGCCTCGGGCACGTTGAGCCTCCGGACGGCCTCCTTGATCTCGGGGATCGCGGCGGCCTCCATCGACAGCTCGCGCAGGCCGAGGCCGACCAGCAGACATGCGGCGAGCGGATCGGACGCCATCGCGCCGCACAGCGAGACCGGGATCCCGCGGTTCTTGCCGGCGTCGGTGACGAACTTGATCATACGGAGGATCGCCGGATCGAACGGCGACGCCTGCGCGGCGAGCGACTCGCTTCCGCGATCGATCGCGAGCGCGTACTGCACGAGATCGTTCGTGCCGAGGCTGAAGAACTCGGCCTCGCGTGCGAACACGTCGGCCATGATCGCGGCGGCCGGCACCTCGATCATCATGCCGAGCGGGATGTGCTCCTCGAACGCCTGCCCGCGCGCGCGCACCTGCTCGCGTGCCTGGACGATGAGGCGCTTCACCTCGCGCATCTCGTGAACGCTCGACACCATGGGCACCATGATGCGGACGTCACCGTGCGCGCTCGCGCGGACCATCGCGCGGAGCTGCGTGAGGAAGACCTCCGGCTGCTTGAGCGCGAGGCGAACGGCGCGGAGACCGAGCGCGGGGTTCATCTCGGCGGGCATCTGGAACGTGCTCGCGAACTTGTCGCCGCCGATGTCGAACGTGCGCAGCGTGACCGGCTGCGGACTCACGGCCTCGACGATCGCGCGGTACACCTCGTACTGCTCGTCTTCGCCGGGCTGCGTGGTGCGATCGATGTAGAGGAACTCGGTGCGGTAGAGGCCGATGCCCTGCGCGCCGTGATCGACCGCGAGGATCGCCTCGGCCGGGAGCTCGACGTTCGCCTTCAGCGCGAGCGACACACCGTCGGCCGTGACCGCAGGCTTGTGCCTCGCCGAGAGGAGCCGCCGCGCGAACGCGAGGTGCTGCTCGGAGCGCTGCCGCGCGTCCCTGATCGACTGGTCCGTGGGATGGACGAAGACCTGACCTGTGAGGCCGTCGACGACGAGGATGTCGCCGGTGCGGATCTGCTCGAGTGCGTCGGACACGCCGACGACGCACGGGATCTCGAGCGCGCGCGCCATGATCGACGTGTGGCTCGTGCGTGTTCCGACGCACGTGACGAACGCGAGCGCGGGCTCGCGCACCATGCTGGCCGTGTCGGCAGGCGAGAGATCGCGCGCCACGACGATCATGGGCTCGTCGAGGCGGACGGCGTGGTGCGTCTCCTCGCCGACGAGCGCGCGCAGGAGGCGATCGCACACGAACTCGACGTCGTGGCGGCGCTCGGAGATGTACGCGTCCCGATCGCCGGGCTCGCGCGGGCCGAACATCGCGACGATCTCTTCGCTCGCCTCGGAGACTGCCCACTCGGCGCACTTCTTCTCCTTGCGGATCTTCGTGCTGATGAGATCGTGCAGCGTCGGATCCGAGAGCATCATCTGATACGCCTCGAGGATCGCCGAGGCCTCGCGCATCGCCTTGGGCATGCGCGAATCGACCGCTCGCAGCGTGTTCTTCGCGGTCTCGACGCCCTGCTGGACGCGATCGAGCTCCTGCGGAATCTGCGCAGTATGCACGTGACGGCGCACGAACGACGCACGCAGATCGCCGAGCACGAGCGCGGGACCGACCGCGACGCCAGGCGAGCCGGCGATGCCCTTCAGCGTGACCGCGTCGTGGTGGTCGAGGTCGAACATGCTCGGCGGGATCGACGGCGGCGCCGACGGGATGCCGGAGCCGGACGGCCGTTCGCCGAGGTTCGAGCCGCTCGAGTGCCGCTCGGGAATCGCGCGCTCCGACGCGGGCCGCTCCGCCGCGGCCGCCGACTCGTCGGACAACGCCGAAGACCGATCGGCCTTCCGCGTTCCCTTCGGCGGCGTGCTACGGCGCTCGGCCATCAGCTCGGCTCTCCGAAGCGTGATGCGATCAATTCCCCGATGGCGTTCACGCAGTCCACGGCCTGAGCTCCCGTCGCCGTCACCTCGACGACGGTCCCTTTCGAGCCGCACAGAAGAAGCACTCCCATCACGCTCTTCGCGTTCGCCGACTGTCCCTGGTGGGAGAGCTGGACGTCGCACGGGTACTTCGATGCCAGCTGCACCAACTTGGTAGCGGCCCTGGCGTGAAGACCCAGATCGTTGACGATCGTGAAATTCGACGTCGCGCGGTCGCTCATCGCGGGCCTCTCGTTCCGCCCGTGTCGACGGCATGCTCGTCCGCGCCGGTCGAAGGCGGCATGACGCTCGCGTCACCGACCGTGCGGATCTTGGGGGAGGGATCGCCGCGTCCGATGTCGCGATGGACGACCGCGATCTGGATCTTGGGGCTCGGCTCGACGCTCTCCGAGCTCGGACGCGAGGCGCGCTCGTGCAGGAGGCCGTCGAGCGCGTTCGCGACGTGCTCGGCGAGCACGACGCTTCGATGCATGCCGCCGGTGCAGCCAAAGGCGATCGTGAGGTAGCTCTTTCCCTCGCGCTCGTACTTGGGGACGACGTAGTCGAGCAGGCCGAGCGTGCGCTCGAGGAGCTCCGGCGTCTCGGGGAGGCCGAGGACGTAGTCGCGCACGCGCGCGTCGGTGCCGGGGACGCGCTTGAGCTCGGGCACGAAGTACGGGTTCTTCAGGAAGCGGACGTCGAAGACGAGGTCGGCGTCCGTGGGAGCGCCGTACTTGAAGCCGAACGACATGACTCGGACCGTCATGCGCTCGACCGCACCGGATGCCGGCCCGAACGCGCCGAGCACCGCGCGCCGGAGCTCGTGCACGCTGAGCGGCGTCGTATCGATGACACGCGTGGCCCGCGCGCGGAGCGGCGCCAGCCGTTCGCGTTCGAGCGCGACGCCCTCGAGCACGGATGCGGCGCTCCCCAGCGTGCCCGACATCGCCAGCGCATGAGGGCGGCGCGTCTCGCTGAAGCGACGGAGGATCGTCTCGTCGGAGGCGTCGAGGAAGAGCACGTGCAGATCTCGCCGGCCGCCGTCGCCGAGCGTGGAGAGGACACGGCCGACCTCACCGAGGAACACGCGGACGCGCACATCCATTCCGAAAGCGACGCGCGTGATGCCGCCGTTCTCGCAGAGCGCCACCGCATCCGGCGCGAGCGCGGTGGGGAGGTTGTCGATGCAGAAGAAGCCGAGGTCCTCGAGCGCGTGGAGCGCGGTCGTTCGCCCGGCGCCCGAGAGGCCGGTGACGACGACGACCATCGGCTTGCGCGTGTCGGGGTTGCGGACGACGCCGGGCGGAAGAGGCGAGGAGTCGGTCATTCGCCGCCTCCCTTCGGCCGCACGGCCGGGATCCACGCCGAGCTCTCGTTGCTCGATCGATCGTACTGCGGGCGCGCGGGCATGCCGCCGCCGCGCTCCGACGGCGGCGGACGATCGGAGTCGTTCCACGTGGGATCGGGCCGCGCGAGGCTGCTGTTCGGAGGCGGCGGAGGCGGCGACGCCGGCTTCGCGACGACGGGCGCGTTGATGACGCTCTCGGGCTGGTCTTCGATCGCGACCTCTGGAGCGAGCCCGGCGTTCTCCTCGAGACGGGCGAGGAGCTCACGCGCGCTGTGCTTGCCCGCGCGACGCAGCAGCTCGTTGCGAGCCGCCATCTCGAGCATGGCGCCCATGTCGCGACCCGGACGCACCGGCACCGTGACGAGACGCACGGGCGTTCCGAGGATCGAGAAGTGCTGATCGTCGACGCCGAGGCGATCGTATTCGCGCTTCTCGTCCCACTCGTCGAGCTGCACGACGATGTCGATGCGCTTGCGATCGCGCACCGCCGTCACGCCGAAGAGGTCCTTGATGTTGAGGACGCCGAGCCCGCGGACCTCGACGTGGTGACGAAGGATGTCGGCGGGCGCGCCGAAGACCATCCCCGGCGGTCGCCACTCGCACTTCACGACGTCGTCGGCGACGAGACGATGCCCGCGGAGCACGAGCTCGACGGCACACTCGCTCTTGCCGATGCCGCTCTTCCCGACGAGCAGGAGACCGATGCCGAACACGTCGACGAGCACGCCGTGCAGCGTCGTCGTGGGGGCGAGCTTCTCGTCGAGCACGCCGTGCAGCATGTTGATCGTGCGGCTCGATCGCGCCGCGCTCATGAAGAGCGGCGTGCCTGTCGCCTCCGCGGCTTGGACGATCGCCTTCGGTGGATCCTCGCGGCGGGTGACGACGACGCACGAGAGACCGAGCGAGAAGAAGCCACGCGCCGCGAGGCCACGTGCGTCGCTGGCCAGCGTCTCGAGATACGACAGCTCGGTCTCGCCGAGCACCTGCACGCGGGTCGGGACGACGCCGTAGAAATGGCCGGCGAGCGCGAGGCCGCTCTTCTGTACGCGCGGATGACGAATGGGCCGGCCGAGCCCTGCGGCGCCGGCGAGGCGCGTGAGCTCCGCGTCGAGACGTGCGTCGGCGATGAGCTCGCTCACCGCGATCTCGGCCATCGGAGGCGGCACCGATTTGCCCCCGCCGCTCACGAACGCCTCCCCCTCGTTGGGCACGTCACGGCCCCCCCTTCTTCTCCGTTTCCTCGCGCGGCTCGGGTTCCGCGCCACGGATCAGCTCGAAGACCCCCGTCGCCGAGGGCGCGCCGACGAGGCGCGCGCGGAACTCCTTGCTGCGGAGCAGGCGCGAGACGCGGGCGAGCGTCTTGAGGTGCTCGCCCGTCGCGCGCTTCGGTCCGATGACGCCGAAGAGGATCGATACCTTGGCATCGTCGATGGCCTGGAACTCGACGCCGTTGGGGACGATGAGCAGCGCAGCGACCTGCTCCTTCAATTGCGGAAGCGCTCCGTGCGGGATGGCGACCCCCTCGCCGATACCCGTGGACTGAAGTGCTTCGCGCTCGAGGAGAACGCGCTCGATCTCCTCGGGTGTGACGCCGTCGCGCTCGCCGAACATCGACGCGAGCAGCGCGATCGCCTTGTGCTTGTCGAATTCGCCGAATTCGCGGCCGTCTGCGTGTCTGATGCCGACGCGCTCCGGCGAGAGTAGGTCCGTGAGGCGCATGATGGGGCGCGGCTCCGATGTCAGATCGAGTCGTCAGTCCTTCTCGGGCTCGTCTGGCAGCAGACGATCCGATGCACGCTCCGCGCCCTTCTTCTTGTTCGTCGTGTGGACCTCGCGGATCTGCCGTTCGAGCTTGTCGATGACTTTGTCGATCGACGCGTACATGTCCTCGGACGATTCGTGAGCGTGGAAGTGATCGCCTCCTGCGTGGACGTCGACTTCAGCCATGTGAAGCGTCTTCTGGCAGCTCAACGTCACCTGCCCGTGCAGGGGCTGCCGCAAGAACTTCTGTAGCTTGCCGATCTTCTCGGTTGCGTACCCCTTGACCGCATCCGTGGCGTCCATCTGTCGGAAGGTGATGGAGATGTTCATCGAGATTGCTCCTCCGTCTTCAGTGCCATGCCGCCGCGCGGCAAGCGGTCCGCCGAAGCTTCGAGAGTAGCCTTGCCGGCTACGGACGGCATCGGAAAAAGGTGGCGTGTCGGCTGCGGTAGAAGCCATCAGCTCAGGTCGCTGAGGGCGAGCGTGGCGTCGTCGTCGACCGACTCGTACGAGTCGACCCCCGCGCGCATCGAGAGCGGCTCGAGCAGGACGGCGGCGAGCTGAAACCCGTCATTTTCCCCCCCGCCGACGCGGCTCACGGTCGCCGCGACGTGCGCGACGTACTCGCGGAGACCCATGTGCGTCGCTTGCAGCGATTGGCGGACCTCGACGTCCGGGTCGATCGTCGCTGCCCCGTCGCGCGGGCCGGTGATGTTCAGCGCCTCGCCGTACGCGCGGTGGCAGCGCGCGACGGTGACGAGAAAGGGTTTGCCGCCGAGCTTGCCGATGATGTCGTCGAGCCCGGCCTCGGTGATGTGATCGAGGCGCAGCCGGGATTCGTTCCACTCGTCCTTGAAGTCGAGCGTGAGGAACTGCAGGCCCTTCGGGAACAACGCCGCGTAGAGCGCGCGGGCGTCGACGACGAGGAGATGCGCCTTGTCGGGGAGACGCGTCCATCCGAGCAGCCAGCTCTGGAACGCACCCCACGCATCGTCGAGCGCGCGATCGGCGGCGCGCGCGCGCGGATCGGCGGCGGAGCCGGCGCGTTCGCGTGCGGCGATGCGCTTCTGAAGCTCGGCGCGGGCGTCGACGAGCCGACCGAGCGCGGCGAACACCGAAGAGGGGACCTTCGGCGTCGCCTTTGCGACGGTCTCGAGCTCGTCGATCAGCGTGAGCGTGCCGGCCTCGCCGAGAGGCGGCAGCTGGATGAAGTCCTGAGCTCGGAAGCTCCGCACCATCGCGTCAGAACAGCTTCTTGCGCTTGCTCGACGCGAGGATGCCGAGCATCTCGCGGTACTTCGCGACGGTGCGGCGCGCGATCTGGATGCCGTCGTTCTTCGCGAGGATCTCGACGATCGCCTGGTCGCTGAGCGGGTTCTGCTTGTCCTCGCCGTCGATGATCTTCTTGATCGCCTGCTTCACGCTCTCGGAGGCGATGTCCTCCTCGGAGACGCGGCGAATCGACGAGTTGAAGAAGTATTTCAGCTCGAAGAGGCCCTGCGGAGTGTGCACGTACTTGTTGGTCGTGACGCGCGAGATCGTCGACTCGTGCATGCCGACCGCCTCCGCGACGTCGCGGAGGATCATGGGCTTCAGGTACTGGACGCCCTTCTCGAAGAACTCCTTCTGCTTCTCGACGATGCACTCCGTCACGCGGATGATCGTCTTGCGCCGCTGCTCGATCGCGCGGATGAGCCACTGCGCGTTCCGGAGCTTCTCGCCGATGAACTCCTTGGCGTTCGGATCCTTGAGGAGCTGCTTCGTGAGCGTCTCGTTGATGTAGAGGCGCTGCACGCCGCGATCGTTGTCGGTGACGGTCCACTTCTCTTCGTCGCGTACGACGTAGACGTCGGGCGTGATCGCGATCTGCTTCTCGTCGGTCTCGCTGAAGTTCCGCGCCGGGCGGCTCTCGAGCTTCTGGATCTCCTTGACCGACTCGTAGACCTCTTCGACCGGCACCTTCAGGTCGCGTGCGATCGCCTGGTAGTTGTGCTTCTCGAGGTTGTGCAGGTGCTTGTCGATGATCGTGATGTCGAGGTCCTCGGAGCCGAACACCTCGGCCTGGACCAGCAGACACTCCCGCAAATCGCGCGAGCAGACCCCGACCGGGTCCCACTCCTGCATGATCCTCAGGATCTCGGGCGCATCCTCCGGATTGACCCCCGCCTCCTCCGCAAGCTCCTCGATCGTCAGGTCCGGGGTTCGTGTTCCGTCCGGCCGCTCGACGCCTTTGAGGTCCAAAAAGCCCTGATCATCGAGGTTTCCGAGGACGAGCTCGGCGAAGCGCTTCTCGGAGTCGGTGAAGTCGCTCATCTGGAGCTGCCAGCGGAGGTGGTCGACGAGCGAAGCCTGCTTGGTGAGGTTCTGCTCGATGGGGGGCAGCTCCTCGAAGCCGCCGCGGCTGGCCGGAAGAGGTTGCTGGAGCGTGCGATTTTCGAGGAATTGCTCCCAATCGATCTCGCCGACCTGCTTGGCATCGGTCTTCTGGGCCTCGCCGGATTCGAGGCGTTTCCGGTCCTCGAGGCGGTCGATCCGGAGCTCGCCCTGCTCGTTCGACTGGTGGACGGCATCGACGGCGTTGTCACCGGTCGCCCTGGGCCGAGGCTCGAAATCCTCGTCGGCCAGAACCGGGTTCGCGTCGCATTCCTTACGGATTTCCTCGATGAGCTCGAGCCGGGAGAGCTGCAACAGGCGGATGGCCTGCTGGAGCTGCGGCGTCATCACGAGCTGCTGACTGAGCTTGAGTTGCTGTTTGATTTCCATCGGCAAAAATCCTGCAAAGGAAGGTTTACACGCCGACGCCAGCCGCGAAAGCGAAAATCAGGCCACGAGGCTATTTGCCTCGGTTTCTTGCCGTACATCGCGACAGGTGCGCGTGCGCGGCGAGGTGCGCGTGTGCGCGTGCGCGACGCGCGCGGCGCTCAGATCGACGGCGGCGGAAGGCTCCGCCCCCAGTTCCCGAGGTAGCGCCCGACCACCAGCGGATGCTCCTGGAACGCGTCCGGGGTTCCTTCCATCGCCACCTGGCCGTCGAGGAGCAGCACGGCCCGGGTGCACACGCGAAGCGCTTCCGCCACGTGATGGTCGGAGAGGAGGACGCAGACGCCCTCGTCGTCCGCGAGCCCGCGGAGCATGTCCCCGAGCCGGCTCGCCTGCTGCGGATCGACCCCGGCGAACGGCTCGTCGCAGACGAGGACCTTCGGCGGACGGGTGAGCGCCCGCGCGAGCTCGAGACGGCGCCGTTCGCCGCCGGAGAGCTCGCCGGCGCGCACGTCCATACGGTCCGAGAGCGCGACGCGCTCGGCGAGCCGCGCAATGGCATCGTCCTCGCCCGCCCGCGCCCGCTTCGGCCACGCGCCGCCGTGGACGATGCGATGGTAGACGCGGAGGTTGTCCTCGACGGAGAGGTCCCACAGGACGCTCGGCGTCTGCGGCACGTACGCGACGCCGGCGCGCGCGCGCTCCCACAGCGCGGTGCGCGTCATGTCCTCGCCGAAGAGGCGCACGGTCCCGTCCTCGACGGGGATCTCGCCGACGAGCGCGCGGAACAGCGTGGATTTGCCGGCGCCGGACGGGCCGAGCACGCCGACCACCTCGCCGGCGTCGGCGCGGATCGAGACGCCGCGGAGGATCATCTTGTCGCCGCGCGCGACACGGATCCCGCGCGATTCGATCGCCCCGTCGTCAGGTGTGACCTTGTCTGTCACGGCACCTTCAGGGCTTCGGGACCGGGATCGAGCCCTTCACCTGCGTGGCCGTCACCTTGCCGTTGAGCAGCTCGATCGTCGCTCGATCCGCCTGGATCCAGCCCTGGCCGCGCGACAGCTTCACGCCGCCCCGCAGCTCGAGGACCTGCTTCTTGAGATCGAGCTCGACCTCGGGCGCCTCGCCGTGGACGCCGCGCACGTCGGCAACGACGCCGCCCGAGCCCTTGGCCCAGTTCAGATGAGGAGAGGTGTCGAATTTGAGCTCCACGCGGGGGCATTTCACGGCCATGTCGCCCTTCGAGAGAACGACCTGTCCCGTGAGGATCGCGGAGCCCGTCGCGACGTCGACCTCGAGCTTGTCGGCCTGCACGCTGACGTCGCCTTTGCCGACGTCGAGGAGCGGATCGGCATCCGCCTCGCGCGGCGCGAACGACGTCGTGAGCAGGACGAGGGCCGCCACGAGACCCACGTGAAGTGCCGCGCGCCTGCGTCCCGTCATCGCCGACAGCTTTCCCTGTCGAGCGCCGGCACGCAAGAGCGTCTAGGCCAGAGCCGCGGCAATCGCCTCGAGCTCGGCTACGCGCCCCTCGGCCCTTCCACGCTCCGGGGTTGATGAAGAGAGCTCGAGGAGGTGCTCGACCAGCGACGAGATCGCGCTCCGCGTGAGCGGCACGAGCGAGTCGGCACGTCCGCCGGCGGCCGCAAACGTGCGGACGACGGCGCGGACCATCGGCCCCAGGTCGTGTTCCGTCGCGCCCGGGGTATCCGCACCACCCGCGACCGATGCCAGCACGCGCGCGAGCGGCTGCGCGAGCCGCGTGATCGCGCGGTCGATGCGGTAGCGCGTCAGCACGGGATCGGCCTCGGCCTGCGCCGCGTCGCGGCCCGTCACGACGACGTCGAGATCGCGCTTCCAGTCGGCGGCCGGCCCGCCGATGGCGCCGGCGATGACCTGCGCGGCCTCCTCGGCTTCGCGCTCGAGCTTTGCGGCCCGGAGCGCGAGATCCTGCGCGCGCGTCCGTGCCGCCTCGATGGACGCGCGCTCGTCCCCGGCCTGTTCGCGCGCGCGCTCCAGGAGCTCGGCGACGACGCGACCGGCTCGACGGCGGAGACCGCGCTCCTTCAGCTCGTCACTTCGGCCGATGATCTGCTCGTCGAGAAGGCGCTGGACGTCCGCCCAGTTGCTCTTCGCGAGCGCCTCGGGGTCGCCGAGCTTGCCCTGGAGGGCGAGCCGCGCGGAGAGCGCTATCGGCACCGACCACGAACGAAGCCCGGTCTCGTCGAGCGATTCGCCGACGGTGGACATGACCTTCGCGAGGTCGTCGGCCTCGAGCCGATCGGCCTTGTTCACGAGGATCTGGACCGGGAGCTTCGCGGTCTTCGCCTCCTCGAGAATGCGGCGCTCGCTCTGCTTGAGGGGCTGACCCGCATCGAGGAGCCAGATGGCGGCGTCTGCTTCTTCGAAGGCGGAGCGCGCGGCGTCGGTGTGGCGCTGATCGGGTGCATTGAACCCCGGCGTGTCGAGGATCTCGACGCGGGTGAGCGACGCGATCGGCATCAGGATCTCGACGCGCTTCACGTTGCCCGTGTCGCTCGAGCCGAGCGCGGCGCGGAGCTCGGTCGACGGAACGATCCGCTCCTTCACTTCGCCGTCGTAGTACTGGATGCGCGCGAACGGGTCGGGCGCATAGCGGAGATGGTGAAGAGTCGCGGTCGTGGGGAGCACGCCGGTCGGCGCGACGTCGGCGCCCATCACTGCGTTGATGAACGTGCTCTTGCCGGCGTTGAACTCGCCGACGATCGCGACGCGGACCGGGCGCGAGCGCTCGACGGCGAGCTCGGCGACCTTCGCCGTCGACTCGAGCGCATGCAATGCGCGTGCGTGCCGGTCGAGGCGCGTGAGGATCGACGTCCAGTCGCCGGGCGCGCCCGACGTGGGGATCCAGCCCGCGAGCGCCGTGCTGCGTGCGGTGTCCGCCCATGCGCGAGCGCGGGTCGTCTCGACGAGGGCGAGCTCGTCGAGGATCGCGGCGGCCTCGCCGGCGTCCTTGAGACGCGCGGGCGAGGGGAGACGACGGGCGTCGCGAACGACCGGCTCGTCGGCTTGCTTCGCATGCGCGTCGCCGGGCGCCGGCACGCGCAGGGTGGCGAGCGCGACGACGAGCGAGGCGTGATCCTGGTCCTCGAGCGCGCTGTCGAGGAGGGGCCGTGCCGCGCTCCTGTCGCCCGCGCGCACCGCGGTGACGAGCGCTGCGCGCGCCTCGTCGCGTCGACCTTCGGCGCGTGCGAAGGCGGCCTTCCATCGCGCGAGGTCCTGCTCACCGCGACCTTCGACGACGGTGCGGATCTTCGCGCGCGTCGTCTCGTCGGTCGGCAGCCACGCGAGCGCGGACGAGAGCGCTTCGGTCGCGCCGGGCACCTCGAGGACCATGGCGCGCAGCAGCAGCGTGAATGCGGCGACGTCGCCGGACATGGCGAGCGCACGACCGCGGAGGAGCGCCGCGCGCCCGTCGGTCGGGTCGATCTCGATGCCGTCGAGGGCCGCGCGCGTGCCCTCGATGTCGTTCTGGAGGAGCCTCGCTTCGGCGCGACGCAGCGCTACGTCCTTGTGCTTCCGGTCCGCGAGCCGCTCGAGCCACAGCTCCGCGCGCGCCCCGTCGCCATGCGACAGATCCAGGTCCGCCAGCCAGAGCAACGCCTCGCGCCGCGCCTCGCTCCCGGGCTCCGCCACCGCAAGTGCGCGCAAGAACGCATCCCGGGTTTCTTCCGCGGGCGAGCCGACGCGCTCCCGAGCGCGCCCCAGCCGCACCCAGATCTCGCCCCGCGACGCCACGCGACCCGCCAGCTCTTCGAGCGTCAGCGCCAGCTCTGCGTCGAGCCGCGCGGCTTCACACGCATCCGCGAGCAGCGCGAGCCCGATCGGCGAATGTGGAACGCGGATCAGGATCGCCTTCGCGGCCGCGCGCGCGCGCATCGGATCGCCCTTCGCGAGCGCCTCTTCGCCCTCGTGCAGATAGCCATCCACACCCGCGAGGACCACCTCCACGCGCCCCAGCCACCCGGCGATCGTCTCGGCGAGCCGCGACATCCCCCGTTGTTACCACACGCGCCGGGCCGGCCCGCGCCCCGGGCCCGTCCGGGGTTCCTTAATTTGATTCAGGGGGTTCCTTAATTTGATTCAGGCAGGGGATTCCACGCAACCAGTGCGGCGCTCCAGCCGACTGGCTGTCGATGACCGCACCGCGCCAAGTCGTTCGAGGTCGCATCCACGCGCTCAGTCGCCGCTGCGCGCAGCGGCAATTCCTCATGGCACCGAGCGCGGAGGTCGAGCAGATCTACCTCTACTGCCTCGGCGTCGCGGCGGCTCGTCACGGCATCACTCTCTTCGGGTGGATGGTGATGAGCAACCACGCGCACCTGATCGTCCGGGACGACGAGGGAAAGCTGCCGAAGTTCCTCGAGCTCCTGCACCAGCTCACCGCGAAGGCCTTCAACGCTCGCCTCGGACGACGCGAGAACTTCTGGGCTGCCGAGCAACCCAGCGCGGTGTGGCTGGTCGAGTCCGACGATGCATTCGAGAAGCTCGTCTATCTGCTTGCCAATCCCGTCGTCGATCACCTCGTCGAGCGCGTGTCGGACTGGCCGGGCGCGTGCTCGTTCCGGCAGCATCTCAGCGGCAAGCCGGTGACCGTCGAGCGCCCGCGTCAGTTCTTCCGCAAGAGCGGTCCGCTGCCTGCACGCGTCACCTTGCATGCTGCACGGCTGGGCGGCTTCGAAGATCTCACGCACGAAGAGTGGAGCGCGAAGATCGCCCAGGCGGTAGCTGAACAGGAGGTGAAGGCGCGCGCCGAGCGAGCAAAGAAGAAGATGCGTGTGCTCGGGCGTAAGGCGGTCCTCGCAACCGATCCGACGTCTGCGCCGACGACCGTCGAGCCTCCGTGCCGCCTTCGGCCCAACCTCGCATGTAAAAACGTGGAGCGGCGCAACTACGAGCTCGCCGCGCTGCTCGCGTTCAGGTCGGCGCATCGCGATGCGCGGACCCGATGGATTGCCGGTGAGCGACGTGTGCTCTTTCCTCTCGGTACGTACCGCATGCGTGACTTCGGCGTGCATTGCTCGCGGCGGGTAGCCATTGTCGACGCGCCGCCGCCTGCAGCGAACGCTTCCGCGCCACCGAGCTAGCCTCGCCGGCTCAGACCTCCTCGCGATCGAGGAGCGAGCGCAAGAGCGCGGCTTCGAAGCGAAGCGGTAGCACCTTCTCGCGGTCGACGACGACCGCGCCGGGGGCAGATCCCTTCGGCTTCCGCACGTAACGTCGTGGTGTGTACTGCACGTCGACGGCCTTTTCGTCGCGCGCGTCCGAAAAGTGCGCCGCGAGGTGCGCCGCATCGACGAGGTCTTCGGCGGGGCACGTCTGTCCCTTCTCGAGCGCCACGATCACGTGCGCGCCGGTCCGATCCTTCGCATGCAGCCACAGGTCGTGCGGTCGCGCGACCTTCAGCGTCAGCGCGTCGTTGTCCGCCGCGCCCTTGCCGACCAGCACCCTCCGCCCGCTCCGCGCGACAAACGTGCGAAAAGGCACGCGCCGCCCTCCGTTCGCCGCCGCCCCCTTCGCTCCGGGGTTCGTTTTCAGGGTTGGCGGGAGGCCCGCTCCGGGCGCGCCGTTGGCGAGGACCACGTCGCGAGGAGCGCGCTTTTTCGCGTCCCGGGTTGCTGCATCCATCGCGGCGAGGGAGGGGGCGTCGCGGACGGCGGCGACGGCGGTAGTGATGGCGGCGGCCTGGGCCTCCGCTTGGGCGAGGCGCTCGTGGGCGATCGCGCCGCCGAGCTTCAGGCGTTTCGCGCGCTTGAACATCGCCTCCACCTGCTCGCGCGCGCTCTTCGCGGGATCGAGCGGGACCTCCATCGGGACGGCCTCGCCGCTCGACCAGTCGGTCACGACGAGCTTCGTCGCGCCCCGTGGCGCGCGCGCGGCCTCACCGACCAGCCACTGAGCCTGCGCAGCGATCGCGTTCGCCTGCGCGATCTTCGCGAGGTCTTCGCGCACCGCCGCGCGTCTCCGCTCGATTCGCTGCCGCGCTTTCTCCAGCATCCGCAGCAGATCGACGCGATGGACCTCGACCGCATCATCGGCGAGCGCCTTGGCAAGCGTGATGCCGCGGGCCTCGAGCTCGCCGCGCGCAACCGCGTCGTCCAGCACCTCGACGAACGGGCGGGCACCACGCGGCGTCGCCGCGTCGGTGACGACGACCCGTCCGGCATGCACCCGCAAGCACCGCATCCGCGCCGTGCGCGGGCCTGCATCCGCTTCCGACTGCCCGTGAGTTGCTTCTCCAGCCGCGTCGCCGGCATCGTCCACGGTCTTCACGTGCGGCTCGAAGAAGACCTCCGCGCCGACGATCGCCTTCACGCGCGCGAGCGACAGCGCCGCCTCGCGCGCGCGCTGCCTCGGCGAGCCCGGCGGCAAGCGCGCGCCCCAGAGCTCCTGGCGCGCTCCCTGAGGCAGAAGCCCCGCCGCGCCTCCGCTCCGCGCGGCGCCCACCACGACGAAGGCCGTCCTTCCCGGCACGCGAATGCGCAGGACCACGACGCGCTCGGAGCAGTCGGCCTCCTGCACGATGGCGATCGGGACGTCGTCGGTCGGCACGGTCATCGCACGCGCGATGCTACCTCACGGATCATGGGTCAAGACTCGACGGCGAGACGGTCGAGCTCCGTCACTGGGCGGCGCAAATGCCTGGTCCGGAGCGCCATTGCCGCCATCGATGGCGTACAGGCGCCCGTCGCCCGCGGCCGGTTCAGCGTCGCCAAAAAGGAACCCCGGTCGGCTCTAGGAGCGTGACTTTGTTGGGGGCGGCGGTCGTGGGGCGGTCGTGGGGCGGGCTGGAGGCGGGCTGGAGGCGGGCTGGGAGGCGGGGCTGGGAGGCGGCTGGGAGGGGCCTGGATCACCGGTGAATCACGCGTGTTCTCTGTTCGACGAGCACGGCCCGGCGTAGCCTTCGATGAGCACCCTTGAAGGTACGGCACACGTTCCCGACGGGGCAGACGAGCGCTTCCAAGATCAAGGCGCTGCTCCTCTGTCTCGAGGCGAAGAAAGGCGCGAAGGCCGTCGACGCCTGGCTCGCGTCCGTCCGCCTCGCGCGTGCCGATCTCGACGACGAGACGCGTCTCCTTCCGCTCGGCGCGCTCCATCGCGCGCTCCAAGCCTTCCTCGAGCTGCTACCCGGGGCGTTGCCGGACGTCGGGCCGTACCTGATCGCACCGGACAACCTGGGTACGTGGGCGCGGCTCCTCCGCGGGACGCGCGCGCCCGAGGACGCCTTCGGGCGCATCGATTCCTCCGACAGCGAGCACGGGCGGACGACGCGCTGGGAGACCATCGAGTCGAAGGCCGGCTACTGGCGCGGCAAGGTCCGCATCGGGCACGATCCCGCGCTCGAGAAGGACGGGCTCCTCGCGAAGGCTCGCAGCATCGAGCTCGCCGTCGTCCCGATGCTCTTCGGTTTCGACGAAGGCACCGTCACGGCGCTCGCGTCGTCCGAGGAGTCGCAGGAGTTCGAGGTCCGCTGGCTCGTGCCCACGCCCGCGCGCGGCGTCGGCATCGGCGCCGCCGCCGGCGTCGCCCTCGGTGGTGCCGCGCTCGCCGCCCATCCGTCCATGCTCTTCGCGATCGTCGCGCTCGCATCGCCGATCGCGCTCGGCGGTCTCGGTCTCGGATGGACCCGCGGGCGCAGTCGCCGCATCGAGACCGCCGCGCAGGCGATGCGCGTGCACGCGCTCGAACGAAGTCTCGCCATCCGCGACAAGGAAGGCAGCGCCGGCGCGGGCGATCTCGAAGGCAACGTCGTCGCCGGCCAGTACCGCATCGGCGCACGCATGGGCTCGGGCGCGAGCGGCGTGATCTATCGAGCGACGCGCATCACCGACGGCCTTCCCGTCGCGATCAAGCTGCTCCGCGCAGCGACCGCGCACGACGCCGTCGCCTCCGACCGACTCCGCCGCGAAGCCGAGGCGCTCGGTCTGTCGTGGCACCCCAACGTCGTCGAGGTGATCGATCACGGTCATCTCCCCGACGGCACGTCCTACCTCGTCATGGAGCTCCTCGAGGGCGAGCCGCTCGCGAATCGCCTGAAGTACAAGGTCCGCCTCGCCCCCGACGAGCTCTTCCCGATCGCGATGAACGTCGCCGAGGCCGTCGTCGCGATCCATGCCGCCGGCGTCGTGCACCGCGACCTCAAGCCCGCGAACATCTATCTCACGACCGACGAAGAAGGAGAGCTGCGCGCGAAGATCCTCGACTTCGGCATCGCTCGCGTCGAGTGGGAAGAGATGCGCATCACCAACATGGGCGCTCCGCTCGGAACGCCTGGGTACATGTCGCCGGAGCAAGAGAGCGGCGGCGAGGTCGACGCGCGCAGCGACGTCTACGCGATCGGCGCCGTGCTCTACGAGTGTCTCGTCGGCGAGCCTCCTCCGCCTTCGCCGAGCGACATGTGGACGGCCGGCAAACGAGGACCGAGCAGCGTCGGGCTGCGCTTGCCGCTCGATGCCGTCGACGACGCGCGCGTGCGTGCCGCGAGCGCGGACTCGGGCGTGCACCCTGCGTCGCGACGCATGCCGAGCGCTGCACCGGCCGCGCTCGAGGCTCCCGTCGACGTGCCCGACGGATGGCGCGTGATCGTCGAGCGCGCGCTCGCAAAGAAGCCCGAGGATCGTTTTCAGGACGCGCGCAGCCTGCTCGGCGCCATCCGAAGCTTGCGCTCCGAGGCCGCCTCCGCGCCTGCCGCGTCGTCGACCTGAAACGCCGGTAAGCGAGGATCTGCTACGTTTCGGGGCGTGAGAAAGCTCGCCTCTTTCGCCTCGCTCGCCATCTTCGTCCTGCCGATCGCGCTCGGCGCCTGCCAGGCGTCGAGCTCGGCGTCGACGCAGCCGCAGCCGCAGCAGCCCCCTCCTTATTACGGCCCCGGTCCGTACGGGCAGCAGCCGCCGCCCTATGGTCAGCCGCCGTACGGTCAGCCACCGTACAACCCGAACGTCCCGCCGAGCGCCCCCGCGCAGCCGCCGCCCGTAGCGCCCGCGCAGCGGCCGTTGCTGCCGCCGCTCGTCGGCGTCGCCGCGTGGCAGCAGGAGCTCCGCAGTATCCTGAGCGAGCTCCTGGCCGCGCTCAACCAGTCGAACCAGGCGCTCGTTCGCGGCATCCCGCTCGTCTTCGATCCGACGTCGGAGGTGAACGCATTCGCCGGCTGCGACGAGCAAGGCGCGCCCTTCCTCGCCGCGACGTCGGGCATCCTCGAGGCCGTCGACGCGATCGCTCAGACGAAGGCGACCGACGAGCTCTTCGGCACGCGGACCTACGACGCGTACTGCGATGCCGTTCTCCCGCAGCTCGTGAAGAGCGACAAGGCGCGCGCGGGATTGCCGGCCGGCATCATCCCCGCGAACCTCGGCGGCGATCTCCGGCGCTGGTCACGCGCGCGCGAGATCTTCGACGAGGTCCTCGCGTTCACGTTCGGTCACGAGCTCGCGCATCACTATCTCGGTCATACCGGATGCGCGAAGGGGCAGGGCGGCTCCGGGCCCGATCCGACGAAGCTCGGTCGGCTCGCGACCGTCGTTCCGCTCTTCAACCAGGTCGCCGAGGCCTCGGCTGACTCGGCTGGCGCGTACAACTCGCTCGATGCCGGTCGCGCGCGCCGTCCTCAGTACCCGTGGTCCGAGAACGGCGGCGTGACGCTGCTCGACTATTTCGCGCGCATCGAGCGAGCTGCCGGTCAGGGCGGTCCGCTCAGCCTGCTCAATCCTCTCGGCGTCCTCAAGACGCATCCGAATCCACTCGCGCGCATCCCGCTCCTCCAAGCGGTCGCGCGCACGTGGCATCAGCAGCATCCGGGCTGAGCAGCGCTGAATCAGCGCTGATCAGCGCGGCGCCGGCGGCGGCGGAGGCGGCGGAGGGGGAGGCGGCGGCGGCGGAGGCGGAGGCGCGCTCGAGCCGACGATCTTCTCCGTCCACTGCCCGATGTGGTTCGACGTCGTGAGGTCCTGGAACGGAAGGTAGAAGCCGGGGTAGCTGCCGTCGGTGCCGCTCACGACCTTCGTCGGATCGATCGCGAACATCCAGAGGTGCTGCGAGCCGCCGACCTTGCGGAGACCGACCTGGCGCGTCGACGCCACCGTGTACCAGAACAGCTTCCCCGCGCCGTGCTTCGTCTGGAACGGCGTCGAGCGCGGGAACGTGTCGCCGAGGTTCGTCGCAGCGCCGTCGGCGACGCCGCCGGCCGATGCGCGCGCGAGGAGGACGGGCGTGGCTCCGACCGCGGGCTTCACGGCCCACGTCTTCGCGGTGGGGTCCGCATCGGCATCGCAGTCGCCGCCGTCCCAGCTGCTCGCGCACGTCGACTCGCTGAAGAGGAGGAACGACGAGTCCGGCACGAAGTTCGGATTGTACCGGTTCTTCAGGTTCACCTGCGGGACGAGCACCTGGGGATCGCCGAGCGTCGTACCGGTGAACGCCATCAGATCGATGTTGCCGCGCGTCGGACGCTGCGACGTCGTCGCTTCGTTGCCGACGTGCGTCACGGCGATGAACTTGCCGTCGGGCGACCAGTCCGGATGATCGGGCTTGTACGCGAGGTCCTTGCTGCTGACGCGCAGGCCCGTGGTTGCGTCGTGGAAGTAGAGCTTGTGCTTGTTCGCATCGTCGCCGTAGATCGCGACGAACTCCGTTCCCTTCGGATTGAACGACGCGAACTGGATCGCGTTCGCGGTCGACGCAGCAGCGGTGCCTTGCAGCGTGAGCCACGACGGATCGGTCTTCGGCTTCGTGAGATCGTTCAGGTAGACGAGGCGTCCGTCGCCCTGTCCGCCGAGCGACGCGACGAGCTTCGTGCCGTCACGCGAGATGCTGTGACAGCCGACGCACGTGCCGCTCATCCCGTCCTTGTTCGGCTCGAGGAACGACTCGAGCACCGAGTTCGGATTGCCGAAGTCGACGCGCATGATCCGCGGCGCCGGGTTCGACACGGTCCAGTAGTAGAGGCCGCCGTTGACGGGGTTCTCCGCGAACTCGATGTTGAACTCCGCCGACTCGCCGAAGCCGCCGCCGGCGTCTGCGCTGCCGCGAACGCGAAGCTTCACCGCGCCTGCGCCGCGGTTGGTCTCGGCCACGTAGGCATAGCCCGTCGGGTCGAGCTCGAATGCGCACGCGCCGGCCTTGAAATCCGCGGGCTTCGTCACCGCGCCTCCGCAGCGCGAGTAGTATTTGATGTCTGCGACGGCGCTCGTGAAGCTCACCTCGTAGAGATCGGTTCCTGCTGCGGGCGTCCAGTGAACCTCGAGGCGGCGCAGGTTCGGCGGCAGCATCGCGTTGTTGTTCGGATACGCGAGCGAAGGCGCGCGCGCGGCGACCGGCGCGCCGGTGAACAGCGTCTCCGGGTTCGCGGGCAGCGCAGGCGTGACCGCGGGCGACTGGAGGATCGCCGAGAGCTTCACGGTGAGCGTCGTCTTCACCTTCACGGGCGCGTCGGAGTTCGAAGCGGTCGCTTCGATCGTGAGCTTGCCTCCACGCTGCGGAGGATCCGTCGCCACCGCGGGCAAGCGCGTCGAGAAGAGCGCGCTGCCGTCGGTCGGGAAGCCGCCGACGAGATAGTTGTCCGGCACGTAGAAGACGGAGCGCGACGTGATGTCGATCTCGGTCTGCGAGCCCTTCAGCTTGGCGAGGACCTTGTACGCCTTCGTTGCCTTTTGACCGCCGACGACGGAGATGACGGCGTCGGCCGGCTCGATCCGCATCGAAGCGGCGTCGATGTCCTGCGCGGAGCCGGTGGTCCCGCCGCTCGTGCCGCCGCTCGTGCCTCCGCCGATGATGCCGCTCGTCCCGCCGCTGCTGTTCTGCTCGTCGGTCCCGGTGCCGTCGCCGAAGTCGCTGCCCCCGCTGCTATCGCCGCACGCGAGAGGGAAGAAGGCCGCGGTCGCGATGACTGCAAGAAGACCGAGGGTGAGGCGCATGGTTCAACATTACAGAGACACGGTCTTCCTGGCAGCTGTCGTGACCACCTCGATGCAATTTTGGTGAGGTGTTCTCGTCGTTTGCACGCGCGTGAACGTGCGTGCACGCAGGTGTCCGCGCTGTGGGAGCTTTCGCGCGCGAGCGCCGCTCACATCCGACGGGAGCGCCGCTCAGGAGACGACGGGAAGCGACCGACGCGAGCGCGAGTCGTTGCTGAGCAGCTCGTTGTGGCTGCCCGTTCGGTAGCCGGCGAGATCGAGCGTGACGTACGCGAAGCCGAGTCGCTTGCCGGCGTCGACGATCGCGTCGCGTGCCTCGAAGGCGCGCTCCATCTCGGGCTTGCCGATCTCGACGCGGGCCATCGCGGCCTCTTTCGTACCTTCGCCGCCGCCGACGGCGTGCCAGCGCACGCGCGCCTGCCGCACCCCGAGCCGGTGGATCTCGGCCTCGAGCGAGCCGATCTGTGCGAGGCGCTCGCGCGTCACGCGCGTGCCGTAGGGGAGGCGGCTCGAGAGACACGCCGCTGCGGGCTTGTCCCAGACGGGCAAATCGAGGAGCTGCGCGAGGCGACGCACGTCGGCCTTCGTGAATCCGGCTTCTACGAGCGGGCTCCTCGCGCCGGCTTTTTTCGCGGCTTCGAGGCCAGGGCGATAGTCGCCGAGATCGTCGAGGTTGGTGCCGTTGACCGAGAAGGCGAGACCCCACTCGCGCTGCTTCGCGTCGCTGACGCGATAGAGCTCGCTCTTGCAGTGGAAGCAGCGATCGACGTGGTTCTTCGCGTAGTCCTCGTCCTCGATCTCGTTCGAAGCGACGAGCTCGTGGCGCGCGCCGATCTGCTTCGCGAGGGTCACGGCCTCTTCACGCTCGAAGTCGGCGAGGCTCGGGCTGACCGCGGTCATGCCGATGCACTGGTCGCCGAGGACGCGGTGCGCGACGGCGAGGACGAACGCGCTGTCGACGCCGCCCGAGTAACAGACGAGCACCGAGCCCATGTCGCGGAGGATCGCCGCGAGACGATCGAGAAGCGGATCCGCGGGGAGGTTCATGAAGCCGTTATCTAGCGCCGGACGGAGGGTAGGGCGAATGAGGTCGAGACGAGCGCGGAGCGTACGCTCGTTCAGTGAAGATTTCGCTCGTATTGTCGAGCTCTTGGCGAGATTTTACGGGTTTCGACCGCCAGGGGTTGCACGCCGTTCAGGTACTGGTTACTTGTTCAGGTATGGCTGCGCTCGCGGCATCGAACCTCGTCTCTCTCGATCGCCTCGATCGCCTCGATCGCCTCGAACGCCTCGATGAGGAGACGCTCGCCCGCCTGGGTCAGGCCGGCGTGCTGCAGGGGACGAACGCGCTCGCCCCGACCGAAGGCGTCCTCTCGCTCGATTGGCCAGAGCTCGAACGCGTCCTTCCCGATCGCGGGTTGCCGCGTGGCGTGATCGAGATCGCGTCGCTCACTGACCGCGCGGGCGCAGGCGCAGGCGCGCGGGCGTACGCGAAGAGCGGCACGCTCCGCGGCGGTGCGACGACGATCGCGCTCTCGGCCGTCCGCGCCGTGCACGCGGCGGATGCTCGCGGATGGTGCGCGTGGATCACCGAATCGAACGCTCCTCCTCTCTATGCACCCGCCGTTGCGCAGGCGCAGGTCGATCTCGACCGACTGCTCGTCGTTCGCCCGTCGCCGGCCGATCTCGCGCGCACGGTCGTGAAGGTCGCCGCATCGGGCGCGTTCGATCTCGTCGTGGTCGATGCTCCGGGAGGTCTCGACGGAAAGCTGTCCGTCCAGCCCGGCACGAAAGGAGGGCGATCGCGCGTCGACGGCTCGGTCGTCATCCGCAAGCTCGCGCTCGCCGCGGAAGAGAAGGGGACGACGTTCGTCGTCCTCACGAACGTCTACACGTCGCGTGCGGTGCCTTGGCCTGTCGCGCTGCGCGTCGAGGTCGAGCGCCGGCCCGAGGCCATCGCCGTCCGCGTCACGAAGGATCGTCGAGGCCGAGCGTCGTCGCAGCACGTCGTTCGCGTCGCGTGTTGAGGCGGGTGAGAGTGCCATGAGAATCGCCGCGATCAACCTGCCGGAGCTCCACGTCGAGGTCGTGCGCGCGGCTGCGAGCGCAGACGACGGCGTGCCGCTCGCGATCGTCGTCGCGGAGCCACCGCTCACCGAAGCCAAGCTCCTCGGCAACACCCGGCTCGACGTCGTGTCGCGCGAAGCACGCTTGCTCGGCGTGCATGCCGGTCAGACGATCGCGCAAGCGCGCGCTCGCGCCTCGAACCTGGCGGTCCGCGTGGTGCGGCCCGCGGCGGTGCATGGCGTGCTCGCGCGTCTCGCCGAGGTGGCGCTCGCGTTCGGCGCGACGGTGTCGTTCGCGAGCAGCTCGGACCCGTCGTACGGCGACGTGGTCTGGGTGGACGTGACGGGCTGCGCGCATCTCCATGCTCCGCGCGGAAGCGACGGAGGGCATCGAACGAGCCCATCGAGCACGGCCGACGGCGAGGCGATCCTCGCGAGTCGCCTCGCGCGCGTCTTCGCGGGTCTCGGCCACGTGTGCGCCGTCGCGATCGCCGACGGTCCACGCGTCGCGGCGATCCTTGCGCGCGCTGCGGCGCTGGCGCACGTGAGCGCTCGGATGGCCTCGCAGCGTCTCGGTTCGCGCGCGCGCAGGCGCGAACGCGAAGAGGACGACGAGCCCGCGCTCGTCGTGGTGCCGCCGGGAAAGAACGGCATCGCGCTCGCGCCGCTGTCGGTCTCCGCGCTGCCGATCGGCGCCGACGACGCACGCTGGCTCTCGAAGCTCGGCGTCCGCACGATCGCGGAGCTCCGGGCGTTGCCTCGGTCCGCGCTGGCGTCGCGGCTCGGCGCACGGGCTCAGGTGGTGCTCGGCCTCGCGGACGGCGACGATCGCGCGCCGCTCGCATCGTACGTCCCGCCCGAGGTGCCCGAAGAGGAGACGACGCTCGAATACGGCGTCGAGGGCTCCGAGGCGCTCACGTTCGTCGCGAAGACGCTCGCGGACCGACTCGCGGCGCGTCTTGCGGGGCGCGCGGTCGCGGCATCGCGCGTCGAGCTCGATCTCGCGCTCGACGTGGCGCTCTTGCCTGCCGAGCTCCGCGACGAGCACCGCGTCCACCGCATCGCGATCGAGCTGCCCGCGCCGCTTTCGAGTGCCTCCGATCTGCTCGCGGCGCTCCGTCCGAAGATCGAGCGAGCCGTGCTGCGCGCGCCCGTGCTCGTCGCGAAGCTGCGCGCGGCCTCGCTCGTTCACAAGCCACAGGCTGCGCTTTCGTTGTTCGAGCCGCAGCCGAAGGCGGAGCGCGCGCTTCCTCGGCTGGTCGCGGAGCTCGCCGCCGATCTCGGCGAGGAGGCGGTCGGCAAGCTCGCCCTCGGCGATGCGTGGGTCCCCGAAGAGCGCTCGCGGTTCGTCCGTCTCGACCTCGACGTGAGAGCGAATGCGCGAGCCGGCTCCAACGGCAACGCCAGCAAGAGCACGAGCGCCGACGCCGGGGCGGGCGGAAAGAAGCGGAGGCACATGCTCGCGAGCGTGCCCGAGCCCACGCGGATCCTCGCGGAGCCGATCCCCGTTCCTCGCGACGCCGTGAAGGTCGTCCGTCATCTCTCGCGGCTCGAGTCGGTCGACTGGTGGAAGCGTCTTCCCGGTGAGGGACCGAGGAAGGGCGTCGACTACGTCCATGCATGGGTCGACGAGGGCTCGGCATGGGTGGAGATCGACCGCGCCACCGGCACCGCGCGCGTCCGCGGGTGGTTCGACTGATCCCGGGTCGTCGTGCGTGTCGTCCGCGTGTCGTGCGTACGCCCACCACGAAGGTGCGGAGCGCACGTGCGATGCGCTTTGCTGCCGCTTTGCGCTTCCCTTCGTCTCGCTTTGGACCTTGCATGGACCCATGGGGGAAAGAGCGCGAACCACCCTCGATCCGGTGTGGAGCTGCGAGCGTTGCGGTGCGCGCAGCGAGCTCGATGCGACGGGCGACACGCCGCGTCTGCGATGCGCCGCGTGCACGCACGTGGTCGACGTGGCTCTCGTTCCTGCGTCGATCGGTAAGTGGACCGTCGTCGACCCCGACGGCATCGTGCGGCACTTCTCGAGCTGGCAAGAGCTCATGGGGTCGCTCCCTCTCTCGGGCATGACGGCCAGCGTCGATCCTTCGGGCGCGATGCGCACCACGCGCGCGTCGGCTGCGGCGCTCCTCGATGTGACGCCTGCGCCCGCGCTCGTCTCGCCGCTGCCCGAACGGCCGGCCGAACCGTTGCCGTCCGTGAAACCCGCGCCTCGGCTGTCGCTCGTCCCGGGCGACGATCCACCGCCGCTCCCGCGCAACCGCGTGCCGCGCATCGATCCGCCGACGATCGAGCCGATCGAGGAGCTCGAGGAGCTCGAGCCTCTGCCGCCGAGCCTTCCGAACATGCCGCTCGCTGCGGAGGCCGCCTCCGAG
>JAQBQJ010000174.1 GCA_028287065.1 Labilithrix sp. | reverse complement strand
CGCGCGAGCCGCGGCGTCACGCCGACGGCCGGCTCCTCGACGGCGACCACCGGCACGACGTTCGCGGCCGCGCTCGTCGTCACGTTCGACGCAGCTGCGGCGCGCGCTCCGACCCTTGCGAAGCGATCGAGCGGCAGGCCCACGACGAGCATGCCTCCGAGCTCTCGCTCTCCGGCGATCGTCGAACGCGTGAACCCCGCGAGCGAGACCCATGCCTCGCCTCCGGGCGCGGTCCGCGTTGCGGCGCGTCCGACGGTCGCCCGCCCGACGAGATCCTCGGGATCGATCTCTTCGTCGCCCAGCAGATCCTCGTCCGATCGCGCGCGCGGCGACGCGCGCGCATCGGCGACGGCCAGGACGATGGCGAGGAAGACCAGGACGCGAAGAACGAGGGGACGAGCCATGTCCGCCCCCAAAGCGAGTGCCGTGCCGACATCGCGGTCTCATGATTCCGCGTGGTTGCCGGCGTGTGGGGGTGGCCCGGACAGTTTCGAGGGTGTCCTGGGCCAGTGTCGCGGACGCGTCGCCCGCAGGTCGTGGCCGCACGCCGTCGAAGCTGGCGCGCTGCTATCCTCCGGTGTCGATGCGAACCGCGCGGGCTTGGCCATTCGCCGCTGCACTGTTCGTTCCGCCGGCAATCGCTTCCCTCGCGATCGCTTGCTCGCTCACGACGTCGCTCGACGGCCTCGCAGGGGCCGTGACGAAGGGCGATGATCCAGGCGCCCGCGCGGACGCCGACGCCGCGGCCGACGGCTCACCGGCGGACGGGGCCACCGAAGGCGCTCTCGGGCCCGCCGCGGCCGTCTCGTCGTGCGACGCCCTCAAGCGCTCGCAGCCCAACACACCGGACGGTCCGCAGCGGATCGATCCGGATGGTGACGGCCCCGCTCCGTCCTTCGTCGCCTACTGCGACATGACCAACGACGACGGGGGCTGGATGCTCGTCACCGCCGATCTGCTGGCCGCAGAGGCGAAGCAGGAAGCGACCGTGACGCGAACCAACGACGCGCGCGGGGGCGTCGTCATGCGCGTCTACGTGAACTCGCCCGGTTGCGGCGGCAGCGTTCCGCCGACGCGGCATCGCATCTTCTTCGCGGACGACTTCCGCTGGACGCGGGTGCGCGTGAGCCAGACCTTCGCCGGCTCCGCTTCGTGCTGGCACATCTTCGGAGGCCAGGAATCCGTGCAGTCGGGGGCGCTCGATCCGAACCTCGTTCCGTTCGAAAATACGAAGGACGTCGTCCGCGACGCGGTGCGCATGGGCGGCTCGAAGGGCAACGCCTTCGACGGCGATCCCGTGCGATGCGACAACACGCCGGAGAACTTCTGGGCGTCGAGCAATGGCAACGCCCCGCGCTCTGCGACGGTCATCCTCCGGCGACGCGATCTCTCGGCGCCGAGCGGGCTCTCCGGCGGGGCCGATTGCTCGGAGGTCGGTACCGGCGCCACGAGCACCACGTGGTGGGAGTACCACGACATCTACGTCAAGTGACGGAGCGGAACGGACGCTGTCGACGAGCGATCTCTGCGCTCACCACGACCAAGCGCTAGAACAGCGAGATCGGCGCCGCGGACCTCTGAGTCCCGCCGGGCCGCACGCCGGCGCGCCGCGGGCGGACTACAGTTCGTCGGAGGAGGGTAGACGCCATGGCACGAGAGGCGACTGCTGACGTCGGGCTGATCGGACTCGCCGTGATGGGCCAGAACCTGGCCTTGAACCTGGCCGACCACGGCTACCGCGTGGCCGTGTTCAACCGCACGACCGAGGTGATGAAGCATTTCGTCGCGACGGAGAAGCCGCCCGGCGGTCTCGTCGGGTGCGAGACGGTGCAGGAGCTCGTCGCGTCGCTCGCGAGACCTCGCAAGGTCATCCTCCTCGTCAAGGCCGGGCCTGCGGTCGACGAGGTCACGAAGGAGCTCATCGAGGCGGGGATGGAGCCGGACGACATCGTCGTCGACTGCGGCAACTCGCTCTGGACCGACACCATCCGTCGCGAGAAGGAGTACGCGGGTCGCTGCAAGTTCTTCGGCTCGGGCGTCTCCGGCGGCGAGGTCGGTGCGCGCTTCGGCCCCTCGTTGATGCCTGGCGGCGACCCCGATTCCTGGAAGCACCTCGAGCCGATCTGGAAGGCCATCGCGGCGAAGGTCGACGAGAAGACGGGGCGGCCGATCGAGAGCTATGCCCCCGGCAAGCCCGTCGTGGGCGGCGTGCCCTGCACCACGTACCTCGGGCCGAACGGCGCCGGTCACTACGTGAAGATGGTGCACAACGGCATCGAGTACATCGACATGCAGCTGATCGCCGAGGCGTACACGCTGCTCACGAACCTGCTCGGCATGAAGCCGCCAGAGCTTTCGGAGGTGTTCGACCGGTGGAACGACGGCGATCTCGACAGCTATCTCATCCAGATCACGCGAGACATCTTCGCGCAGCACGATCCGGTCCACCAGGAGGGCTACCTGGTCGACTACGTGCTCGACGCGGCGGGCCAGAAGGGCACGGGAAAGTGGACCAGCGTGAACGCGCTCGACATGGGCATCCCGGCGAGCTCGATCGCGGAGGCGGTGTTCGCGCGCTGCATGTCGGCGTTGAAGGAGGAGCGCGTCGTTGCGAGCAAGCACCTCGACGGACCGCGCCGCGCGCACGACGAACGCCGCGACGAGCTCGTCGCGGCGATCCGTGACGCGCTGTACTGCTCGAAGATTTGCGCCTATGCCCAGGGGTTCGAGCTGATGCGCGAAGGGGAGAAGGAGTACGGCTGGTCGTTCGATTTCGCCGCGATCGCCGGGATCTTTCGCGGTGGCTGCATCATCCGCGCGCGCTTCCTCCAGAAGATCATGGAAGCGTACTCACGCGACAACGGGCTCGTGAACCTCCTGCTCGATCCCTACTTCGGCGACCAGATCCAGAAGGGGCAGCGGAGCTGGCGCAAGGTGGTGGCGCTCGCGGCAACCACCGGTATCGCCGCTCCCGCGTTCATGTCGGCGCTCGCGTACTACGACGGGTATCGCTCCGAGCGGCTGCCGGCGAACCTGCTGCAGGCGCAGCGGGACTACTTCGGCGCGCACACGTACGAGCGCACGGACGCGCCGCGCGGCACGTTCTTCCACCTCGATTGGACGGCGCCCGGGCGACCGCAGGTGGAGATCCGACGGCCTTGATCGCTCAAAGGCCGCTGCGCCGCGCCTGCCGCGCCCGCTCCCGCAGCATGAAGAGATAGAGGCTCTCGACCTTCGCGCGCGCCCACGGCGTCTTCCGGAGGAACTTGAGGCTCGAAGCGATGCTCGGCTCGTGCGTGAAGCAGCGGATCGCAACCTCCTTCCCGAGCTCCGGCCACCCGTAATGCGCCACGAGCTCGGTCACGATCGTCTCGAGCGTGATGCCGTGCAGCGGGTTCTTCGGTTGATCGCCCATGCGCCGTCCCATGCTAGGACCTCGCGCGTGTCGGACGCGAGCGTGCGGGTGGACCGACGTGATCTCGGCGCGCCGCGCTCCTGGCGCTCGTGCCTCGCGGCGCTCACCGATGCGCTCGCGCGCGCCGAGCGCGAGGACGTCGTCTTGCTCGACGTCGCGTCCTTCACCGTGCGCACCGACTCGACGCTCGACGACGTCGACAAGCGACGCGCCCGCGCGCCCGCCGTGCCCGTCACTCGACCCGACGGGCTCTGGGAATGGCAGATCCGTCGCGACTTCGTGCGCAGCATCCGTAAGACCTCGCGCGACGATGCTCGGCGCCTCGCCGCCACGCTCGCCGGCACGCGAACGAAGCGCCGCTTCGAGGTGGTGCTCGGGCTCGTTCACGACCAGTCGCTGATCCGCGCGTTCGCGCTTCATCGCCGCCGTCGCCTGCGCGCATGGGCCGGACGCCTCTTGCGCGCAGCGCTCGCAGGCTATGTCGCCGCCGAGGACGTCACTCCGAGCAAGCCGCTCCGTCCGCGCAAGAAGCCGCGCCGTCGCCGTCCGTCGCGGAAGCGACGTTCGAAGTACGTGCCGTATGTGTCGTAGCCGTCGCCGACGTGACGCCGGCGCGACCGGAGCGGACCGGACGCGGAACCAAGGACAGGTTGGAGCAGCCGACCGTCCACACGGACATCGCGACCACCATCACCACACCAGCGGCTCGACGCATCGAAAGGACCTCCATTCCCTCTTTGGAGCACGGCCCGTGCCTTCATGAGATCGTCGGCGAAATCCACAAATCCGCGGTTTTTTGGCGGGTGCGCACACGGGCGCCGTGTGCGCGGTGTTGCACTTCGAGGACAGCGGTCCTCGCCGGTGCCCGTTCTTGATTTGCCGGAGCCGGACGAGCACACTCTCCCCCGTGGCCGGAATCCGCCCGGGGGACGTCGTTGCCGGGAAGTTCCGGGTAGAGCGCATCCTCGGTGAGGGTGGCATGGGCTACGTCGTCGCCGCCCGCCATCTGCAGCTCGGTCAGATGGTCGCGCTGAAGTTCATGCGCGACGAGGTCTGCACCCCCGACTACAAGAGCCGCTTCCTCCGCGAGGCGCGAAACACCGTCCGACTGAAGAGCAAGCACGTCTCGCGCGTGCTCGACGTCGGGGCTCTCGACGGCGGCTCTCCTTACATGGTGATGGAGTACCTCGAGGGGACCGACCTCTCGGACCTGCTCCACAAGCGCGGGCCGGTGCCCGTCCACGAGGCTTGCGAGTACATCCTCCAGGCGTGCGAGGCGATCGCCGAGGCGCACGGGCACGGGATCGTCCATCGCGATCTCAAGCCCGCGAACCTGTTCCTCACGAAGGGCCAGAGCGGCGAGCCCGTCGTGAAAGTGCTCGATTTCGGGGTGTCGAAGGTCCTCGACCTCGGCATGGACGACGACACGAACCCGGGCGGACGCCCGCGCAACGATCGGCCGGACAGCGTGGTGACGAAGGCGACCGATCTCCTCGGCTCGCCCAGCTACATGGCGCCGGAGCAGATCGTGTCGGCGCGCGATGCCGATGCGCGCAGCGACGTCTGGTCGCTCGGCATCATCCTGTTCCGCCTGATCAGCGGGAAAGCGCCGTTCCACGCGTCGTCGCTCGGCGAGCTGATCCAAGGGATCATGCACGGTCCCATCCCGAACCTCCGCGACGCCAAGCCCGATCTGCCGCAGGGGCTCGAGCACGTCGTCGCGCGCTGTCTCGAGCGCGATCGGAACAGTCGCCTCGGCGACGTCATCGAGCTCGCGCGGATGCTCGCGCCGTACGCGGGACCCGTGGCGACGCCGTCGCTCGAGCGCATCGCGATCCTCGGCCCGGCGCTCGTCGCCTCGGCCCCACCTCCGCCGACGCCGAGCACGCCGTCGTTCAACTCGGGCGCGTCGGGCGTGTCCGCCAGGAACGCGTGGACGACGCCGCCGATGCACGGCGCGACCTCGAGTCAGCCCGGAAAAAAGGACCTCACGCCCGCCACCGCGGCGATCTGGGCGGCCGTGTTCGTCGCGATCGTCACCACGACGGCGCTCATGGTCGCGAAGATCGCCGGCAATTCCGCCGTGCCCCCGCCGCAGGAACCGACCGCGAACATCGAGCCGAGCCCGCCGGTCGATCCCGTGCCGGGACCGACGTCGACGGGCCTCGACACGACGGGCGCTGCGCTCGCGGCCACGCCCGTCGCGCCGGCGGTCGTGTCGCCCGTGGTGCCACCACGACCGTCGTCGGGGCACGCGCAAGGCGGCGGCCATGGCCGTCCGCGTCCGCCGCCTGCGCGCGGCAACGATCCGAAGCCGGCGACGCCCGCGACCGTCGCGCCTCCCGAAATCCCCGCGACGCGGGAGTAACGTGGCACGCATCCTCCGCACGTGGCGCGAAGCCGGCGGGACGCTCGCGCTCCGCCAGCGCGGCGACATGCTCGACCTCGTTCTCGGCAACGTCGTGCTGTTGTCGAGCGCTGCGCTCGAGACCGAGCTCGCGTTCGGACGCCTCGCGCGTGAGGCGATCGCGAGCACGGGCCCGTCACCGCGTGTCCTCGTCGGGGGCCTCGGGTTCGGCGCGACGCTGCGCGGCGTCCTCGAGGTGCTTCCGGAAGACGGCCGCGTGATCGTCGTCGAGAAGCTGAATGCGGTCGTCGAGCTCGCGCGCAGCGACGCCGCGCACCTCGTTGCCGGCGCGCTGGACGATCCGCGCGTCGACCTCGTGCAGGACGACGTCGCCGACGTGATCGCTCGTGAAAAAGGGCTCGCGGCGATCCTCCTCGACGTCGACAACGGGCCGGAGTGGGCGAGCTTTCGCTCCAATGCGCGCCTCTACGCCGACAGCGCGCTCGTGATCGCGAAGAACGCGCTGGTTGCGCGCGGTCTCTACTCCGTGTGGAGCGGATACGCGGCGGATGCCTTCGTCGCGAAGCTCCGCAAGGCCGGATTTCTCGCGCGCATCGAGCCCATGATGGAACGCGGCGTGATGCGAGCGCGCGCCTACGTCGGCATCGCGCCCTGAGCTCTAGAAGCCGGCGGCGCGCAGCAGGTCGATCACCGTCTGTCGCGTCGCCTGCGTATGAGCCGAGACGTGCACCGAGCCCGGCCTCGTATCGGCGGTGACCGTCCAGGGGAGGATCTCCGCGCCGTGCGCGCCGCGTGAGCTCGCGCGCGAGGCGCTCGCTGCGGCAAGACGTAGGCCGGGCAGCGTGGACGTCTTGGCCTCGAGGTATGCGACCGCACCGAGCGCGACGATCCCTGCGCCCACGGCGCTTCGCGTACGCAGCGAAGAGGCTTCCGTCGATCGCGCGAGCGTGCCGGCATCGGTCGTGTCGTCGAGCGCGAGCCGGAGACGCGCCGTGATCGCCGGCACGTCCTCGCTGTAACCGATCCACGTTGCTCCGCCCTTGGGCACCACGAAGAGGTGCGCCTTCCGCGTGGGGCGTGCGCCCTTGGTGCGCGGCGCGATCAGCACCTCGAGGTGGAGCGTGTCCTTCGGGAGCTTCAGAGCTGGATCGAGCAGACCGACGCGCAGGTCGACGTGATCCCCGTCGGGATCGCGCGGCGAGCTCGACTTCGAGCCGGGCTTCCTCGTCTTGTCGGCGTCCTCGGCGCGGCGGACCACGTCGCGCAGGCCTTGCGTCCACTTCTCCGCGGGCTCGTCGACCTCGATCATCATCCACGGCGTCAGCGCGCTGCGCGCCTGCACTTCGCCGCGAGGCGAGTCGAGCGCGGCGAGCGCTCGCTCCGCGCCGTCACGGCCGCCGGACACTCCGGCGCCGAGCACGAGCGGACCGCCGGTGAGGAGCAGCGCCTCGAGCCGCTCGCGGAGGGCGCGCGTCTTCTCGGGCTGATAGCCGTCGTGGATCAGCGTGCCTTCGACGACCTCCGCGAGCGCCTTGCGTAGCGGCGCGATGTCGTCCGGGAGCGCGCCTGTCGCGTGGAGCGCGACGATCGCATCGCCGGGCAGCCGGTAGAACGCCTTCGGCGGAGGCGTGGGCGCGGTCCTCGGCGCGATCACCCGGCCGAGCATCGATGTTCTCGCGGAGAGCCGCAAATCAAGGGCGATTTCGACGCCGGAGCCGACGAACCGGACGTCTGCGTCGATGCGTTCGATCTCGTCGAGGAACGTGTCGACGAGCTCGGAGCCGAGATGCTCGGTCGCTGCGTCTCCGATCGCCTTCGCCGCGGTGCCGGCGCGCTTCTCGCGAAGGAACCGGCCCGGCACGGTGAAGCGTGCGTCGACATCGAGCGGCTCGGCTGCGACGTTGCGCGCGAGGTACGCGGCGGTGGACGTCAGCGCCGCCTCGTCGGACGCGCACACGAGGCGGGTGGTCGCTCGTCCTGCGGCGGGCGTGAAGGCGCATGCGCCGAGCCTTCCGGTCTCGAGGTGCGCGTCGTCGGGCTTCTCGATGTGGACGAGGCCCCCTCGTTCGTGGAGCACGAGGCCTTCGGCGAGGCGCGGCTCGGCGTCCGGCTTCACACCCAGCGAGACGACGAACGACACATCGCCGGCGCCGGCGCTCGCGACGTCGACGGGGAGCCCGAGATCGACGACCTCGCTCAAGCGCTTTCCGAGGAGGAGCGTGAGGACCTGCGCCGGATCGAGCGCCGACGCGGCGGCGGCCGCGCTCGGCGGAAGGAGCGCCGCCACCTGACGTACGAGCTGCTCGGGATCGGCCACGCGCATGAGGAGAGCGAGGTCGTCTGGTGCGCGCGGCGGCGCTTCGGCGACGGCGGGAGCGGCGGGGCGAGCCGCCGCGGCCGGCCCGATCGCGAGCGGCGCGCCCATTCCGCGATCGCCCCGCCCTGCACCGGGTTCGGCGCCACAGCTCACGCACAACATCAACGCGGACAGCACAACCGTGCGAGCTGGCGGAGATTTCACGATTGTTCTCCTGGTTGGAACCGGACCGTCACAAGAACGCCGCGTAGCACGCCAGAAACCGGCCAGGTCGTGTGAACCGCGCACGACACAGCTCCCGAAGGTCGGCTAGATTCAGCCGCGACAATGACGACGAAGGCCGAAACGACCGCGCCGCAGGCACGAAGGACATTCCGCTGATGGGGCTCCAAGACGTCATCCGGTTCCTGCTCCCGAAGGAAGATCACTTCTACGACTTCCTCGAGCAGCAGGCGAAGGTCGCTCACAACGGCGCGAAGGCGCTCGCGAAATTCACGGACAACGGTCACACCGCCGACGAGGCGCGCGCCGCCGTCCAGAAATGCGAGCACGAGGGCGACGCCATCGTCCACGCCATGGAAGAGGCGCTCGCGAAGACGTTCGTGACGCCCATCGACCGCGAGGACCTCCAGCGCCTTTCGTCCGAGCTCGATACCGTCCTCGATCTCACGAACGGCGCGATCCGCGCGTGCACGATGCTCGGCGTCGAAGAGGCGACCGAGCCGATGAAACAGCTCGTGAAGATCCTCGTCGACTGCACGCACCGCATCGACAGCGTCATGCCGAAGCTGCGCAAGCACGAATACGCCGAGATCGTCGTGTGCACGCGCGAGCTCCGCAACATCGAGAAGCAGGCCGACACCGTCTACCGCGAGGCGATCTCGTCGCTCTTCAAGGACAGCACCGTCGACGCGAAGAAGCTGATTCGCGAAAAGACGGTCCTCGAAGACCTCGAGAATGCCGTCGACCAGTGCGATTCGATTGGCGACATCCTCGCCAACTTGGCCATCAAGAATGGTTAGCCTGCTCGTCTGCGTCATCGTCGCAGCGATCATCTTCGACTTCATCAACGGCTTTCACGACGCGGCGAACGCCATCGCCACGGTCGTATCGACCGGCGTCCTCCCCGTGCGCACGGCGGTGCTCATCGCCGGCATCCTGAATTTCTTCGGCGCGGTCATGGGCACGGCGGTCGCGAAGACGATCGCGTCCGGGTTCGCGGATCCCGCGATCGTCACGCAGAGCGTCGTGCTCGCGGCGCTCATCGGCGCCTGCATCTGGAACCTGATCACCTGGTGGTACGGGATCCCTTCGAGCTCTTCGCACGCGCTCATCGGCGGGCTCGCCGGCGCGGTCGTCGCGAAGGCCGGCGTCGCCGCGTTCAAGTGGTCGACGCTCTACCAGAAGGTCCTGGTGCCGCTCGTCGCGTCTCCGCTCATCGGCTTCGCGGCGGCGTTCGTCATCATGATCGGGCTGCTCTGGTTCGTGCGCCGGCGATCGCCGACCGTCGTGAACAACGCCTCGCGGCGACTCCAGCTCCTCTCGGCCTGCATGATGGCGTTCGCACACGGCTCGAACGACGCGCAGAAGTCGATGGGCATCATCACCCTCGCGCTGCTCTCCTTCGTGCGCGCGGGCCATGGCGCCGGCGTTCCGCACTGGGTCCTGCCCGTCGGCGACAAGGTCCCGATGTGGGTGGTGCTCGCGTGCGCCGCGGCGATCGCGGCCGGTACGATGGGCGGCGGCAAGCGCATCATCAAGACGATGGGCTCGAAGATCATCCGCATCACGCCGATCCAGGGCTTCGCAGCCGAGACGGCGGGCGCGCTGACGATCCTGACCGCGAGCCAGTTCGGCGTGCCGGTCTCGACGACCCATTGCATCAATGCGTGCATCATGGGCGTCGGCGCCAGCAAGCGCATCAGCGCGGTCCGGTGGGGCGTCGCGGGCAACATCCTGACCGCGTGGGTACTGACGCTCCCGCTGAGCGCGGCGCTGGCGTGGACGACCATGAAGGTGCTGGCGCTGGCCGTCGAGAACTGAAGACGAGAGATTGTCCGCGACCCAGGGTTCGAAAACGAAATCGCTCTACTTTTTCGGGGCCGGTTTCGGCGGGGGCTTCTTCACGGCCGCGTCGGCGCCTGCGCCTGCGCCTGCGTCGGCGTCGGCGAGGGGCGGTTCGAGGAGCTTGCCGGTTACCATGTCGACCGTGCCGACTTGCCAGCGGTCTTCGGGGTTGCGGTGTTTGCGGTCGCACGTCTCGCCCGTGCGCGCGCCGTCGAAGTACAGCTGGATGCACACCAGCGGGCCCGTCTCGATCCGCTCGTCCGCGTAGAAGACGTCGAGCGGGAGACGCTTGTCCGACGCCTTCAGCTTCATGTGCGTGTAAGCGCTGCGCGTCTTCACCTCGCAGAGCTCCGCGCGCGGCGTGTCGAGTGAGCACTCGTTCGTCACCGGCTTGTTCTTCGCGTCACGCGTCTCCTCCGTCGCGCGGAGCTTCACGCGCGGGAACGTGTCGGGGTCGTCGCTCACGTCGAAGTTCGTCCAGACGAGCTGCACGAGCACGTCGCGCGTCTTCGGCGGCAGCGCGTCGACGCTCGCCGTCACGATCGTCTTCCGCCCGGCTTCGTCGCTCGCCTCCGCACGAACCGCGTACGTTCCGAACACGTCGACGGAGAACGCCCCGCGCGAGGGGCCCCTCGTGTACGCGAGCTTCGACGACGAGCCGCCAGGCAGCTCACCCAGCGTCAGCGCGCTGTCGACGATCGCGAATTTTCCGCGCGTCACCGCGCTCATCTCGCAATCGACCTTGTCGCCCGGTTGTGCGGCGACCTTCGGCGCCCACGTGGGCGTGTCGTTCACGCGGCAGTTCACCGTGACCGCGGGAGGATCGCCGCAAGACTCCGCTTCGTCCTCTTCGACGTAGAACTTCACCGGCTTGTCGATGCGCGGCGCTACCACCGCGTCGAACGGCGAGCGATCGAGCTTCGGCTTGCAGTTCTGTCCTGCCTTCGTCGAACGCACCCAGACGTGCAACCGATCGCCGGTCTCGACGACGCGGTGCACCTGGAGCTGCACGGTGTCCTTCTTCTCGGCGACGGCGAGCAGCAGCATCGACCGCGACGTGTCGAGCGTCGAGGGCATGGGCGGCTCGTTGCCGCTCGTCCAGGCCGTGCGCCAGTCGTCGATCGACCGCACGACGTAGAAGCCGCCGCGAAGGCCGGCATAGGCCTCCTGGGCGCCGCGCCGCGTCTTGACGGCATCGCCGCGGATCGCCTCGCTCTTCTCGCCCGGACCGAGGTGGACCACCGTGATCGCGGGGCTCGCGCCGCACCCGCCGCTCAGGACCGACGAGCCGGCTCCGAGAACCGTCGTACCCATCGCAAGGACTGCCAGCCAGGACGTGCGCCTCATCGGGCTCGATGATACAGCGGCGTCACGACGATGATCACCGATCGTACGACCGCAAAGATCCTGGGCGTCATCGTCCTGATGCTGGCCATCCTCATCGACACGACCTGCATCGTCTTCGCGCGGCCCGAGACACGCCAGAATCCGCGGTACCCGGTCATCGTGCTGGTCTCGTCCGTTCCGATGTACCTCGTCGGTGCGCTCCTCCTCTGGAAGGCCTCCCGCATGAAGGACGACGAGGACGACGACGGCTGAGCGGCGACCTCAGAACGTCCGCAGGCCGAAGCCGACGGGCACGAAGAACACGTCGTTGTCCGCCGGGCTCGCGAAGTAATAGCCCGGAAAAATCGAGACGAGCCACTGCCCGTACGGCTTCGTGAGAACGGCGACGCTCACCTCGAGCGTCGGACAGAACACGTAGTCGGTGTCGAAGCGCCGCTGCTCGTTGCCTTGCGGCTCGATCGCGCCCGGAAGGAGCGCTCGACCGCCCATGAACGCCGCGCCGATCCACACCGACTTGCGCACGCGATAGCTCATCGCGACGCCGATCGCCGCAAGCGTGGTGGCCGGAGCACCCTTCGAACCGACCGAGACGAGGGTACGACCGAGCACCACGAAGTCGTCGGCGGGCGCGTATCCAGCCTCGACGATCACGCCGGCCGCGATCCCGAACGAGCTGTAACGCCGCGCCGCCGTCCGGTCGAAGCGATGCGGCACCACCGTGAACTCGGCGCCGAAAATGAAGCCGTCGGGCGCCGGCGGCAGTGCCTCGGCCGGGCGGGTCCTCTCGTTCGGCCCCGTCGTGCTCGTGCTCGGAGTCGTGGTCGGACTCGCCGCCGCACCGTCGGGTCGCTCCAGCATCACGTTCTCGACCGCCGCCGCGCCCGCCTCGACGTCTGCCTCGGCCCGCCAACCGTCGCCTTCCGCGACGACATGATGACGCCCTGCAGGCACGAGGACACGCGTGGGCGCGGGATCGCGCGTCGGCGACCCGTCGACGAACACGCGCGCGCCGGGCGGCTTCGTCTCGATGCGGAGCTGCCGCGAGCTTTTGCGGATGCGCGCGAGCGCGAGCACCGCCGCTTGCGTGAACTCGCCGTTCTCGCCGGCCTCCGCGATGTACGTGTCGTACTGATCGATCGCCGCTTGCGGATGACCGAGCCGCTCCTCGGCGCGCGCGATGTTGTAGACGATCGGGGGCGCATGGTGCTCGGCGTTGGCCTGCTCGAAGAGCACGCGCGCGCCTTCGAAATCGCCCTCCTGATAGCGTTTCACGCCTTCGGCGAAGTGCTTTCGTGCGTCGTCGATGGCGTCGCCGCCGGCGCGTGCCGGTGAAGGCGAAGCCAGCGTCGCGACGACCATGGCGACGCACGCGACCGAGCTCCGGAACGACGACCGCACCGCGCGTGATTCTGTCAGAACGGAGCGTCGACCGCGATATCTCGCTCGCAGTGATCGTCACGCCAGACGAAGCCGCGCGGGCAGCAGTGGCCGTCGCTGAGGATTTCGGAGGGGCCGCAGGTGGCGGCGCGGGAGGGAGGGGGAGGCCGGCGGGGGATGGCGGAGGCGGAGGCGGAGGGAGAAAGGAGAACAGGAACAGGAACAGGAACAGGAACAGGAATGGGAATGGGGTCGGCCGAGGGCAGGGACGCGATCGGCGGCGGTGGCGGCGGGGAGGAGGACTGAGAAGGAGACGGAGGAGCCGAGCGGTGGTTGACGATGGCGGCGGTCGCGACGACGCTCAGAACCAAGGCGGCGGCCGCCAGTGCGATCAGCGAGCGCGCGCGCGCCGGTGCGGACAACGGGCGGAGATCGGTCGTCGCGGCGATCACCCCGCGCGGGGTTCCGCTCGACGGCCCGCGGTCGGCGGACGGCGATCGCGCGGGAGGAGGGACCGAGATCACCGTCGCGGCGCGTTCGACGACGTACGTCTCGAGCGCCTCGCGCATCTCGCCGGCGGACGCGAAGCGCTTCGCGGGATCGATCGCGAGGGCTCGCGCGACGATCGCGTCGATCTTCGCGTCGGCGTCGGGACGTCGCTCGTTGAGGGGCGGCGCGGGCTTCATCACGATCTTCGCGATGACCGCGGCATGCGTCGGCGCCATGTGCGCCGGCTCGCCGACGAGCAGCTCGTAGAGCAGCGCGCCCACGCCCCAGACGTCCGCGCGCGCGTCGATCTCGGACTCCGCGCGGACCTGCTCCGGAGCCATGTAATAGGCCGATCCGAGCACCGCGCCGGTCGACGTCTGCGTGCCGTCGCCTGCCTCCTGGAACTTCGCGATGCCGAAGTCGAGCACGCGCACCGCCTCTCGTCCGGTCGCGCCCGCCACGAGGAACACGTTGGCCGGCTTGATGTCGCGATGGATGATGCTCGCGCCGTGCGCCGCCTCGAGCGCCTCGAGGACGCCGAGCGCGTACTGGATCGCCTCGGTGATCGGCAGCGGCCCGCGCGATACGCGCTGCGCGAGCGACTCGCCCTCGAGCAGCGCCATGACCATGTAGAGCGAGCCGCCGTCCTCGCCGAGGTCGTACACGTCGAGGATGGCAGGGTGGCCGATCCTCGCGGCGGCCTGCGCTTCACGCGTGAAGCGACGCTTGGCATCTGGATGGTCGGACACGCTCGCGTGCAGCAGCTTGATCGCGAAGCGCTTGCCGACGGTGAGGTGCTTGGCCCTGAAGACCGCGCCCATGCCGCCCTCGCCCAGCAGCTCCTCGAGCCGGTATTTCGAGGCGATCACGCTGCCGATTCGGTCCGCAGCGGCCATGACGAGCAGAGCCTATCACTCACGCACGCGGATCACTCCGCGTCGCGCACGCAGCGGAAGCCCGTGCTCGCATTGCCGCTGTTGGCGGCGAACGGCAGGCGATACGTCGCCTTCGCGCTCGTGACCGAGTAGTCCCACGAGCCTCCGCGGAGGACGCCCTTGCCCGAAGCCTCGAGAGCGACCTTCGGATCGACGACGACGTCGCTCGCTTCCGCGCCGTCGTCGGCCGTCGCCGCGTCCGACGAGTACGCGTCCCATCCGTCCGCAACCCACTCCCAGACGTTGCCCGCCATGTCGAGCACGCCGAACGCGCTCTTGCCGTCGGCCGCAGTCCCGACCTCCCACGTCCCCTTGCGCTCGCCGCAGTCGCCCGTCATCCCGGTGAGGATCGCCTGCGCGCACGTCGTGGGCGCGGTGTTGCCCCACGGGAACTCGCGTCCGTCGGTGCCGCGCGCGGCGTATTCCCACTCGGCCTCGGTCGGCAGCCGCTTGCGGACGAACGCGCAGTATTTCTCGGCCTGCGTGCGGTCGACGCAGTTCGCGGGATGGTTCGGTCGCTCCTTGTCGGTGTTGCAGCCGTAGATCGTCTCGACGAGCTCGCCCGCGTGCACCTTGTTGAGCGTACAGGCGCCGTCCTCGACGCAGGCGGCGTAGGCGTCGGCGCGGACCTCGGTGCGATCGATGTAGAATGCATGTGTGATCTGCACGCGATGCGGAGGCTTCTCGCCCTTCCCGTCGTGGTCGGATCCCATCACGAAGGTCCCGGCGGGCACCTTCACCATGTCGGCCAAGAACGGCACGACGTGCACCGCGGGCTCGACGTTCGTGCTCGTGCTCGTGCTCGTGCTCGTGCTCGTGCTCGTGGTCGGACTCGCCGCGCCCGCGTCGGGGCTGGTCGTTGCCGCCCCCGTCCCGACCTTCGCCACGATCACCGCCACCACCGCGACCCCGACGACCGCCATCGCGAGCCAGGCCCACGTCCCGCTCCGATCGGGCCCGATGCTCTCCCGCTCGCTCGCGCTCGCCTCTTTCCCGCTCTGCACGGCCTCGCGCACGCGCAGCGATTCCACGCTGTGCCGTCGGCCCGCCGCCGAGCCCTGCGTGATCCCGGGACGCGTGCTTCCGCCGATCCCCGGCGGGCGATCGCTCGTCTTCGTGGTGCGTGGCCGCACGCTGGGCGGCGCGGGCGTCAGCTCGGGGACGGCCTCGACGAGCGCATCCCAGAACTCGCGCGCCGTCTGCCAGCGCCTTTTCGGATCGACGGCGAGCGCACGCTGCAAGACGCCCTCGACGGCATCGGAGACGTGCGACCCGTGCGCGCGCAGCGTGGGCCTTCGAACGAGATCGCTCGTCGCGAGGTACAGCTCGCCGGCATCGGCGCCGGCAAGCGCACGCTTGCCCGTGACCATCTCGATCACGCACAGCGCAAGACCGTAGACGTCCTTCGCGGGTCCGATCGACCCGTACGATCTCTTGAAGTGCTCCGGCGCGCCGTACTCCGGCGCGAATGCCGTCTCGCCCGGTCCGATGCGCGTCGCGAGCCCCCATGCGGCGACCTTGAGCGTCGTGCGTCCGTCGCGTTCCGCGAGCCACAGGTTCGCAGGACGCACGTCGCGATGCGCGACGCCCATCGCATGCGCGACCGCGAGCGCGCGCGCCGCCGGCTCGAGGATCACGAGCGCCTCGCCGATGGACCCGGCGCCGTTCCGCTCGTCGAGATGACGTTCGAGCGATCGGCCCGCGAGCCACTCGAAGATCGTGTACGGCACGCGCGCATCGTCGGTGCGCGCCGCGACGCCCGAAGCGAGGAGCTTCTCGACGTCGCTCGAGCCCTGTCCGATCTTCGCGAGCAGCTCGGCTTCGGCGACGAACTCTTCGAGCGCCACCGCGAGCGTGGCGCCTTCGAGCCCGCTCGGGATCGCAGGGCAGCGCACGACGACCGTCGAGCCGGCCGACGCATCGCGACCCCGGAAAACAGTGCCTCCGGCGTGCGCGGAGCCGAGGACCGCCTCGACCCGATAGCGCCCGTCGAGGACCGTGCCGAGGATGTCGTCGCCGCCCTCGGCCATCAGTGTGGCCTCTCTGTCACGGTCGTCTCGACGCGACGCGCCGGCACGGCGAGCTGCGCGCCTTTCGCCGTCACCGCGCGCATGCACTCGAGGAGGAGCTCCTCGCGGATCCTCGCGAACTCCGCCGCGTCGGTGGTCTCGACCGGCGCCGCGACGTCGACGTCGAACGAAGACTCACCGATCCCCGAGAGATGCACGAACACGTCGTCCTTGTGGACCGACGGATGCGCGCGCAGCACGGTGCGCAGCGCGCCGACGAGCGCCTCGATCTGCTTCGGGTCGGTGTCGCGTGCGAGCGAGAGCTTCGTCGCGAAGCGGATGCGGTCGCGCGGGCCGAGGGACTCGATGCGCATGTCCGCGAGCTTGCCGTTCGGGATGATGACGAGCGTGCGCTCGACGGTGCGCATGCGCGTCGAGCGGAGCCCGATCGTCTCGACGGTGCCTTCGACCCCGTCGACCTTGATGGTGTCGCCGACGCCGAACGGTTGATCGGCGAGGATCGACACCGAACCGAACAGGTTCTCGACCGTCTTCTGCGCGGCGAGCGCGAGCGCCACGCCGCCGATGCCGAGACCGGCGATCACGGTCGTGACCGGATATCCGAGCTCCGAGAGCGCCACCATGAGGGCGAGCGCGCCGACCACGACCTTGCCGAGGCGCACGCCCACGCCGGTGATCGAGCGGATGTTGCGCCGCGACGTCGCCCACTTCGCGTCCGCGATCTCGTCGCCGGCGATCGTCACCGTGCGGACGAGGGCCCAGAAGAACGCGAGATAACCGAGCGCGCGGAGGAGTCGCTCGACGAGGTCCTCGGCGCGCAACGTGAGGGCGAGATACGGAAGGAGCGCCCAGAACAGGACGAGCGCCCACGCCATCGTGACGGGACGTCGCAGCCGGGGGAGGAGCCGCGCACCCCAGGGCTGCTTTGCCAGCACGCGCCGAGCGAGGATCCCCGAGAGCGTGGTGAGCAGGCGCCCCGCGGCGATGCAGAGCATCGCGAGCACCGGCAGCGCGAGCCACTGCCAGTAGTAGAGGGCCCTCGGACCTTGCTCGAGCAGCGGCGCCGGCAGGTGCTCGCGGACCCATTGGCCCTTCAGCGAAGCGTGCAGCGCGTCGATCGCGATGAGCGTCGCCTGCGAGAACACCCACCGAGGCTCGTCCTCGGCGGAGCGCGACTCGTGCCGCACGATGCGGATCGGAACGGGATGTCCCTTGCTGTCCGTGACCTTGCCGAGCTCCTCCGTTCCCGCCGGGAGAGCGTCGTCCTTCTTTCCCTGCGCCAGCGCGGAGAGCTTCTCGGCGTCGATCCACAGGCGCTCTTGCAGGACGTCGTAGAGCTTGTGCGCGAGATCCTCCGAGCGCTTCTCGGCGCCGTGCGGCACGTCGAGGTAGTGCGCGGCCTCGTCGAAACGTCCGCGATTGCAGAGATCGAGGAACGTGCGCATGCATGCGCGTGGCGAGTCCGCGGCCTCCTCGTCGGGCTGCTTGTCGCTCGTCACGGCGCTCGCGGCGATCGCGACGGCGCCTGGTTTCACGGCCTGCGCGCGTGCCTGCGCCGCCGTCCCGAGCAGGACCGCGAGCGCGAGGCACACGATCGAGAGCATCCGCGCCGGGCTCATTCGCGAGAACTGTACCCCAAGGCCCTTCCCTAAGGAGCCCGCATCTCGGACGATGGGGACGCCTTGGCCGAGACGCTTCCTGCCGTGACCCTCGACGCGACGATGCTCGCCACGATGAGCGACGACGAGGTGTTGCGCACGCTCCGCATCGATCCGGCGGACGTCACGAATTTCGCCGAGACGATGGCGCAGAACCCCCACTCGACGATCGAGCCGCCGCAGCGCATCTCGGCGGACACGCAGGGCCGTCGCGTGCTCGACGGGCTCGGTCAGCAGCTCGGCCATCACGGCATCACCTCCGGCCTCGACATGGAGAAGACCATCGGCGAGGGCGGCATGGGCATCGTGCGCCTCGCGACGCAGCGCTCGCTCGGTCGCAAGGTCGCCGTCAAGACGCTCCGCGCCAACCTCAAGAGCGATGCGGCCACGCTCCGGCTCCTCCGCGAGGCGTGGGTGACCGGCACGCTCGAGCACCCGAACATCGTCCCGGTCTACGACCTCGGTCTCGACGAGAGCGGGTCGCCGATCATCGTCCTCAAGCGGATCGAGGGCGTCGAGTGGGGCGAGGTGATGAAGGACGCCGAGAAGGCGCAGCAGCGCTACGGCGCGGCCGATCTCCTCGAGCACAACCTCCGCATCCTCGTCCAGCTCTGCAACGCCGTGAGCCTCGCGCATGCGCGCGGCGTGCTCCATCGCGACCTCAAGCCGGAGAACGTGATGATCGGCAGCTTCGGCGAGGTCTACCTCGTCGATTGGGGCATCGCCGTGAGCCTCGTTCCCGATCCGCTCGGGCGCCTGCCGCTCGCCGCCGATCAGAAGGAGATCGCGGGCACGCCTTGCTACATGGCGCCCGAGATGCTCGGTGCGCTCGGCACGCTCACCGAGCGCACGGACGTGTATCTCCTCGGTGCGATCCTCCACGAGATCCTGACCGGCCAGCCGCCGCACATGGGCACGTTCCGGCAGATCATCGGCTCGATCCTGATGTCGACGTTCGTCTACGACGCCGACGTGCCGCGCGAGCTCGCGGACATCGCGACGCGCGCGATGAGCCAGAAGGCGGAGAACCGCTTCGCCTCCGCCGAAGAGCTCCGGTTGCGGCTCGAGTGGTACCTGCGCCATCGGGGCTCGCTCGCCATCTCCGCGGAGGCGAGCCGGCGGCTCGACGACATGAAGGCGCTCGTCGACGGCACTCCCTCCGCCGACGCCGTGCACGACCAGCTCTATCATCTGTTCGCCGAGTGCCGATTCGGCTTCCGCCAGGCGCTGCGCGAGTCGTCCGACAACGAGACCGCGCGCCTCGGCCTACGTCGCGCGATAGAGATCGTGGTCCGCTTCGAGCTCGATCGCGGCGCAGCGGAGGCCGCCGCCGGCGCGCTCGCCGAGCTCGAGGACGCACCGCCGGAGCTCGCGGCGCGCGTGAACGACGCGCTGAAGGCTCGCGTCGCCGAGAAGAAGAAGATGGAGCGGCTCGATCGCCTCGATGCCGATCTCGATCCGACGATCGGCAGGCGGACGCGCGTCAGCGTCACGGCGATGCTCGGCGTGATGTGGACGGTCATCCCGCAGGTCGTCGGCCGCGTCGAGATGCGGCATCCCGATCACGACTATCCACACTGGATCATGTACGCGTGGAGCAGCATCGTGATCTTGATCGGCGCGCTCCTCGTGCGCTGGGGACGCGAATCGCTCACGAAGACGTCCGTGAATCGGCGCATCGTCGCGACCGGCATGGTGGCGTTCGCGGCGCAGCTCACCCTCGAGGTCGGCTGTCATCTCCTCCGGCTCTCGCCGCACGCCATCGTCGCGCTGCACATGCTGGTATGGGGAACGGCGATGTCGGCGGCGGCGGCCGTCGAGCCGCGCCTGTGGATCTCGGTGGCGGGCTTCTTCGCCGCGTTCCTCCTCACGTGCGCGTTCCCCGAGCGGCGCTGGGACCTGATGAGCGCGTCGACGTTGATCCTGCTGCTCGCCGTCCTTCGCGCATGGTGGAGGCCTGTCGAGGACCGTCCGCGGTTCGTGGAACGCATGCACGCGGAGCGCCGCGCGAGGGAAGAAGCGGCTCGGCGTAAGGCCTTGTAAGACGATCGACGCGGGTTCTGGGACACACTCCCCCGCGGAGGGGGCCCATGACGCCGACGAGCCACATCGCTTCGCGCACGGTCAAAGGTACAGTCGCCGTGATCGCGCTCGGCGCAGCCGCCGCCGCGCTCGCCTGCGGCTCCAGCGGCAAGGACCGCACGTTCGACGATACATCGGCCGCTCAGCCGGCGCCTCCCGGCAGCCTCGGAGGTCCGTCCGGCGATCTCGGCAAAGGCAGCCCCGAAGGCGGCGTGACCGACGACAACAACTGCGCCGCGCAGGTCACGACCGCGCAGCGCGCGCAGGTCGATATCGTCGTCGTCATCGATACCTCCGGCAGCATGGCGGAGGAGACCGCGCAGGTGAAGGCGAACATCAACACGTTCGCCTCGAAGATCGGCTCGAGCGGTCTCGACTACACCGTCGTGATGATCGCCGAGAAGCCGCCGAGCTTCCCGTTCCCGCCCGGCTTCCCGATCCCGGGCATGTGCGTGCCGGCGCCGCTCGGCGGCGCGAGCTGCGCCGACAACCCGCCCGTCTTCCATCAGGTGAACGAGGCGGTCGGCAGCACGGACTCGCTCTCGATCATCCTCTCGAAGTTCGGCACGTACGAGCCGTGGCTGCGCGCTTCGGCGTTCAAGGTCTTCATCGAGGTCACGGACGACAACTCGACGGACGTGCCGTTCGCGTCGTTCGATCAGCAGCTCCTCGCGAAGTCGCCGATGCACTTCGGCACCGCCACGAACCGTCGTTACGTGTTCAACAGCATCTGCGGCTGGAAGAAGGGCACGCCGGTGCTCAGCGCCGATGCGTGCGGAACCGCCGTCAATACCGGCGATCAGTACCAGCAGCTCTCGAAGCTCACCGGCGGCATCGTCGACTCGGTCTGCGAGACGGACTACTCCGGAGTGTTCGACAACATCGCCAAGGGCCTCGTGAAGAAGCTCGGCTGCGAGTTCAGCTTCCCGAAGAGCACGACCGGGCAGCAGACCGATCCTTCCCGCGTCGCGGTGCACTACACGCCGGGCGGCGGCGGCGCGAAGAAGACGCTCACGCAGGTCACCGACGCGAGCAAGTGCGCGAGCATCCCGGACGCCTGGTATTACGACGACAACTCGAACCCGACGAAGATCCTCTTCTGCCCGACGACCTGCACCGCCGCCGGCGGAGACACGGACGGCAAGCTCGAGGTCGCCGTCGGCTGCAAGGCGCCTCCGCCGAAGTGAGCCGAGTGACTCAGTGCAGCTTGCACGTAACCCGCGCAGAGAACGTCTGCGCGGGCGAGGCGGTGAACGTGAGCACCTCGACCGCAGCCGCAGCCGCGACCTCGACCGTCGTGGCTTGCGGGTTCACGTCCGTCGAGACCGTGCACGTCGCCGCCTTCGAGCAGCCGTTCTTCAGCAGCACGACGTGGTTGTAGCCGTACGGCACGTAGCGGGCGTCGGTCCCGACGCTGATGCACGCAGGCAGCGCCGTGCTCGCGCCGGCGTCGCGCTTTTCTTGCGCGCTTGCATCGTTCGGCTGCGCGCTCGCGCCGATCACGATCGCGACCGCGGTGAGACAGCTCAGGAGGATGCCGGCCGGGCGCATGCCGACAACCTTCGCACTTCTGCGTCCGAGGGCAAGCCACGCGCGCCGCACCGCCGCCGCTCGCCTCGCGGGCAATCGCGCCAGAGCGTGCGCCAATCGCGCGCGTGCTTGCGCACTCCGTCCAGCACGTCGCGCGGCGCGCCGTGCGCTTCGAGCCGTGCGATCGGATCGCGATGCACGGAGCAATCCTACACGTCCGCACCAAACGATGAGCGAGACGGCGCTGGGACGCGCGGCCGACCGTTTGGTTGCACATCGTTCGCGTCCTGAAATGAAGCAACTCTCCTCGTTCGTGTCGTGTGTCGCGCTCGCGGGTCTCGTCGCATGCGGAAGCGCGTGCGGAAGCGAAGCCGGCGCGCCGGATCCCGGTGACGGAACGACGAGCGGAACCGGCACCGGCACGCCGTCGTCGACGCCGAGCACCGGCGCGACGGGGACGGGAGCTCCGGCGCCAGCGCCGGAGCCGGCGAAGCTCGGCGCGCCTTATCCGGTCGTCCTGATGCACGGCATGAGCGGCTTCGGTCAGCTCGAGATCGGACCGGTCGGCATCACGTACTTCGACGGCGTGGTCGAGGACCTCACGACGAAGGGCGAGTCCGTCTTCGTCACGATCGTCCCGCCGTACGACACGAGCGACGCACGTGCGCAGGCGCTGTCGAAGCAGATCGACGACATCCTGAAGCGCACCGGCAAGGCGAAGGTGAACCTCGTCGGCCATAGCCAGGGCGGCATGGACGCGCGCGTCATCACGAGCCCGCAAGGCCTCGGCTACGGCGATCGCGTCGCGTCCGTCACGACGGTCGCGACGCCGCATCACGGCAGCAAGGTCGCCGATGCCGTCCTGGGCCTTCTCCAGTATCTGCCCGCCGACGTGATCGACTCCGTCACCGGCGACTTCCTCGCGCTCGTCGAGAAGACCGCCTACGAGCTACAGAGCGATGCGCACCTGCGCCAGCAGGTCGTCGAGCTGAGCGAGAAGTACATGAGCACGGTGTTCAACCCGAAGTACAAGGACGCGCCCGGCGTCCTCTACATGAGCTACGCGGGACGGACGAACCTGCGCACGGGCATGGGCGTGTGTGACGGCGGCGCGTACGACAACGATCCGCTCGACGTCGACGTCACGCAGGCCGCGCTCGCGCCGCTCGCGATCTTCCTCGAGGAAGGGAAGCTGAAGGTCAACGACGGTCTCGTCACCGTCGAGAGCTCGAAGTGGGGCGTGTTCCAGCAGTGCGTGCCCGCCGATCACTTGAAAGAGGTCGGGCAGCTCGGTCCCGCGGCCTCGTCGTTCAACCATCTCGAGCTGTTCCGCAACATCGTCGCGCGGATCCGCAAGGCGGGCTTCTAGTCGTTGTCACTGCGCCAAGCGACGTGACAGCGGCAGCAGCACCGCCACGCCGGCGACGTCGGCGGCGAAATCCCAGATGCTCGACGTGCGCAACATCGAGTACCGCTGCAGGAGCTCGTCGACCCCGGCGGGCACGAGGACGAGCGCGGCGGCGAGCGGGACTCGGAAGCCGAATGCGGTGAAGGCCGCGCGCCTTCGGAGCGCGCCGTCGAGGAAGAACGCCAGCAGACCCGCGATCAAGAAGTGCAGGACCTTGTCGAACTGCGGGAAGACATCGAAGGCCGGGGGCAGCCCTTCCCGATAGGCGACGCGACTGAGGTACGCCGCGGTCGCGACGACGACGAAGACCCCGATCCACCATCGCGAGGCCGGTACGACGGCGAGCGGACGCAACGGCATGCGGGCAGCACTATACTGGCCGGCGATGCGCACAGTCATCGTCGCGGCCGGGATCGTCATCGAGGACGGTAAGGTCCTGCTCTCCCGCCGAAAGCAGGGCTCGCACCTCGCGGGGCTCTGGGAATTCCCGGGCGGCAAGGTCGAAGCGGGAGAGGACCCGCGCGCGGCATTGCGCCGTGAGCTCGAGGAGGAGCTCGGCATCGTGACGCGCATCGGCGAGATCGTCGATGTCACATTTCATCGCTACGAAGACGCCGACAAGGCGGTGCTCCTCCTCTTCTTCGAAGCGGATCGCGAGTCGCACTCGGCCGAGCCGCGCGCGATCGACGTCGCCGAGGTCGCGTGGTGCGGACCCGAGCGACTGGATCCGAGCACGTTCCCACCCGCGGACGTCGCGGTGCTCGCGAAGGTCGAGGCGCGGCTCGCGGCCGCGCGGATCGCCGCGCATTGCGCGCGCGGAGAAGCGGAGTGAGCTAGTTCCGCTTCGTCGGATCGCCCTTCGATCCGTTGAGCGCGACGGCCTGCTTCACGAAGCCCTCGATCGGGAGTGAGTCGAGATCCTTCGGGCTCGTGACCTTGAGGTGACGCATGCGATCGCCGTCGCCTTCGAGGTGACCGTCGGGATCGTTCATCTCGGCGCCGCGCCAGAATCCGAACGACACGTGCTTCGCGGCGGGACGCAGCCACGCGAACGGGCCGTTATGCTCCCACACGGGCTGGCCCCACTTCATCACGAGCGTCGAGTCCGGCGCATGTCGTGACACGAGCGCGCGGATGATCTTGAGCGCGTCGGCCTGCCAGCCGGTGAGCTTCTTCGCCCAGTCGTCGACGTTGGTGCCCCGGAGCAAGCTGACCTTCGGGACGATGCGCGCCGGCTTCGGCTTGGCCTTCGCCTTCTTCTTCGGCGCGGCGGTCTTCTTCGCGCCGCCGGCCGGCTTCTTCGCGGTGGTCTTCTTCTTCGCGGCGCTCTTCTTCGTGCTCTTCTTCTTGCTGGCCATGCCTCGAGAGTAGAGGGACGGCGCGCGGGTTCAAGAGTCGAGCGCGATCGGCGGCGTGCCGCTGTGCAACGCGTCGACCAACGCAGCGCGTCGATCGAGGACTGCGCGCTGGTTGATGTAGCCCTTGTCGGTGATTTCGCCGGCGTCGATCGAAGGCGGCTCCTCGAGGATCGCCGCGCGCGCGATGCGACAACTGTTTCCAGGGCGGCTCTCGTTGAACGCCGCGAGCCGAACGCGGAGCTCGCGCGCGAGATCCGGATGCCGCAGACCGTCCGCGCTCGGGAACACGAGCAGCCCCACGTCGTCGCGATCGTGACCCGTGACCACCGCGTCCTGGACGAGAGGCGCGCACGCACCGACGACACCGATGCGCAGCTCGCCGACGTGCACCCACGTGCCGCTCGTGAGCTTGAAGTTCTCGGCGGTGCGGCCGTCGAACACGACGCCCTTCTCGGGGGCCGCGTCGTCGGCGAGGCGACCGGCGTCGCCCATCGGATAGAAGCCTTGCTCGTCGCGCGGGCCAGGCTCGATCGCTCCCCCGGCGCGCCAGTAGCCGGGCGACACGTTCGGACCGCGCACGCGCATCTCGAGCTTCGCGCTCGCGCCGCTCGTCGGAACGAACGCGAGCTCACATCCGGGAACGGGAATGCCGATCACGCCCGCGCGATCGATCGCGAAGTGGACCTGCGTGACGAGCGGTGACGTCTCGGTCGAGCCCCAGCCGGAAACCATGGTGACCTTGCTGCCGCGCGTCTTCGTGCTGATCGCTTCGAGGCGCTCCCACGTGGGCTGCGAGAGCGCAGCCGCGGCATAGAAGAGGAGATCGAGGTCGCGGAAGAACGCGGCCGCGAGCTCCGCGTCCTGCTCGAGCGCGGACACGAGCAAATCGAAGCCGCGCGGGACGTTGAAGTACGCCGTCGGCGAGATCTCGCGGAGGTTCTTCAGCGTCGTCTCGAACGCGCCGGGCGCGGGCTTGCCATCGTCGATGTAGAGCGTGCCGCCGTGCCAGAGCACCATGAAGAAGTTGTGGTTGCCGCCGAAGGTGTGGCTCCACGGGAGCCAGTCGACGACGATCGGCGGGCGGTCGCCCAGGAACCGCCAGTTCGCGGCGATGGCCTGCTGGTTCGAGCACAGCATGCGCTGCGTGTTGACGACACCCTTGGGCGCTCCGGTCGAACCGGAGGTGAACAAGATCTTGGCGATCGTGTCCGGCCCGATCCCCTCGAAGGCCTCGTCGACGCGCGTGCTCGTGCTCGTGCTCGTGCTCGTCACGTCCGCAGGCACGCGTATCCGTGGCGTGTCGAACCCCGCCGCCGCGAGCGCCCTGAACGCCCCATCGAACTGCGCCCCCTCAGCGGCGTAGATCGCGCGCGGCTGCAGGATCCGCGCGAGCGTCTTCAGCTTCGCGAAGTCCTTCGACACGAGCGAGTACGCGGGCGACACCGGCGCGACGGGCACGCCGACGTGCATCCCGGCGAGCGTGAGAAGCGCCTGATCGACCGCATTTCCCGAGAGGATCATGAGCGGTCGCGACGGACCGAGACCTCGCTCCAGCAGCTCCTCCGCGAGCAGCCGCACCGCCGCGAGCGTCTGTGCGTACGTGACCGTGCGCCATCCTCCGGACGCGTCGCGCTCGGCAAGGAACGTGCGATCGGGAGCCTCGCGTGCCCATCGCACGAGCACGTCGGAGACGCAGCGCGGGACGTCGCCGAGCGGCACCGGCGATCGCAGCACGAACCCGCCACCCTCGGCGGCGCTGCGGTTCGTTCGTTCGACGAGCGGAGGCGCGAACCTCACGCTCATGACGGAGGCCTCGCCCCCATGATCGCATCGGCCACCGCATCAGCCGTGACCTTCGCGAGCAAGATGCCGTTGCGATGATGACCCGTCGCGAGGAAGAGCCCCGGCAGCGGCGACGCGCCGACGAGCGGAGCGCCGGCGACGCTCGGCCGGAAGTTGCACCACGAGCGCACGAGCTCGGCCTCGCCCAGCCGAGGCATCAGCGCGATCGCGGCGCCGAGGATCGACTGGACACCGGCCGCGGTGACCTCGCGCCGGTGACCGACGTCTTCCATCGTCGAGCCGCAGATCACGCGCCCGTCGCCGCGCGGGACGACGTACGAGTGTCCTTCGAAGAGGATCGTCGAGGCGCGCGGCGGTCTCTCTTCGAGCATCACGAGCTGGCCGCGGATCGGCCTCACGCGCGGCATGTCGTCGGGCACGCCCGGCACGAGCGACGACCAGCTGCCTGCCGCGAGGATGACGGCATCGGCGCGCGTGATCTCCTTCGGAGCGAGGCTGACGCCGACGCATCGACCGCCCTCGGTCAGGAGCGTCGCGACGGTCGTGCCGCCGCGCATCACCACGCCGGCGTTCGTCGCTGCCACGACGAGCGCGCGCAGGAGCTGAGGCGGATCGACCTGCGCTTCGTCGGGGTAATACGCCGCGCCCGCGATCCCGTCGCAGAGCTCGCGCTCGATCGTGCGGGCGTGCGCGCCGTCGACGATCTCCGCGCGAAGACCGCGTGCCTGCTGCAACGCGACGTCGTGTTGCGCGGCCTCGAGCTCGGCCGGCGTGCGCGCGATCGACAGGACGCCGGAGCGCCGATGCGCGATGTCGATGCCGGTCGCCTCGCGAAGCGACGTCGCCCAGTCGCCATAGGCGTCACGCGCGACGACGAACCTCGCGAGCTCTTCCTCGTCGCGCGACTCGATCTGCGCGGCGAGGATCCCGGCCGCCGCGCTCGATGCTTCGGCACCAGGGACGGCCCGCTCGAGCACGATGATGTCGCGCACGCCGCGCCTCGCCAGCTCGAGCGCCGTTGCACATCCCATCACCCCGCCGCCGACGATCACGATGCGCATCGAAGCGATTTCCTACACCGCCCTGGGCCGGGACGCGAGACGACGACCCGTCCGAACGGCTATCGTCCCGCCAGGATGCGCGGCCTGCTCGTCTCGGTCTCGCTCACGTTGAGCGCGTTCCTGCTCCTCTGCGCGCAGGCCGGCAGCGCGCGGGCGTTCTGCGGCTTCTATGTCAGCGGCGCCGAAGGGAAGCTCTTCGCGAATGCGTCGCAGGTGGTCCTGATGCGCGAGGGCACGCGCACCGTGCTGTCGATGCAGAACGACTACCAGGGACCGCCCGAGAGCTTCGCGATGGTGGTGCCGGTCCCCGTCGTGCTCCAGAAGGAGAACGTCAAGACGCTGCCGCGCGAGATCTTCGATCGCGTCGACAGGCTCGATGCCCCGCGCCTGGTCGAATACTGGGAGCAGGACCCGTGCACGCCGCCGTATCCGCGGAGCCCGTCGCTCGCGCGGGCCGGCAGCGGAGGACCGCCCGAGGCCTCGCCGGCGGGTGCGAAGGCGAAGGACCTCGGCGTGACCATCGAGGCGCAGTTCACCGTGGGCGAGTACGACATCGTCGTGCTCGGCGCGAAGGACTCGTCCGGCCTCGACACGTGGCTGCGTCGCGAGGGCTACAAGATCCCCGAGGGCAGCGAGCCGTTCCTCCGGCCGTACGTGCAGAGCGGCAGCAAGTTCTTCGTCGCGAAGGTCGACGTCGCGAAGGTGAAGATGGAGGCAGGTCGGGCGACGCTCTCGCCGCTGCGCTTCCATTACGACGCGCCCGAGCTCGCGCTGCCGATCCGGCTCGGGCTCGTGAACTCGCCGGGCACGCAGGACCTCGTCGTCCACGTGCTCGGGAAGGCGAAGCGCTACGAGGTCGCGAACTACCCGAACGTCGTCATCCCGACGAACCTCGACGTCGCGGAGAACGCGAAGGACAAGTTCGGCTCGTTCTACGCCGCGCTGTTCGATCGAACGCTCGCGAAGAACCCGAAGGCCGTCGTCACCGAGTACTCGTGGGATGCGGGCTCGTGCGATCCGTGTCCGTTGCCGCCGCTCACCGATGCCGAGCTCGTCACGCTCGGCGCCGACGTGCTGCCTTCGGTGTCGTCGGAGAGCGATCTCGTCGACCGCGATCTGCTCAAGGCGCTCGGCGCGGACGCCGGCACGAAGAGCGCACGCGCTGCACCGCCGTCCGGCCCGGTGCCGCGCCGGAAGTACTACGGCATGCGCTCGTCGTTCGTGCTGACCCGGCTGCATGCGCGGTACACGCGCGACGCGGCCTTTGACGATCTCGTGCTGAAGGAGGCGCCGCCGCTGAACGGCGGGCGCGAGGTGCGCGGCGCGGACGGCGCGCTGGAGACGTCGGCCGCGATCGCTCCCGGAGCGTACGGTTCGAACGCGTTCCAGGGTCGGTATGCGATCCGTCATGCCTGGTCGGGGCCGATCGCCTGCGAGAAGCCGGTGCGCAACGTGTGGGGCGGGCCGCCGAACGGCCTCGACAACGGCGCGGCAAAGCCCGCCGTGGGCCTCGCGTATGCGCCGCGCGAAAACGTGCAACTTGCATCTTTCTTGCGGAGCGACGTCGCGTCGCTCGACGTCAAGGCCGCGGGCGCACCGCCTCCCGGCGTCGGCACGTTCAGCGTCCCGAGCGGAACGAGCCCCGCGACGGCGTTACCGGCGGCCTCCGCCGCAGGGAGCGCCGCACCGGAGGCGAAGAAGTCAGGCTGCGCGGGGTGCACGAGCGCGCCTTCGTCGATCGATGCCGGGCCTGCGCTGCTCTTCTCGTTGGCCGGCCTGACGCTCGCGCGGCGGAGGCGCCGGAACCAAGGAAGGGATGGGCTCCGCCAGAGCGACTGAGCCCTACTTCTTGCACTCCGTCATCTTCACGCACTTCGCCGCGCCGCCCTTGGTGCAGTCGCTCTGGTTGATGATGCTCTTCTTGCCGCCGACGTCGCAGCAGCACGTCTGGCCGCCCGCCGCGCTGGCCGCGGCGGCTCCGCCTGCCGCCACGCAGCGCTCCTTCTTGACGCACTGCCCTTTCTTCCCCTTCGTGCAGTCGCTCTGGCCCATGCTCGTGAGCGGCTGACCGGCGATCTCGCAGCAGCACTCGCCGACCGCGCCCGCACCCCCCGCCACGACCGCCGCAGCTGCGTCGGCGCCGGCGTCCGCGCCGGCGATGAACGTGACTCCGCCGAGCTTCGAAGCGCCGAGGCCCGGTGCCGTCGTCGGGGGAAGAGCCGTCGTCGATGCATCCGCGGCCTCGACCGGCGCGGCGGTCGCGGCGGTGGGCGCAGCGTCGGCGGACACGGCGGCATCCGCCGCGGGCTCGGCCTTCTTGGGGCAAGCGGTGAGTGACGACAGCGCGACGAGGCAAAGACCAAAGGCCGTACGATTCGACATGGACGCTCCAGCGTGACGGGGACGAAGCGCGCGGATCTTCGCCCGGCCGAGCGCCGGAGGCCAAGAGTCCTCTCCTTCACACCCGCACAGTGACTCCGCGTTCTCGGCGGGCCGTCGAATGCGCGAGATTCGTGGGCGCGACACCGGCACGCATCGTGAAGAGGCGCCGCCCGTGCGCAAGCTCCTTCTCCTCGGCGCGATCCTCGTCTCGACGACGACGGGATGCGCCTTCACGCCCGTCGACGTCCATCCGCCCGAAGCCGCGTCGCCGCGCCGCGGCGCGAACCTCGCCTCGAGCAAGCCGGGGCGCAACCGCGAGGTCATCGTGGTCGCGCCGTTCCGCGACGACCGGCACGACCCGGGGCGCTGCGGGATGCAGAAGAACGGCTACAACATGGACACCGCGGTCGTCGAGTGCACGCTCGAGCCGGGACGCTGGTTCGCCGACGAGCTCGCGCTCGAGCTGACGCGCGCGGGGTATCGCCCACTGCGGTCCGACGCGGTGCCCGGTCCGAGCACCATCGTCGTGCGCGGGTCCGTGCAGCAGCTGTTCCTCGAGCCCGTGCACCATTTCTTCACGCTGACGGTCGAGGGCGATTTCGCCGCGCATCTCACGGTCACGTCGACGAGCGGATTGCATGCAGAGCGCACGTTTTTCGTGAAGGGCACGGATACCGGCATGGCGTCGACCGAGAGCACGTTCCAGGCCGCGGCCGACAACGCCACGCACCGCATGGCACGCGCGATGGTCGTGTCGCTGACCGAGCTGCTCGATCGCTACCCGGACCTGGGCGCCCCGACCGCGAGCGCGCCGACGGCGCAGAGGTCGCCATGAGCCGGGCGTTCGTGCTGGTGCTCGTGCTCGTCTCGCTCGTCTCGCTCGTCGCGTGCGGCCGTCACGTCGTGGTCGAGCCGGAGACGGCGCTCCACAAGAACGACCGCGCGTGGACGGTGAAGAGCGAGCCGCATACCGTGGTGGTGGTCGTGAACGACGCGGGCGCACCCAACTGACGCAGCTGAATCTACACGTACCCCTCGCTGCCGAACCACGCCATCGCGTCCGCGACCGCCGTCTCGATCGGTGACTGCGGCATCCCGAGCTCGCGCACCGCTTTCGTGCAGTCTGCACGCAACCCGAGCTTCGCGATCGCGACCGCCTGCGGCGTGAACAGCGGCGGGCGCCGCGTCACGCGGTCGGCGACGAAGCGGAGCCCGCGCGCCACGACGCTCGCGGCGAGGAACGGTGCGACCACGATGCGCTTCTTCGCGCCGAGCGCATCGAGCGCCATGCGCGCGATCTCCGCGAGGCTCACGTCGCGGCAGCCGAGCAGGTACGTCTCGCCGCGCTTGCCACGCTCGGCAGCGAGGACGTGCGCGCGCGCCATGTCCCGGACGTCCGCGAAGTTCGTCGTGGTGTCGGCGACGAGCGCGACCGGCATCTTCACGGCCGAGAGCAGCAGCCTTCCGGTCGGCGTGGGCCCTGCATCGCCGGGTCCGATCGGACCGCACGGCGCGACGATCACCACGTCTTGATCCTTCGCCGCGCGCACGGCGACCTCGTGCGCATCGGCCTTGCTGCGCGAGTAGGCATCGCCGGTGGCCCCGAGCGCGAAGGCGCTGTCCTCGGTCGCGCGCCTCTTCGGGCCCTGTCCGCCGAAGCGCGCGATCGAGCTCGTGTGGACGACGCGGCGAACGCCTTCGGCACGTGCAGCGTCGAGGACGTTGCGCGTCCCGCCGACGTTCACGCGTTGCATGAGGCCCGCGTCCTTCGTCCAGAGCGCGTACACGGCGGCGAGATGGAACACGACCTCGCAGCCGCGCACCGCACGACGCATGTCGCCTCCGCTCGTCACGTCGCCGGCGAGGCGCTCGACGTCGAGGCCTCGGAGGTTCCGCACGTCCTCGTCCGGCAAGTGCAGCGCGCGGACGTCGTGACCGTCTTCGATCAGCGTGCGCACGACGTTCGAGCCGATGAAGCCGGCCGAACCGGTCACGAGCGCCTTCATGCGGCGATCAGCCGGCGCTCGCGAGCGCGAAGTAGAGCCAGAGGATCTCGCGCGTGCTCGTCTTCAGCCACGCTTGTCCGAGCCACAGACCCGGCTCGAGCTCGCGGATCTCGTCCTTGATGCTCCGGATGACGGGTGGATTGCCGCGAAGGTCGTAGTCGAGCTGCAGCGCATCGAAGTCGCCGGCGCGCGAGGGAGCGATGAACGTGTCGAAGCGGAAGAGCCGGAAGCGATCGCGGATGACGCGGTTGATGCCGTCGCCTCGGTCTTCGGTGCGCGGGTGGAAGCTCTTGCCGCGCCACGGGAACGCGCGCGAGCCGGCGAACGCGCGGATCTTCGACGCGACGCCCGGGTACGCCTCGAGCGACGGCCACGCGAGCATCCGACCGCGCAGGTCGCCGGAGACGTCGCCGATGCGAGGCACGCGCGCCTCGACGTAGAGCTTCTCGAGCTCGGCGCACGAGCGATCGAGGAGGCCGTCGAGGGTCGCGAGCCGGCCTGCGGAATCGCGCGATTGTCCGGAAGAAGAGGCGGGTGAGGACGTGGACGGGGCGCGTCCGAACGATGAAGCAGCGGCGGTGGGCATGGGCTCTCCTCACATACGGATTCGTATGTGACATTGATCTTCCACATACGACGCCGTATGTCAAACAGGTGGCCCGCAGCAAACCGAAGACGCGCACGAAGAACCCGCGCCAGGTGCAGAACCGTGACGAAGCCAAGAAGGAGACGCGCGCCGCGCTCGTGAGCGCGGCGCTCGAGCTGTTCGCCGAGCAAGGCCTCGACGTCCCGAGCCTCGATGCGATCTGCGATCGGGCGGGCTACACGCGCGGAGCGTTCTACGTGCACTTCAAGACGCGCGAGGACATCCTCGTCGCGGTGATGGATCAGGTCGGCGAGGCCTTCCTCGCCGGCGTGTTCGCGCAGATGCCGGAGCTCGCGGGCGGCGATGCGCCTCCCGGCAAAGGAGGACGCCTCCACCAGGCCGCGCGTCGCTTCGTCGAGGCGGTCGGCTCGGGCGCATATCCACTCATGGCCACCGGAGGGAAGGGGCCGCTGGTCCGCCCGCACCAGCTCCTCGATGCGTGCGCGCGATCGAGCGTCGTGCGCGAGCGTTATCGCGACCTCGTGCAGCTCAGCATCGGTGCCGTCAGCGGTCTCGTGCAGGGCGATCAGGACGAAGGCGCGGTACGGAAGGACGTCGAACCGCAGACCGTTGCGACCATGGCGCTGGCGCTCATCATCGGCGCGCAGACGATGAAGGACCTCGGCATCACGCTCGATCCCGAGCAGCTCGCGAGCGCGATCGAGCGCATGCTCGAGGCGAAATGAACGCGGCTATTCCTTCACGCGACGGAGCAGCTTCGCCGCCGTCGTGAGGTTCCACACGGCGAAGCCGAGGAACATGAGCACGAGGAGGATCGCGCCGCGCGCGCCCGCTGGGCTGTCGCCCTCGACGAGCAGCCACGAGGCCTCGGGGACCTTCTGACCCGTGGCGTCACGGACCGCCGCGGCGAGCCCGCGATGCTTCGGTCCGGCGGACTCGAACTTCACGAGCCGGCCCGTGAACTGGCTCGGCGGGACGTAACGGATGTTCTCGGCGCCGGCGGGGACACGGACCTCGACCCACACGTTCGGTCGTCCTGCGACCGGCATGAGCCGGAACGAATCCGAGACGAGCGGCCGCTCGTAACGGATCGCATGGGCCGCGCCGAGCATGCCGGAGCCGCTGACGAACGCGTTCTCGACGAAGGCCGCCGCGGGCGCCGATCCCAGGTCGCCGAGCTCGGTCGGATGGGCCTGCGCGAAGGCGTAGGTCGCGTCGCCGCGGAGCGCGACGACCATGGCCAGCGACGCGAAGGCCGTGAAAATGAGCATTCCGACGGTCACCGAGCGCTCGCGCTTCGGCGGATCCGGGAGATCCAGGAGCTCCGGATCGATCGCCTCGTCGCCACCGAAGAAGGTGGGAGAGCCGGGGGAGTGGGGGGAAGCGGTAGTCACGGGATCTGCTGGGCTTCTGAGGTCACTCTAGACGGGGGCGGGTGGCCTCGCCAAACCGACAGCGCGAAAACGCCCGGGTTCCGGAAAATTCGCGAAAAGCGGTACGAAAGCCAAGGTTGTCGGAAGTGCCCAACGCTGCGAGACCCATGGTAGGCTCGGCCCGATGGCTTCCGGAAAGCTCGTCGCCTGTCCGTCATGCGGGTTCTCGAAGAATCCGCCCGGCTCGGTCCGTTGCGGCTCCTGCGGCGCGAAGATCGAGGCGATGCAGAAGAGCCTTCGCTCGCGCGAAGAGGAGCTCGAGCGCCGCTACCAGCAGGAGGGCGTCAGCCTGCAGTGGCTCTTCATCGCGATCGCGGTGCAGGGCGTGCTCACGGCCGCTCTCGTCTTCGGTCTGCCGCGCATCGTCACCCTCCTCGATTTCGAGGGGGGCAACGGCATGATCGTGTGCGTCCCCGTCTGGTTCCTGGGCGGTCTGCTGGTCGGCATGATCTCGCCGGGCCGCACGTTCATCGAGCCCATGGTCGCGAGCTTCGTCGTCGCGATCCCGACCACGTTCTTGCTCATCCAGAGCCAGACGGTCCGGACCATGCCGACGTTCCTCTACGTCGTGATGAGCGCGATCGGCGTCATGTTCACGCTCATCGGCGCGTACATCGGTGAGCGCATCCAGCTCGGCCCGCCGCCGAAGACGGCGGACTGAACCGCCTCCCAAAAAGGAGCTCGCCGTGAGTGAGAAGTTCGACGTCGTCGTCGTCGGCGGTGGCCCTGGCGGCTCGGTCTGCGCGGCGCGGCTCGCGCAGGGCGGCGCGAAGGTCCTCGTTCTCGAGAAGACGCGCTTCCCGCGGTTCCATCTCGGAGAGTCGCTGCTGCCGCAGAGTCTTCCGGTGCTCGAGGCGATCGGCGTTCTCGACGAGGTCGAGAAGACGTTCATCCAGAAGTACGGCGCACGCTTCCACGACGACGCGCTCGGTCGCAAGGACCGGTTCTCGTTCGACGGTGCGTGGAAGAACGATCGCGATCACTCGTTCGAGGTGCCGCGCGACCAGTTCGACAAGGTCCTGCTCGATCACGCGCAGCGCGCCGGTGCCGACGTCCGCGAAGAGTGGACCGTGACCGGCGCCGTGCGCGAAGGCGAGCGCGTCGTCGGCGTGCTCGCAAAGGCGCCGGACGGCACGGACGCGCGCTTCGATGCGACGTACGTCGTCGATGCGTCGGGCCGCGACGCGCTCTTCGCGCACGCGACGCGCACGACCGAGAAGATCGTCGACCTCGATCAAACCGCCATTTTCAGCCACTACGAGGGCGTTCCCCGCCCCGAGGGCAAGCTCGCCGGCGACATCGACATCGTCATCTTCCGCGAGTCCCCGAACGCGCGTCCGAACTGGTTCTGGATGATCCCGTTCAAGGACGGACGCACGAGCGTGGGCGCCGTCGTCTCGCGCGCGTGGATCAAGGAGCACCGCGCGAAGCTCGATGCCGACGCGATCGCGAAGAGCGGCGATGACCTCACGGCGCTCTTCGACGCCGCGGTGCGCGAGTCACGCAGCGCGACGGAGCTGCTCACCGGCGCGAAGCGGATCTGGCCGCGCGCACAGGCCGCCGCCGACTTCAGCTATCGCGTGCGCGATCTCGCCGGCGAAGGATGGATCGCCGTGGGCGATGCCGGCGGCTTCATCGATCCGCTCTTCTCGACGGGCGCGCACATCGCGATGTGCGGAGCGAAGGCCGCGGCCGACACGCTCGTCGAGCTGCTCGCGCTCCCGAGCGACGCACGCGCCGCCGAAGAGGCGAAGAAGCTGAAGGCCTGGGAGACGATGATCCGCACGGGCGCGGAGACGTTCATCCTCGCGGTGCAGGCGTTCTACGCAGGACCGCTCATGGAGGCGATCTTCGCGGAGAACAAGCACAACGCGCTCCGCCGCTCGATCACGTCGCTCCTCGCGGGCGACGTGTTCACCGATGCGGTGTGGCTGCGCGACACCAGGCTCAGGCTGAAAGAGATGGTCGAGCGTCCAGCGACGCCGAGCTGATCTCTCCCGGCTCGACCTCCCACGAGGTGCTGGACCGGCGCGCGTCCGCTACGCGATCGACGATGCCCGCGCCGTTTGCGCGGACGCCCGATCTGACTTCCCTCGCAAAACGGGGTCAGTGGCGTCGAGATCGGCGTCGAGGCCGAGGCGGCCGCGAGAAGCGCGCGGAACGTACTCCTGTACGTGAGCACGCATCGCAGCGGCCAACGAAGGCATCGGCGTCGAGGTCGATGCCAATGGCCCCGTTTTCAGGTGTCCTTCGCGTCCTTGACGCGCGCCGCCTTGCCGGCGAGGTCGCGCAAGTAGAAGAGACGTGCGCGGCGGACGACGCCCTTCGACACGATCTCGACCTTGTCGATGCGCGGCGAGTGCGAGAGGAACTGGCGCTCGACGCCGACGTTGAAGCTCACCTTGCGCACGGTGAACGTGCTGCGCGCGCCCGCGCGGTGACGCTTGAGGACGACGCCCTGGAAGACCTGAACGCGATCCTTGTCGCCTTCGACGATCTTGTAGTGGACGCGAACGGTGTCACCGACGCGGAAGTCGGGCATCCCCGTCCGGAGCTGCTCGTTCTCAATGGCGGCGATCTTCGCGTTCTGCATGGCGTCTCCAGAAGTCGTACGTAGGCGGGCGCGGGCGGGCGCGGGCGAGTTTGCGAAAAGCTGGGGAAAACTGCTGCTCCAGCGGGCCCGAGGGGCGCGCTTTAAAGCACGCAGCTACCCACCTGTCAACGACGCCCCACCAGGCGCGTCGTCATGCTAACTCAGCCGATACATGTCCCTCTCCGTCGGTCAGAAGGCCCCCGATTTCGACGTGGTGTCCAGCGCGGGGAAGGCGCTCAAGCTGAGCGACTTCATCGGCAAGAAGAACGTCGTCCTCTACTTTTATCCCGGTGATTTCACGCCGATCTGCACGAAAGAAACGTGCGGGATGCGGGATATGTACGCCGACCTCGAGAGCCAGGACACCGAGGTGATCGGCGTCTCCGTGGACTCGAACGAGTCCCACGAGAAGTTCGCCGCCGAGTACAAGGTGCCGTTCGCGCTCGTCTCGGACAAGAACCGCGACCTCGCCCGGAGCTACGGCGCGACGAGCTTTCTCCGCGACATCCTCGGGAAAACCGCCCGAATGACCTTCGTGATCGACAAGAAGGGCCAGATCGCGGGGATCTTCCAGGGCGAGCTCAGCGCCGCGAAGCACGTCGACGGCGTGCGCGCGGCCATCAAGAAGCTCGGCTGAGCTGCGCAAACCTTCCGTCCTCACCCTGATGGCCGCGCTTGACGGACGAGGGGCGAGCGACCAAAGTCCGCCGCCCTTCCCCTCGTGGGGAGGAAAAGAGACTTCACGCATCGGGAAAGCCCCGCGGGTCCTGCGCTAGGAACCGTCGTCGCGCGACGAATGCATCGCGGTCTCTGTCACGTGAATCCACCCTCAGCTAGCGCAGAAGATCGAACGTCATGAACACGAAGCCCGGAATCATCGGCAAGAAGCTCGGGATGACCCAGCTCTACAAGGACGACGGCACCGTCCAGCGCGTCACCGTCCTCGACATGAGCGAAGTCGCCGTCGTCGGCAAGCGTACCAAGGAGACGGACGGTTACACCGCGCTCGTCTTCGGCGTGAAGGACGCGAAGGAGAAGCACCTCACGAAGGCGCAGCTCGGCACGTTCAAGAAGCGCGGCTCGACGCCGAAGCGTGAGCTCCGCGAGCTCCGCTGCTCGGAGGAGTACGCCGCCAAGTTCGAGATCGGCGCGCCGATCAAGCTCGAAGAGATCTTCCAGCCCGGCCAGATGGTCGACACGCGCGGCATCAGCCGCGGTCGCGGCTTCACCGGCGTCATGCGCCGCTGGAACTTCGCCGGCGCCGGCAGCGACACGCACGGCACCCACGAGTACCGCCGTCACGGCGGCTCGATCGGTACGAACATGACGCCCGGTCGCACGCTCCCGAACGTCAAGATGCCCGGCCAGTACGGCAGCGAGACGGTCAGCATCCTGAACCTCAAGGTCGCGCGCATCGACTCCGAGAAGGGCCTCCTCATGATCGAGGGCGGCATCCCCGGCGGTCAGAACGGCATCGTCCTCGTTCGCCACTCGGTCAAGGAGCGCCTCCGCAAAGCCGGCCGCTCCTGAACGCAGCCGATAGCCGCGCTCCAAACTGACGAACCCGCGCAGCGAGAGCTGTGCGGGTTTTTCGTTTTGTGCGCGTTGCTCTTCGCGGAACGCTCAGTCTTCGCTCGACCAGCCGCGCGCGCGCTGCCACGTCTCGTGCGACGTGCCGCGGGGCTCGGGCTGATCGTTCCACTCGATGTCGAGATCGAGGAGGCTGGGCATGCGTGCACGAACGGCCTGCGGCTCGGGGGTCCGGATGCTGGCAGCGCTGACGTGAAAAACGCACTTGAGGTTCATGTTGCTGCATGCGGCAGCTGCAACCCACGGTCCATCGGAAAAACCCGGTGAAAACCCCGGCGACCACCCAGATTCGGCCGCAGTCCGAAGGTCGTGAGACGCAGTCGTGACGTTTGCGGTGGGGCAGCCGCGATCCCCCCGGTTCATCGCTGTTCCATGCCGATGTACGACGGAGGAAGCCAATCATCCTGCCGTGTTGTAATGATTCGTCGCAGGCGGAAACCGATGGCGAAGGGCAGGAACGCGAAGAACCCGTACAAGGGCGCCGACCGATTCACGGTCGCGGCGAAGCAGCAGGGGTATCCCGCGCGCAGCGTCTTCAAGCTCGAGGAGATCGACCGCCGGATCCGGCTGCTGAAGCAAGGGATGCACGTGCTCGATCTGGGCGCCGCGCCGGGGAGCTGGATGCTCTACACGGCCCAGAAGGTCGGCCGGAACGGCAAGGTGCTCGCCGTCGATCTGCAGGAGATCACGGTGCCCGTTCCCGAGAACACGACTGTGATTCAAGGAGATGCACTGTCGCTCGAGAACGAGGCGCTCGAGGCGTATGCGCCGTACGACGTCGTGCTCAGCGACATGGCCCCGAACACGACGGGCAATCGCATCGGCGATCAAACGCGCAGCTTCGAGCTGTTCATGCGCGCGCTCGCCGTCGCCGAGAAGCTCGTGAAGCCGGGCGGCTCGTTCGTCGGAAAGATCTTCATGGGCGAGGACTTCCCGAACGCGAAGAAGGAGCTGAAGCGAATCTTCGCGGAGGAGCGCGCACTTCGTCCCGAAGGCGTGCGCACGAACAGCTTCGAGCTGTTTCTCGTCGGTCTTTCGCGGAGGCCGCTCGTCAAACCATCGGCGTGAGCGCTCCCCTTCCGGGGGGCTCGCTGCGGTCGTACCTGGTGTACGCTTCGTGGTGTGATGGTCGCGGCATTTCAGGGGCTGCTCGCGGGCCGCTTCGTCATCGAGCGCGAGGTCGGGCGTGGGGGCGTCGGCATCGTGTATCGCGCGACCGACGAGGTCTCGAAGTCCCCCGTCGCACTGAAGGTGATCGCGATCCCCGGCGTCGATGCCGGCGAAGAGGCGCGCTTCGGTCGCGAGGGCCGCGTGCTCGCGGGGCTCAGTCATCCCGGCATCGTGCGCGTCGTCGCGTTCGGACAGCTCGACGAGGGACATCCGTACGTCGCGATGGAGTGGCTCGACGGCGAGGACATCGCCCAGCGTCAGAAGCGCTCGCCGCTCACGCTCGGGCAGGCGGTCGAGGTCGGCGCGCACGTCGCCGATGCGCTCGCATACGCGCACAGCGTCGGGATCGTCCATCGCGACATCAAGCCGTCGAACGTCATCCTCGTCGGCAGCAAGGCCGGGCACGACTGGCCGATCGAGTCGAAGCTCGTCGACTTCGGCGTCGCCTCCGCCGAAGACGCGCGCCTCACGCGCACCGGCGCGATCATCGGGACGCCTGCGTACATGGCGCCGGAGCAGGCGCGCGGCGATGCCGAGGTCGATGCACGGGCCGACATCTACGGGCTCGGCGCGACGCTCTTCGAGATGATCGCGGGTCGCCCGCCGCACATCGGGCCCACGCCGGTCGCGATCCTCGCGCGCCTCGTCACGACGCCCGCGCCGCGGCTCAGCGAGATCTTCCCGGACGTCCCCATCTCGCTCGACGACCTCTTGTGCAACATGCTCGCGACGCACCCCGAGGATCGGCCCGAGGGCGCCGGTGAGGTCGCACGGCGCCTGCGCGAGATCGCGACGGAGCTCCAGCACGCTCCGATGACGACACGCACGCAGTCTCCGGACAGCGGGAACACGCCGCAGAGCATGGGCTCGATGATCCTGCAGTCGGCGCGCCCCGGCGGCTCGCGGCTCGTCACGTCGATCCTCGCGACCGCGGTCCCGAAGGGCCCGACGCGCGGGCGTTTGATCGCGCATCTCCGCGCGCGCGGCGCAGAAGCGACGGAGCTCGGAGGCGACGCCATCGTCGCGCACCTCGGCGTGAAGAAGGCGCTCGGCGACGAAGCGGTGCGCGCGCTCGATCTCGGGCTGCGTCTCGCGAAGGCGGGATGTCGCGTCGGCGTCGCGACGGGACGAACGCGCATCGATCGCACGCGTCCCACGGGCGAGGTCGTCGACCGTGCCGCTGCCCTCTCGCGCGATGCGCAGAAGGGGCAGGTCTTCGCGGACACGACCACGAGCGAGCTCGCTCGCGGTCGCTACGAGATGGCGGTGCGCGCCGACGGCACCTCGGTGGTCGGGCCGAAGAACACCGCGAAGAAGGAGGGCATCGCCGGCGGCTCGCCGTTCGTCGGTCGCGAGGCGGATCTCTCGCAGATCGTGAGCGCCTACGAGCGATGCCAGGAGGACAAGACTCCGATCATCGTCACCATCAGCGGCGCGCCGGGCATCGGCAAGACGCGCCTGCGTCGCGAGGCGATATCGCGCGTCGCGTCGCATCCGTCGTCGCCGCGCGTGGCGCTGGTACGCGCCGAGTCGTTCGCGAAGAGCCACGCGCTCGGCATCATGGCCGACGTCGCCCGCGGTATCGCGGGCGTCGCGAAAGGCTCCGGCCTCGAGGACGCGATGTCCGCGACGGATGCGCTCCTCGCGAAGGTCGACATCGTCGGTCCGAGCACGCGCGAGCTCGTCGCACGTCTCGTCGCGAACGAGCCGCTGCCCGAGAGCGTCGATGCTCGCGCCGCACGCGACGCGCTGTGGATGGCGCTCACCGACATGGCCATCCGCGTGTCGCTCGAAGCGCCGCTCGTGATCGCCGTCGAAGACGCGCAGTGGGCCGACCTCGAGTCGCTCGCGTGGCTCGACCACCTCCTCGGTCGCGCGGTGGGCCACTCGGTGTTCGTGCTCGCAACGGCGCGGCCCACGTTGTGGCGTGACGATCCGGCACGTTTTTCGGGACGCGATCACGTCCGCATCGAGCTGCGCCCGCTCGCGCGTCGCACCGTGCGCGCGATCGCGAAGGCCATCCTCGGCGACAAGGCCGACAGCGCCGACGGCGAGGTGCTCGTCGAGTCGATCGCGACGCAGGCCGGCGGCTCGCCGCTTTTCGCCGAAGAGCTGGCGCGGCTCGCCCACCAAGGCCGCGACGCCGCGAGCGCGCCCACGATCGAGGCGGCCATCCAGGTCTCGCTCGACGCGCTCGACGAGGACGTCCGCGAGGCCTCGACGAAGCTCAGCGTCTTCGGCATGCAGGTCTGGGACGCCGGCCTCACCGCGCTCGGCGTGCGAAGCGCCGCCGAGGTGATGCGCGCGCTCACCGCAGCGGAGGTGATCGTCGAGCAGGCGAGCTCGCGCTTCAAGGACACGCGCGAGTGGGCCTTCAAGCACGCGCTCACACGCGAGGTCGCGTATGCCTCGCTCGGCGACGATCAGCTCAAGGAGCTGCACGCGCGCGCGGGCCGATGGCTCGCGAAGATGGCCGAGGACGACGCGATCGTCGCTCGCCATCTCGAGCTCGGCGGCGAGGCCGTGCAGGCCGCCAATTACCTGGAAAAAGCGGCACGTCGTGCGCTCGCCGCGAACGCGCTCGGCGAGGCGGTGCGGCTCGCGGAGAAGTCGCTCGCGTTCGCCGAAGACAAGCCCACGCAGTTCGCGCGCGCGCAGATCCTCGACGAAGCGTGGAACCGTCTCGATGCTCGCGCGGGCGAGCGCGACACCGCCGTGCGCGCGATGCAGGACTCGATCCACGACGAGGCCTCCGAGGTGCGCGCGCTCGGCGCTCGCATGCGTTACGAGGATGCGTCCGGCGGCGGTCCCGACACGAGCGCGGGCCTCGTGGACGTCATTCGTCGCGCGAAGGCCGCGGGCCTCTTCGACGAGGAGGCACGCAGCGCCGCGGCGCTCGCATCGCGCCTCGCGTTCGCGGGCGAGCTCGACAAGGCGGCCGACGTCGCGGACTCGCTCCTCGAGCTCTCGCGCGCGCACGGGATTCCCGGCGCCGCCGTCGATGCATGGCAGACGCTCGCGGTCGTGAGGCAAGCAAGCGGCGACGTCGGCGCGGCGCTCGAAGCGCGTCGTAGCGCAGCGCGCGCAGCGGCCGCTGCCGGTCTGAAGACGCGCGAAGCCACGCTCACGATCAACGTGGGGTTCGCGCTCACGACGATGGGCGCGAAGGAAGAGGCGCGCGTCGCGATCGAAGGCGGCATCGCGCTCGCGCAGGCCGTCGGCTCTCCGGGTACCGTCCGTCACGGGCAGATGATCCTGCTCTGCTGGGTGTCGACGTTCGGCCCCGAGACGTCGCTCGATGCGCTGCTCGCCGATCCGCGCGCGATCGCCGACAACGCGGTGTCGGGCGCATGGGTGCCGCACGATCGCGCGACGCTCGGCGTCCTCTACTATCGCGGCGCGGAGCTCCTCCTCAACGACGGCAAGTCTGCGGGTGGACCGGTCGGTCCGCGTCAGGGCGCGGATGCATCGCTGCGCGGCTCGACGCCCGCCGAGCAAGCACGCACGCTCCTCAAGACGGCGGCCGGCGGTTATCGCGCGACGAAGATGCTCGACGTCGTCCCTGTCGCGCTCGGATTGTGGTCGGAGGCGGAGCGACGCTGCGGCTCGCCCGATCGCGCCGTCGAGATCGCGACCGAGGCCGCGGGTCTGCTCGAGCACGGATCGCCGAGCCTGCTCAACGAAGCGCCGATCTATCTCGCGCTCCACGACGCATGCGTGGACCTCGGTCGTCCCGATCACGCGAAGGATGCGATCGCTCGTGGGCTCCCGCGTCTCGTCACGCGCGTGCACGGCCTCTCGGGCACGCCGTACGCGAAGGAGTTCCTCCGCCATCTCGCGCCGAACGCGGGCCTCATCGCCGCAGCCGAGACGTATGGCCTGCTCCCCCCGGAGATCGCCGACCTCCTCCGGAACTAAGGACCGCCGCCCGAACTAAGGACGGGCGCCGGAACTAAGGACGGGGGACGGAACTAAGGACGGGGGCGTACATGCGCCCACATCCAGGCTCGTGGATCATTGAATCACCGGGCTGCTCCCTGCGGGCAGATCCCCGGAGAGGAACTCTCCGCGTTTCTGTCGATTACCTCGCACACGGTGCCTAAAGAAAGCGGCGATCGGCGCTGTTTTCCGCCCGGGTTGCGTGTGGAAAGCGCGCGTTCCACTTGGCCCATCCATTGCGACACGGGCCCCGCAAGCGGCGGCCCCTTCGGAGAGGGGGGTCGCAGGCTTCAGGGAGACGAGATGAGGAAGCTCGCGTTTTTTGCGCTCGCGATCGTTGCCGTGGGCTGCAGCACGGGACCCGCGAACGAGACCGGCAGCAGCGGCAGCGAAGGCGCCGTCCCGGCGATCGGCGATTCGGGCGTCACGCCCGCGCAGGTCCGCGCATTCGACAAGCTCCAGGCCGAGAGCGGCCGCAGCTGGACGTGGATGCAGCACGAAGACTTCGCGACGCCCGCGCACCTCTCCGGTTCGCGCACGGCGTCGGCCAAGCCGCTCCTCGTGCCCGGCAAGTCGGCACAGCAAGCGACCGTCGAGTTCGTCGATCAGTACCGCGATCTGTTCAAGATGAAGGACGCGGCCGCAGAGCTGTCGCTCTCGAAGTCCGAGGTCGATCACCTCGCGATGACGCACGTGCGCTTCCAGCAGGTCATGCACGGCGTTCCCGTCGCCGGCGCCGAGCTCGCCGCGCACTACGACGCGCAGGGCCGGCTCACGTCGATCGACGCGAACTACATCGCGGGCATCCAGGACCTCGACCTCGAGCCGAAGATCACCGCGAAGGTCAGCCGCGACGTCGCCGTGCAGGACGTGATCGCGACCACGAAGAACGTCGACGAGAGCCAGCTCCAGGCAAGCGACGGCAAGCTCGTGATCTTCGCGCGCACCGGCCGCCCTGCGGCGCTCGCGTTCGAGTATACCGTCCGCGCCGTGTTCGGCGACGAGCCCGCGATCTGGGTCACCAAGGTCGACGCGAAGACGGGCGAGATCCTCGACCGCTACAACAACCTCCAGACGATCGAGGCGACCGGCGCCGGCGTCCTCGGCGACTCGAAGAAGTTCCAGGTCGCGCAGACCGGCACGACGTACACCATGACCGACACGTCGCGTGGCGTGACGATCAGCACGTACAACGCGAACGGCCAGCAGGTCGGCCCCGGCCAGGGCGCGAAGGCGGTCACGTCGACGTCGCTCACGAGCTGGGACACGGGCGTCGGGCCCGGCGCCGCGGTCGATGCGCATGCATACGCCGGCGTGGTGTTCGACTATTACAAGAAGGTCCACGCGCGGAACGCGATCGACGGGGCCGGCGGCGCGATGCTCTCCACCGCGCACTTCGGTCAGGCCTACGACAACGCGTTCTGGGACGGCACCGGAATGAGCTACGGCGACGGCGGCGATCTCTTCAAGCCGCTCTCCGCCGGCCTCGACGTCGTCGCGCACGAGTTCACGCACGGCGTGACCGAGAAGACCTCGAACCTGAACTACCAGGGACAGCCGGGCGCGCTCAACGAGTCGGTCAGCGACATCTTCGGCGTCTTCATCGAGCACTCGCTCAAGCCGGACGACACGAAGAACTGGATCATGGGCGAGAACATCGCGAAGACCAGCACGGGGCTCCGCGACTTCAAGACGCCGTCCCGCGGCCAGCAGCCCGCGAACATGAAGTCGTACGTCCAGACGCAGCAGGACAACGGCGGCGTGCACATCAACAGCGGCATCCCGAACAACGCCGCGTTCCTCATGACGATGGGCGGCACGAACCCGACGTCCGGTACGGCCGTGAAGTTCGGCATCGGCTGGGAGAAGAGCGAAGCGCTCTGGTATCGCGCGAACACGAAGTACTTCCTCTCGACGACGAACTTCGCGCAGGCCGCGCAGGCCGTGATGCAGGCCGCGAAGGACATCACGCTCACCGAGAACGAGCAGAACATCATCGACTGCGCGTGGAAGGCCACGGGCGTCGTGCAGGGCGCATGCGCCACCACGATCGTCGATCCGAAGGCCATCCCGGTCCCGGGCGCGCCCGGCACGGGCACCGGCACCGACGGGGATCCCGGCGCCGGCGCGGCCACTGGCACGGACACGGGCACCACCGACGGCACGGCCGACGACGGGACCGACGGCACGTCGGGCACGAGCGGGACCACGCCGAAGAAGAAGAAGACCACGCTCGCGCCGCAGGACTCTGCCGGTTGCAACGTGGGTGGGCACGGCAGCTCGGACTTCGGCCCGCTGGCCGGCATCCTCGCTGCGGTGCTCGGTCTCGCGGCCAGCCGCCGCCGCGCCTCACCCCCGCCCCTCTCCCGAAGCCACACCCCCGGCCCCTCTCCCGAAGCGGGAGAGGGGAGTAAGAGGAGAGGGGAGTAAGAGGAGGGGCGGGTTGAATCGCGCTATGGTTGGCGCGTCATGGAAGAGAACAAGCCCTTCGTGACCGTTGCGGTGAGCACCTGCGAAGACGAGGCGCGCATCGAGGCCTGTTTGCGCTGCGCGATCGCGCAGGATTACCCGAACGAGCTCGTCGAGATCATCGTCGCCGACGCGATGAGCATGGATGCGACGCGCGAGATCATCGTGCGCATCGCCGCCGAAGACCCTCGCGTGCGCATGCTCGACAACCCCAAGCGCACGCGCGCGGCAGCGCTCAACGAGATCCTCCGCGCCGGTCGCGGGGAGATCGTCGTGCCGATGGACCCCGGCGGCGACTACGGCAAGACGCACGTCTCCAAGTGCGTGCAGGCGCTCGCCGCCTCGCCCGCCGACCATCTCGCGATCGTTCCGCGCGCCACGGGACGGACGCTCGTCGAGCGCGCGCTCTCCGCCGCGCAGAAGACGAAGCTCGCGTTCGCTGCCGGTGCAGAGCTCGCGCGCGGATCGGAGCCGGTCCCCGCGCTGCTCGGCGCGGTCCGACGCCGCGTGTTCGATCGGATCGGCATGTTCGATCCCGGCACGCGCGTCGAAGAAGACGACGAGCTCTCGCATCGCATCACGCAGTCCGGAGGCGCGGTGACCGTCCGTCGGGACATCGTCGTGCACAAGGCCGATGCCGGCTCGTTCAAGGAGCTCTTCAAGCGGCAGTACCTGCTCGGACGCAGCCGCGCGCGTCGCACCGTCAAGGAGCGACGCCTCGCGTCGATTCGCGCGCTGGCGCCGCTCGCGATCGTCGTCGGCGGAGGCGCGCTCGTCGCCACGTCGAGCGTCCAGCCGATCACGCCGTTCGCCCTCGCGGCCTATGCGCTCGTGACCGGCGCCGCCGCCGTTCGCGTCGCGCGGGGCGAGGGTTTCGCGACGATCCCCATCGCGTGGGCCGCCTATCCGGTGATGCACGTCGCGCATGGCGTCGGGTTCGGCGCCGGTCTCGTGCGCGCGCTCGTTCGGCCCGATTGGGGGCCCGCGCCCCGAATCGGCGAGCCGGAGCCCTCGCCGGCCTGATCGCGCGGAACTTTTCCTGACCCCCGCGGTCAGCCCGGTCATGTGGGAGGCCAGGGCGCACACGCTCGTCACGCCGTATGCGTCGATCGAGACCGTCGAAGGTGTCGATCCCGAGGCCGGCGCGGACGCGAGCCTCCTCGTCGAGGCCAAGCTGCTCTGGGGCCGCGACACGATCGGCGTCCGGCATGTCGCGGCGCGCGCCACGCTGTGCGTGCGCGATCTCGGGCTCGACGTCCCTTCGCGCGACGACCTCGTGATCGGCGAGACCGACGACGCGGGCGCGTTCACGCTCCGACTCCCGAACGGCATTGCAGTACCTGCGGGTTGCCGCATGACGCTTCGGATGGGCCGCGCGCTCTTGCGCCTCTCGCTCGTGCCGGACGACGTCGCGAAGCTCCCTCGTCCACGTCCCGATGCGCGCACTGCGTTCGGGATCCTCGCCGCGGCTGCGCTGCACATCGTGCTGCTCGGGCTCGTCGCACACTCACGCGCCGACGAAGGCGCGCTCGCAGACGGCGCGCGCGAGACGATGCAGCGCATGGTCGCCTCCGCCGAGGAGCGCGCGCTCGCCGAGCTCGCGGTTGCGCAGCAGAAGAGCCGCGCCGAGAGCGCGCTCGGCGTGTCCGCGCCGACGCCCGACGAGGAACGAGCCGCCGCCGGCAATCCCTCCAAGACCACCGACGTCGTCGCGCGCGCGCGCGCGACCCACGGCGAGACACGTCGCGTGATCCAGCCGGAGCACGAAGAGGCGGCGACGTTCGGCCTCATCGCGATGCTGAGCGCGGACAGCGTAGCGAGCCGCGTCGGTAGCTCGGCCTTCGCGGCCGAGAGCGGGCCGTCCGCGATGGGCAACATCTTCGGCCAGACCATCGACGATGCCGCCGGGCTCGGCGGGCTCGGTCTCACCGGACCCGGCCAGGGAGGCGGTGGCCATGGCGCCGGCGTGAAGCTCGCGTCGATCGGCACGATCGGCCGCACCGCAGGCGCCTTCGTCGGGCAGGGCCTCGGCGCGGGCGCGAAGCCGCTTCGCCGCGAGCACGAGCCACGCACGTACTCCATGGTCTGGGGAGGCGGGAGCACGACGCAGGTGACAGGCCGCCTCATGCCCGAGTCCGTGCAACGGACCGTGCGCCAAGGCTTCGGTCGATTCCGCGCGTGCTACGAGGCGGGCCTCGCGCGCACTCCGGACCTCGAGGGCCGCGTGGCCGTGAAGTTCGTGATCGCGCGCGACGGAGAGGTCGCGCTCGCGTCCCCGTGGTCGGACACGACGCTCCCCGACGCCGCCGTCGTGCAGTGCGTGACGCGTGCGTTCCAGTCGCTCACGTTCTCGCAGCCCGAAGGCGGGATCGTGACGGTGGTCTATCCGATCGTGTTCACGCGTACATCGCCTTGAAGGCGGCGATGGTGCGGCGCAGGCCCTCGCGAGCGTCGACCTTCGGCTCGTAGCCGATCAGCGCGCGCGCGCGATCGATCGACGCGAGCGAATCGCGGACGTCGCCGGCGCGACCGGGCTTGTACTCGGGCTCGAGCTTGAAGCCGGACTCTTCGCTGATCAGCGAGAGCAGCTTGTTCAGCGAGATGCGCTCGCCGCACGCGATGTTCACGACCTCGCCGGAGAGCTTGTTCGGCGTCGAGGCGGCGAGGAGGTTCGCGCCGACCGTGTTGTCGATGAAGCAGAAATCGCGCGTCTGCTCGCCGTCACCGAAAACGACGGGACGCGTGTGCTTCAGCGCGGCCGTGACGAAGTTCGGGATGACGGCGGCGTACTCGCTCGTCGGATCCTGCCGCGGACCGAACACGTTGAAGTAACGCAGGCTCAGCGTCTCCATCTTGTGGAGGCGCGAGAACACCGACATGAGGTGCTCGCACGTCAGCTTCGAGACCGCATACGGCGAGAGCGGCGCCGGCGTCATCGTCTCGACCTTCGGGAGCGTGGGCGTGTCGCCGTAGGCCGCCGAGCTCGCGGCGAAGATCACGCGACGGACCCTCGCTTGCCGTGCGCTCTCGAGCAGGACGGTCGTTCCCATGACACCGGCCTCCATCGACTCGACCGGGTTCTCGACCGAGCGCGCGACCGACGGGATCGCCGCCTCGTGGAACACCACCTCGGCGCCGCTCATCGCGCGCTTCACGACCTCGGGGTCGGTGACCGAGCCCTCGATGACCTCGACCTGGCCCTTCAAGGACTCGAGGTTGCTCCGGCGGCCGGTCGAGAAGTTGTCGAGGATCCGGACGCGCTCGCCCTTCGCGAGGAGCGCCTCGGCGATCGAGGACCCGATGAACCCAGCGCCGCCCGTCACGAGGTGAGTAGCCATGACGAGGGGTATACACCGGCGCCGTTGCGACGGAAAGTTGGCCCGAGCCGGCGGGCTCGGCGATTTTCGAGGCCATGATGCGGAAGCAGCGTGGGCGTGCGACGACGAGCAACGAGGCGGACCACCCGCGCGCGACGGTGTCGAGCGCGGCGACGGGACCGTGCGCGGTCTGCGGCATGTCCGATGCGCGCGGTCTCGTCGAGGTCGACCTCGCCGACGAGCCGTGCATCTCGCTCTGCGGATCGCACGAGCTGATGCACCGGCGGTCCGGCTGGAAGTCGCGCAGCGTCGCCGAGCTGCGCATGGCCTTCGGCAACCGTCGCGGGACCGATCGCCGAGGTGGTCCGGGCGAGATCGACGAGCTCGCGGAGAAGCTGACCGCCGCGTTCACGCGTGACCGCCGCACGACGTCGCGCCGCGCGTCGTAGCGGAGCGCGCCTCTACCGCCGCGCGATCACGACGACGCTGTACGCGACGGCCGTGCGGCCGCCCGCGTTCTTGTACGAGTGGCGCTGATCGCCGCGGAACGCGACGACGTCGCCGGCCGCCAGCCGATACTCCTCGCCCGACGCGATGAGGACGATCTCCCCGGACTCGCACGTGAGGTATTCGCGCGTGCCCGGCGTGTGCGGGATGCCGGTCATCTTCGCGTAGGGCGGCAGCTCGAGCCGATCGAGCTCCATGCCCGGTATCGGATCGGGCAGGAGCTTCCGGATCGCGACCGCGCCCCGTGACTTCACCGGGAGCGTGTCCTTCGGATAGTGCCGAGCCTCGGAGCGCGGTCCGGCGATGAGCTCCTCGATCGTCACCTGGAATGCCGTCGCGACACGATCGAGCACCGCCAGCGTGGGGTTCGCCGTGCCGGACTCGAGGTTCGCCCACGTCGCGCGCGGGAGATTCGCCGTCTTGGCCATCTGCGCCTGGGTCAGCCCGCGGCCTTCGCGGAGGCTCCGCATGTTCCTGCCGAGCCGCGTGGCTACGTCGTCCATGACAACGAGGTAGCACTCCTCCAATACATTGGCACGAATGCCATCTTACGAGAGGGAAAGCGCATGCTCGTCTCATGGAGGCGGGCATGAACATTCGAAACGCAGGCGTGCTGGTGACCGGTGCGAGCCGAGGGCTCGGGCTCGAGCTCTCGCGAGAGCTCGCGCGTGAAGGCGCCAAGGTCGTGATGGTCGCGCGGAACACGCGTGACCTCGATGGGGCGGTGAGGGTCGTTCGCGACGACGCGGCGACGAGCGGCCTTGGAGGGGAAGCGCACGGCCTCGCGTTCGACGTGGGCGACAAGGAGGCGGTGCATCGGATCTCGGGAGCGGCGGCGGCGCTCGCCGGCGACATCGACGTCGTCGTGCATGCTGCGAGCACCCTCGGACCAGTGCCGATGCCGCTCTTGCTGGATACCGAGTGCGAAGATCTCGAGCGCGTGCTCGCGGTCAACCTCGTCGGGCCGTTCCGCCTGACGAAGGCGCTCGCCGGACCGATGGTGCTCCGGGAGCGAGGGCTCGTGCTGTTCGTCAGCTCCGACGCCGCGGTGAGCGCGTATGCGGGGTGGGGCGCGTACGGGATCTCGAAGGCCGCGCAGGATCACCTCGCGCGCTCGCTCGCCGCCGAGCTCGACCCGGTGCGTTTCCTCGCCGTCGATCCCGGCGAGATGGACACGAAGATGCACGCCGACGCGATGCCCGACGCCGATCGCACGACGCTCGCACGCCCGGCGGACGTCGCCGCGCGGCTCGTGACGTTGATCCGCACGGCGGACACGTTCCCGAACGGCTCGCGCGTCGCCGCGTCCGACGTGCCGGGAGGCTCCTGATGAAGTCCGCGACCGAGCCACGCGCCGCACGCGACATCCGCATCCTCGTCGTCGATGCCGAGCGGCCGACGTCTCGGATCGTGAGCGCCGGCACACTTCCCGAGCTCCTCGACCCCGGCGATGTCGTCGTCGTGAACGACGCCGCGACGCTTCCGGCGTCGCTCCAGGCGCGGAGCGCTTCGGGGGAGGCCCTCGAGATCCGGCTGGCGGGCGCGCTCGACGGCAGCCTGCGCTTCACGGCGGCGCTGCTCGGCGAAGGGGACCATCGCACGCGCACCGAGGACCGCCCGCCGCCTCCGCGCGTGGTCGCCGGCGATCGATTGCGCGTGGGTGACGAGCTCGTCGCGCGCGTGCTGGCCGTCGCGTCGTTCTCGCGCCGGCTCGTTCGCATCGAGCTCGAGCTCGCCGGAGAGCCGGATGCCCACGGCGCATCGATCTGGGCTGCGCTCTACCGGGCGGGAAGACCCGTGCAGTATGCACACGTGCCTGCGCCGCTCGCCCTCTGGGACGTGCAGAACGTCTGGGCGGCTCGGCCGTGGGCCGTCGAGATGCCCTCGGCAGGGCGTGCCGTTCGCATCGAGACGCTGCTCGCGTTGCGGAAGCGCGGCGTCGACGTGGCGTTCGTCACGCATGCCGCCGGGCTGTCTGCGACGGGCGACCCCGAGATCGACGGGCGTCTTCCGCTCCCCGAGCGCTTCGAGGTAGAGGAGGGGGCCGTCCGCGCGGTGCTCCGGGCGAAGGCACGGGGGGGGCGCGTCCTCGCCGTCGGCACGAGCGTCGCGCGCGCGCTCGAGTCGGCGGCGCGTGTGGCGGGCAACGGACCCCTCCATGCCGCGTGCGGAGTCACCGATCTGTTGCTCGGTCCCACCACGGCGCGCGCACTCGTCGACGGGATCCTCACCGGTGTCCACGAGTCGGACACCACGCACTTCACGCTCCTCGGTTCGTTTGCCGAGCGCGCGGTGCTCGACGACGCGCTCGCGACCTCGGAGGCGACCGGGCTCCTCGGTCACGAGCTCGGCGACGCGTGGCTCGTCTGGGGAAAACCTGCGACGTCCACCGTCGCGCGCGAGCGCGAGCACGCCGGATGCGCATCTGCGACGTGCGCCGCGTCTGCTACAGTCGCGGCGTGAAGTTCGTTCACGCTGCCGATCTCCACATCGACAGCCCTCTGCGCGGGCTCGACCGGTACGAGGGCGCACCAGCCGCTCGTCTCCGTGCCGCCACGCGCCGTGCGCTCGAGAACCTCGTCGCGCTCTGCATCGACGAGCGCGCCGCGTTCCTGCTGCTCGCCGGCGACGTGTTCGACGGGAGCTGGAAGGACTTCTCGACAGGCCTCTTCTTCGCGACGCAGATGACGCGCCTGCGCGAGGCGAACATCCCCGTCGTGATCGTGCGCGGCAATCACGACGCGATGAGCGCGATCACGAAGAGCCTCAGCCTGCGCTTGCCCGACAACGTCCACGAGCTGTCGTCGAAGAAGGCCGAGACGTTCGAGATCGCCGCGGCGGACACGGTGATCCACGGCCAGAGCTTTCCGCAGAAGGCGACGACGGACGATCTCGCGGCACGTTACCCGGACGCCGTCCGCGGCGCGTTCAACGTCGGGCTCCTCCACACGTGCGTCGAGGGCCGCGAGGGGCACGATCGCTACGCGCCGACGTCGCTCGAGACGATGCGCGCGAAAGGCTACGATTACTGGGCTCTCGGCCACGTGCACGCACGCGAGGTGCTCAGCGAGGATCCGTGGATCGTCTTTCCCGGGAACCTCCAGGGCCGTCACGCGAAGGAGACCGGACCGAAGGGCGCGAGCCTCGTCACCGTCGAGGGCGGCACCGTCGCGTCGGTCGAGCATCGCGCGCTCGACGTCGTGCGATGGGAGCAGGTGATCGTCGACGCGACCGGCGCATCCGACGCGATCGAGGTCGTGGACCGCGCGCGTGATGCGCTCCAGAAGCGCGGCGCCGCGTGCCCCGATCGGCTGCTGGCGGCGCGCGTGATCGTGACCGGGACCACGCGCGCGAGCGGCGCGCTCCGCAACGACGCCGACTACTTCGTCGCGCAGCTCCGTGCCGCCGCGAACGACGCGCTCGGCGACGGCGTGTGGCTCGAGAAGATCCTCGTGCAGACCCGCGCGACCTTCGATCTCGCCGTCGTCCGCGAGGACGCCGGCGCCGTCGGTCATCTCGCGCGCCGTCTCGCGACGATCAAGGACGACCCCGCGGAGCTCGCCGCGCTCGCCGCGTCGTTCGCCGAGCTCGAGAAGAAGCTCCCGTCCGAGCTGCGCGAGGGCGAGGGCGCGCTCGTGCTCACGGACGTCGCGATGCTCCGCGCCATCGTCGAGGACGTCGAGCAGACGCTCCTCCCGCGTCTCCTCGAGTCGCCGTCGCGCGACGGAGCGCAGAGCTGAGATGCGCATCGCGCAGCTGCAGCTCATCGCGTACGGCCCTTTCCGCGGGCTCGATCTCGATCTCTCGGCGCCGGGCATCCACGTCGTCTTCGGCCGCAACGAGGCCGGCAAGAGCACGACGCTCCGCGCGATCAACGGGCTGCTCTACGGGATCGACGTCCACACGCTCGACGCGCATCTGCACAAGCCGTCCGATCTCCGCATCGGAGCGACGCTCGCCGGCGACGACGGTACGCGCCTCCGGGTCGTGCGCAGGAAAGGCGCAGCGAAGACGCTCCTCGACGACGCCGGGCAGCCGATCGACGACGCCGTCTTGCAGCGCATGCTCCGCGGCGTCACGCAGAGCACGTTCGAGAACGCGTTCGGCCTCGATCTGCGGAGGCTGCAGCTCGGCGCGAAGGCGCTCCTCGCCGGCGGCGGCGACGTCGGCGGAAGTCTCTTCGATGCGAGCGTGGGCGGCGGCGGCGACGCGCGCCGTCTGCTCGAGCAGCTCGAGAAAGAGGCCGACTCGATCTACAAGCCGCGCGGCACCTCGCTTCCGCTCAACGAGGCGCTGAAGGCCTTCACCGAGGCCACGAAGTCGATCAAGGAGACGCAGCGCCTGCCCGAGGCGTTCGTCGTCCAGGAGAAGGCGCTCGAAGAAGGACGCAAGCGTCGCGCCGAGCTCGCGGCGCAGCGGTCCGAGCTCGCGACGAGACGCGCGCAGATCCAGCGCGCGAAGCAGCGGATCCCGCTCGAGCGGAAGCGCGCGCAGGCGACGGCCGTGCTCGCCGAGCTCGGTGAGGTCGGGCGACACGCGGCGCGCATCGCGTCGCTCTGCTCGCGGCTCACGGCGTACGAGCGCGCTCTCACGGCGCATCGCGACGACACCGCAGCGTCGGAGCGGCTTCGCGATCGCGTCGCCGAGGCCGCGCGTCGTGCCGGCGTACCCGCCGATGCCAAGGCGCTGCGCGTCGACGTGCGAACGCAGGCGCGGATCCAGAAGCACCTCCACGAACGCACGGTGCTGAGCGAGCGCCTCGAGTCTTGCCGCGCGCAGCTCGCGAGCGAGGAGCGCGAGCTCGCTCGATTGCGCGCGAACGTGCCCGAAGCCGCGCGCGTGGATTCCGTCGCCCTCGCCGCGCTCGAACGCGCCGTGGCGCAGGCACGCAAGCTCGGCGATCTCGCCGCGCGCCACGCGACGGAGACCACGCGCGCCGCGCGCCGCCGGAGCGACGTCGAGGCGAAGGCTGCGGCAGCAGGCATCGTCGATTCACGTACGCGTCCGATCGAAGCGTTCGTCACGCTGCGGCCTCCTTCCGAGGCGGTTCTCGACGAGCTCGCTGCGCGCGCGGCTGCGGCCGAGCGACTGCTCTCGAAGAGGAGCGACAAGCTCGCCGAGCTCGAGGCGCACCTCGCCAAGACCGAGCAGGACGTCGCCGAGGCGACGGGTGACTTCGCGCCTCCGACCGCCGCCGAGCTTCGCGCCGCGCGCGACGCTCGCGACGAGGCCTGGGCGCGCGTGCGCGATGCGGGGGCAGCGCCGTCGCTCGCGCTCACGTCCGCGTTCGAGCGCGCCGTTCGCGACGCGGACGTGCTCGCCGATCGGATGATCGTCGAGGCCGACCGCGTCACGACACTCGCGAGGTTGCGGGCGCAGCACGCGACGCTCGTGCAGCAGCGCGCGCATGCCACCCGTGAGCGCGAGACCGCCGCGAGCGAGCGCGCCGCGATCGACGACGAGCACGTCGCGCTGTGGAAAGCCGCGATCGGTGTGGTCGTCGAGCGACGCCTCGGGCTCGCCGAGATGCGCGCGTGGGCGGCGAAGCACGCGCAGATCGTCGAGGCGTTCGCGGCCGTCCGCGAGGCGGAGCTCGATGCCGCGGAGAGCGCGCGCACGATGGAGAAGGCGCGCGAGGAGCTGCTCGTCGCCGTCGCGGGCGTCGATCCGAGCACGACCGCGAGCACGAGCGCGACGCTGGTCGGGGTGCTCGACGTCGCTTCGACGTTGCTCGCACGCGTCGAAGGGGCACAGCGCGCCGCGGCCGAGGCTGCGCGGGCGATCGCAGCGCTCGAGGCGAAGATCGAGGAGCGACGGGCGGTGGCGACGCGCGACGAAGCCGCGCTCGGCGAGGCACGCGCGAAGCTGTCCGAGCTCGTGTCGCCGCTCGGGATCTCGGACGACGCGGACGCCGACGAGGTCACGCGCGCGCTGGACGCGCTGCGCGAGCTGTTCGCGCTCGAGGATCAGCGCGCCGACGTCGAATCGCGCGCGGCCGCCGCGGGCGCCGAGACGCGCGAGCTCGAGGAAGAGGCGGCGCGCGCGGCTGCGGAGCTCGCGCCGGATCTGAGCGGCCTCGAAGCACGCGAGATCGTCGCGCAGCTCGGCGCGCGGAGGGAGAAGGCCGTCGCGGCCGAGAGCGCGCTCGACGACGCCGTTGCCCATCTCGCGGAGCTCGACGACGGAAGCGCGGGCGTGGTCCCCGATGACGTCGCAGCGCTCGTCGCCGATGCCGACGCCGCCGCGCGGGCGCTCGAAGACGCGGACGCGCGGCTCGTCGAGCTCGACGACGAGCTCACGAAGGAGACGCACTCGATCGCGCGCAACGAGCTCGGTCTGGAGCAGATGCGTGCCGACACCGGCGCCGCGGAGCAGGCGGCGCAGGCGCAAGAGGCGCTCGAGCGCATTCGCTCCAACGTCGAGCGCTTCGTGCGTGCGCGGGTCGGCAGCCTGATCCTCGCACGCGAGATCGAGCGCTATCGCGAGGAGAACCAGGGCCCGATGCTCACGAAGGCGTCGCAGCTCTTCGCGCGTCTCACGCTCGGGAGCTTTGCCGGCGTGCGCGCGGGCTTCAACGACAAGGACAGGGTCGTGATCAAGTGCGTGCGCGAGGGCAACGTCGAAGTCGACGTCGACGGCCTGAGCGAGGGCACGCGCGATCAGCTGTATCTGAGCCTGCGTCTGGCGAGCCTGCTTCGCTACGCGGATCTGGCCGAGCCGATGCCGCTCGTCCTCGACGACGTGCTGATCCAGTTCGACGACGAACGCTCCGGCGCTGCGCTGCAAGTCATCGCGGAGGTCGCAACGCGCATGCAGGTCCTCTTCTTCACGCACCATGCGCGCGTCGTCGACCTGGCCCGGTCGGCGGTGCCGGCAGCGTCGCTGACGGTGCACGAGCTGTCGAGCGCGTCGGCCACAGGCCCCGTCGCGACTGCGACCGTCTAGCGACGGGTCACGTCAGAAGAGAACAGGGAACAGGAACAGGAACAGGAACAGGAATCAGAATTT